>NZ_JBHWHY010000024.1:0-151067 GCF_042732265.1 Streptomyces sp. NPDC059788 | reverse complement strand
GAGCAGCCGGGTATCTGGGTTCACAACTACGTCACCGATGACGTGCACGGTGTCGAGGAGTGACCCCTGCGTGGGCCCGAGCCCCCCACCCACCGGACCAAATGCGCACAACGCGCACCCCCACCCAGGCAACCCGGACAACCGCGCCAAAGGCGCACTCAGCGTCGGCGGCGCTGAAGGGCCACCGCCGCCGCGGCACCCCCCGCGAGTGCACCCACGCCGGCCGCCGCCGGGATGCCGATCTTGACCGCCTTGCGGCCGGTCCGGTAATCGCGCAGCCGCCAGCCCTGCTCACGGGCATGCTTGCGCAGCCGCCCGTCGGGGTTGACCGCATACGGGTGGCCGACCAGGGACAACATCGGGATGTCGTTGGCCGAGTCGCTGTACGCGGCGCAGCGCTCCAGGTCCAGGCCTTCGGCGGCGGCCAGAGCCCGTACCGCCTCGGCCTTGGCGGGGCCGTGCAGCGGCTCGCCGACCAGTTTGCCCGTGTAGACGCCGCCGACGGACTCGGCGACGGTGCCGAGCGCGCCGGTCAGGCCGAGCCGCCGGGCGATGATCGTCGCGGTCTCGACGGGCGCGGCGGTCACCAGCCACACCTTCTGGCCCGCGTCCAGGTGCGCCTGGGCGAGGGCGCGGGTGCCGGGCCAGATCCGCTCGGCCATGTACTCGTCGTAGATCTCCTCGCCGATGGTCATCAGCTCGGAGACGCGGTGGCCCTGGACGATGGAGAGCGCGCTGTTGCGGGCGTCCGCCATGTGCTCGGGGTTCTCCGAGCCGATGAAGCGGAAGTAGATCTGCTGCCAGACGAAGCGGGCCAGGTCGCGCTTGTGGAAGAAGCGCCGCTTGTACAGGCCGCGTCCGAAGTGGAAGAGGGACGCGCCCTGCATGACGGTGTTGTCGAGGTCGAAGAAGGCGGCGGCGCAGGTGTCGCCGACGACCGGGAACTCCGGCTCTTCGGCGCCCTCGTCCTGGGCGGCCGCCTCCTGCGCCTCGGCCTCCAGCGAGGACTTGCGCGCGGCCTCGGCCGCGGCCTCGCCTGCGAGCACGCTGCGCGCGGTGGCGTGGCGCCTACGGCGGCTGAACCACCCCGTGGGGAGGTGCGCGCCGTAGGAGTTCCTACGGGGACGGCGGGCGGGCGACGGGTGGGCCATGTAGCTAGCGTAGCCAGGTTGTTCGGTGCTGCCGGTTACGGGCGGATGTCCGGCGGCCACGGTCCGGCCGACGGTTGCGTTACGGCCATCCCGGTGACGGCGCCGGGCGGCCGGGGAGCGCGCCGCCGCGGGGGCGTACGCCGGGCGGTTCCGGTGCGGTACGCGGTGGGGCGTGCCGGGCGTAGGCGGGCTCGTACGGCTGCGGGGCGGGTGGCCCGTACCGTCAGGCGCCCAGGGCCTTGCGCAGCCGCTGGGGGTCGACCCGCCAGAAATCGTGCTGCGCGCCGTCCACGAGGACGACCGGAATCTGTTCCCAGTACTTGCGGTACAGCTCCTGGTCCTGGGTGATGTCCTTCTTCTCCCAGGTGGCGCCGGTCTCGGCGCAGACTCTTTCGATCACCTCCTGCGCGACGTCGCACAGGTGGCAGCCGGGCTTGCCGATGAGCGTGACCGTGCTGTCGGCGGGGTTCTTGCGGGCGCTGCGGCTGAAGAGGGAGGCCATGCCCGTAATTGTGCCTCTGTCCGGGGCCGGGCCCGGCCTTCGCCGGGTGGGGCAGAAGGTCGCCTGAGTCGACTACCATCGGTGGGCGATTTGTAGGTTTCCGGGGGGATAGCGGTAAGGAGTGAGGGCGCGTGCTGCCGTCGGCGCTCCCGTGTTACCGGTGCGAAACGTGTGAACGGTGCGCCCGGGGAGTTGGTTCCGCGAAGCGCCGCAAAAGCCGCGTGACCCCGGTCACTTTGGCCGGACAAAGCGGACACCATCTTTGTGCACGCGTTCACAAAGACATAGCCTGCTGTCGACGGGGCGGTCGGGAAACCTACGGCCGTCCACAGCCCCGCTCTACCCGCAGGAGCACCGTGGCAACTGGCCGAACTCACCGACCGGCGACCCGAAGCCGAGGGATTCCCGAGGCCACCGTCGCCCGGCTTCCGCTGTATCTGCGCGCGTTGACCGCGCTCTCCGAGCGCTCGGTCCCCACGGTCTCCTCCGAGGAACTCGCCGCCGCCGCGGGGGTCAACTCCGCCAAGCTGCGCAAGGACTTCTCCTACCTCGGTTCGTACGGCACCCGCGGGGTCGGCTACGACGTGGAGTACCTCGTCTACCAGATCTCCCGCGAGCTGGGCCTCACGCAGGACTGGCCGGTCGTGATCGTCGGTATCGGTAACCTCGGCGCCGCCCTGGCCAACTACGGCGGCTTCGCCTCCCGCGGCTTCCGCGTCGCCGCGCTCATAGACGCCGACCCGGCGATGGCCGGCAAGCCGGTGGCGGGTATCGCGGTCCAGCACACCGACGAGCTGGAAAAGATCATCAAGGACAACGGCGTCTCGATCGGCGTGATCGCGACGCCCGCGGGCGCCGCCCAGCAGGTCTGCGACCGCCTCGTGGCCGCCGGTGTCACCTCCATCCTGAACTTCGCGCCCACCGTCCTGACCGTCCCGGACGGGGTGGACGTACGCAAGGTCGACCTGTCGATAGAACTGCAGATCCTGGCCTTCCACGAGCAGCGCAAGGCGGGCGAGGACGCGGGGCACGAGGACGACGAGGCCGGTGACGCCCGCGCCGTCGCCGCGCGCGAGGCCCGGCGGGCCGTGCGCGAGGTGCGCGAGGCCGCGGGCAAGGCCGACCCGGACGTGGACGCCACCGCCGGGCCGTCCGACCGCAAGGGACCCGACGGGGACGTACCCGCCGTGATGCCGGCATGAGCCTCCTGGTAGTAGGGCTCAGTCACCGCAGTGCCCCCGTGAGCGTCCTGGAGCACGCCGCCATCGCCCCCGAGGCGCGCGGCAAGCTGCTCCAGGACACGGTGTCGGCCGAGCCGGCCGCCGAGGCCGCGGTGCTCTCCACCTGCAACCGCATCGAGCTGTACGCCGACGTGGACAAGTTCCACGCCGGTGTCGCCGAGCTGTCCACCCTGCTGGCCCGGCACAGCGGCGCCGGTCTGGACGAGCTGACCCCGTACCTGTACGTGCACTACGAGGACCGGGCCGTCCACCACCTCTTCTCGGTGGCCTGCGGCCTGGACTCGATGGTCGTGGGCGAGGGCCAGATCCTCGGCCAGATCAAGGACGCGCTCGCGGTCGCGCAGGAACAGCACACCGCGGGCCGGCTGCTCAACGACCTCTTCCAGCAGGCGCTGCGGGTCGGCAAGCGCGCCCACAGCGAGACCGGCATCGACAAGGCCGGCCAGTCGCTGGTCACCTTCGGCCTGGAGCAGCTGGCCGGGGACACCGACGTCGCCGAGTGGGCCCGGGGCAAGCGGGCCCTGGTCATCGGCGCCGGCTCGATGTCCTCGCTGGCCGCCACCACGCTCGTACGGGCCGGGGTCGGCGAACTGACCGTGGCCAACCGGACGGTGGAGCGCGCCGAGCGGCTGACGCAGATCCTGACCGAGCCGGGCTCGGCGGGCGCGCTGAACGGGCTGACCGCCCGCGCCGTCGCCATGCCCGCCGTCCAGTCCGAGCTGGCGCTCGCCGACGTCGTCGTCTCCTGTACGGGCGCCACCGGCCTGGTCCTGACCGGTGAGGCGATCGTGGCCGCGGCCGAGACGCGCGCCGCCCGGACCGCGGCCGGCGACGGGCACACCGGCACCGCGGGCGGTACGGGCGACGCCGTCGCCCCGGCGCCCGAGCTGGCGCTGCTCGACCTCGCCATGCCGCGCGACATCGACGCCGCCGCCCACCGGGCCGAGGGCGTGCGCCTCGTCGACATCGAGTCCCTCGCCGACGCGTCCGCGGACGCTCCGATGGCGGCCGACGTGGACCGGGTGCGCGGCATCGTCTCCGACGAGGTGGCCGCGTTCGGCGCGGCGCAGCGGGCGGCGCACATCACGCCGACGGTGGTCGCGCTGCGCACCATGGCGGCCGACGTCGTGGCGAGCGAGATCGCCCGGCTCGACGGCCGCCTCCCCGACCTTGACGACAAGCAGCGCGCGGAGATCACCCAGACCGTGCGCCGGGTCGTCGACAAACTCCTGCACGCGCCCACCGTGCGGGTCAAGCAGCTGGCCAGCGAACCCGGCGGCGCCGGTTACGCGGACGCGCTGCGCGAACTCTTCGACCTCGACCCGCAGACGGTAGCCGCCGTCAGCCGGGCCGACACGCGGGCCGACGGCTCGCACACAGCACGGGAGCGGGCATGACTGACAGCAATCCACGGGCCCTGAGGCTGGGGACGCGGCGCAGCAAGCTCGCCATGGCCCAGTCCGGGATGGTGGCGGACGCGGTGCGCGAGGTCACCGGCCGCCCGGTAGAGCTGGTGGAGATCACCACCTACGGCGACACCTCGCGCGAGCACCTGGCGCAGATAGGCGGCACCGGCGTGTTCGTCTCGGCGCTGCGCGACGCGCTGCTCGACGGGACGATCGACTTCGCCGTGCACTCGCTCAAGGACCTGCCGACCGCGCAGCCCGCCGACCTGGCGCTGGCCGCGGTGCCGGTGCGCGAGGACCCGCGCGATGTGCTGGTGGCCCGTGACGGGCTGACCTTCGAGGAGCTGCCGGACGGTGCCCGCGTGGGTACGGGGTCGCCGCGCCGCATGGCGCAGCTGAACGCCTGGGCGCGTTCGCTGGGCCGGCGGGTGGAGACCGTACCGATCCGCGGGAACATCGACACCCGTATCGGTTATGTCGAAAAGGGCGAGCTGGACGGGGTCGTGCTGGCCGCGGCCGGGCTCACCCGGATCGGCCGGATCGGGGAGGCGACGGAGCTCCTGTCGCCCGACATGATTTTGCCCGCCCCCGGCCAGGGGGCCCTGGCGGTGGAGTGCGCCGCGCACAACGCGCAGCTCGCCGCCCAGCTCGCCGAGCTCGACGACCCGTTCACCCGGGCCGCCGTGACCGCCGAGCGTTCCCTGCTCGCCGCCCTGGAGGCCGGCTGCTCCGCACCTGTGGGTGCGCTGGCCGACCTGCAGGCCGACGGGCAGGCTGTCACCGAAATGCGCCTGCGTGGCGTCGTCGGCACGATCGACGGCTCGACGCTGGTGCAGCTGTCCACCACCGGACACGTACCCGCCTCTCTCGGCGACGCGGCGACCCCCGTGAACATGGGGCGCGAACTCGCCGCCGAGATGCTCGCGAAGGGTGCGGCCGGTCTTATGGGGGAGCGAGCACTTTGAACCCCACCGCCCCGAATCACCCTGCCGCCGGCCAGGTCACCTTCATCGGTGCCGGTCCCGGAGACCCGGGCCTGCTGACGCTGCGCGCCGTGGAGGCCTTGGCACGTGCCGACGTGCTGATCGCCGACCCGCAGGTGCTCGACGTCGTCCGCGCGCACGCGCGGCCGCATGTGGACACGCCGCAGCAGCCGACGGCTGACGAGGCGTCAACCACCGCTGGAGTCCCCGCGCTTAGGGACACCACCAATCTTGTCATGTCGGCTGTGCGCACCGGCAAGCGGGTGGTGCGTGCGGTGTCCGGCGACCCCGGACTGGACGCGCATGTCGCCGAGGAGATGCTGGCGTGCGCCGCCGAGGACGTCGTCTTCGAGGTCGTGCCGGGCATCGCCGCCGCGGTCGGCGTGCCCGCGTACGCCGGTGTGCCGCTGCGCGACGCGGACGGTACGGACGTGCGTTTCATCGACGCGCGGACCGCCGACGAGCGCTGCTGGACGGAGGTGGGCTCCAGCGACGCGACCGCCGTGGTCTCCACCTCGCTGGACTCGGTGGCGTCGGCGGCCGGTGAGCTGGTCTCCGCGGGCCGCAAGCCCGACACGCCGATGACGGTCACCGTCGCCGGTACGACGACACGCCAGCGGACCTGGAACGCGACGCTCGGTTCGGTCGCCCAGGTGCTGAAGGCGGCGAAGGTGCTGCCGTCGGCGGACGGCGGGCAGCCGGTCATAGCCGTGGTCGGTGAGCGCGGGGCCGCGGCCCGGCGCGACCGGCTCTCGTGGTTCGAGAACAAGCCGCTGTTCGGCTGGCGGGTGCTCGTGCCGCGGACCAAGGAGCAGGCCGCCTCGCTCTCCGACCAGCTCGTCGAGTACGGCGCGGTGCCCCACGAGGTGCCGACCATCGCCGTGGAGCCGCCGCGCACCCCGCAGCAGATGGAGCGCGCGGTCAAGGGCCTGGTCACCGGCCGCTACGAGTGGATCGCCTTCACCTCGGTCAACGCCGTCAAGGCGGTGCGGGAGAAGTTCGAGGAGTACGGGCTCGACGCCCGCGCGTTCGCCGGGATCAAGGTCGCCGCGGTGGGCGAGCAGACCGCCAAGGCGCTGATCGCCTTCGGCGTGAAGCCCGACCTCGTACCGTCCGGCGAGCAGTCCGCCGCCGGGCTGCTGGAGGACTGGCCGCCCTACGACCCGGTCTTCGACCCGATCGACCGCGTCTTCCTGCCGCGCGCCGACATCGCCACCGAGACGCTGGTGGCGGGCCTGATCGAGCTGGGCTGGGAGGTCGACGACGTCACGGCCTACCGGACCGTACGGGCCTCGCCGCCGCCGCAGGAGACCCGCGAGGCGATCAAGGGCGGCGGGTTCGACGCCGTGCTGTTCACCTCGTCCTCCACGGTGCGCAACCTGGTCGGCATCGCCGGCAAGCCGCACAACGTGACCGTGATCGCCTGTATCGGCCCGGCCACCGCAAAGACCGCCGAGGAGCACGGGCTGCGCGTGGACGTCATGTCGCCCGAGCCGTCGGTGCACAAGTTGGCCGAAGCGCTCGCGGAGTTCGGGGCGGCGCGGCGCGATGCCGCGCTGGAGGCCGGTGACCCGGTCACGCGCCCCAGCGAGCGCCGGCCCGGATCGCGTAGGAGGGCTCGCAGTTGAGCAGCAGTACGTACGGCAACTTCCCCGGTGCGCGGCCGCGCCGGCTGCGCACCACGCCGGCCATGCGCCGGATGGTCGCCGAACACCGCCTGCACCCGGCGGACCTGATCCTGCCCGCGTTCGTGCGGGAGGGGATCTCGGAGCCGGTCGGCATCCAGGCGATGCCGGGCGTCGTGCAGCACACCCGTGACACGCTGCGGAAGGCCGCCGTGGAGGCGGCCGAGGCGGGCGTCGCCGGGATCATGCTGTTCGGTGTGCCGGAGGACGCGAAGAAGGACGCGGTCGGCTCGGCCGGCACGGACCCGGACGGCATCCTCCAGCAGGGCATCCGCGATGTGCGCGCCGAGGTCGGCGACGACCTGGTGATCATGTCGGACCTGTGCCTGGACGAGTTCACCGACCACGGCCACTGCGGCGTCCTGGACGCCGAGGGCCGGGTGGACAACGACGCGACGCTGGAGCGCTACGCCGAGATGGCGCAGGTCCAGGCGGACGCGGGCGTCCACACGGTGGGTCCGAGCGGCATGATGGACGGCCAGGTCGGCGTCATCCGCGACGCGCTGGACCAGACCGGCCACGAGGACGTGTCGATCCTCGCGTACACCGCGAAGTACTCCTCCGCGTTCTACGGCCCGTTCCGCGAGGCCGTCGGCTCGTCCCTCAAGGGCGACCGCAAGACCTACCAGCAGGACTACGGCAACGCCCGCGAGTCGCTGCGCGAGCTGGCGCTCGACCTCCAGGAGGGCGCCGACATGGTGATGGTCAAGCCGGGCATGCCGTATCTGGACGTGCTGGCGAAGATCGCGGACTCGGTGGACGTGCCGGTCGCCGCGTACCAGATCTCCGGTGAGTACGCGATGGTCGAGGCCGCCGCCGAGAAGGGCTGGATCGACCGCGACGCGGCGATCCTGGAGGCCCTGACCGGCTTCAAGCGCGCGGGCGCGGACATGATCCTGACCTACTGGGCCACGGAGGTCGCGCGCAAGCTCTAGTTCCCCATCCGTACCTCTGCTGTTCCCGCGTCGCACGCGTGTACCCAACTCCCTCCGGGGGCAAGGGAAAAGCGACGTAACAACAGGGAGGGGTACAGGACATGAGGATTCGCCTGAAGAGATGGCGGCGCTCCGTCGGGAGCGCCGCCGTCGCGCTGTGTGCGGCGGTCGGGCTCGGCGGGGCGCTGGCCACGCCGGCCGCGGCGGCGGGCGGACCGGCGCCCGTCACCTCGTACACGTACGAGAGCGTGGCGGGGGACTACATCGGGCAGGGCAAGGCCGGTACGTACCGGGAGCCGACCGCGAAGATCACCCTGGCCGGGAACGCCGGGGCGGTCCGCGTCCGGGTCGAGGGCGCCGAAGACCTGTGGGACATCGACATCGCCGCCCCCAAGGGCGACCGGCTGCGCCCCGGCGTCTACCGGGACGCCGAGCGGGCCGCGTTCCGCACCGGCCGCTCGCCCGGCCTCGACGTCGGCGGCAACGGCCGCGGCTGCAACGAGGTGTACGGGCAGTTCACCGTCAACCAGATCGCCACGGACGCGGCGGGCGCGGTCACGCTGCTCGACGCCTCGTACACGCAGAAGTGCGAATCGGCGACGGCCCAGCCGCTCAAGGGGACGGTCAAGTACCGTGCGCTGCCGCTGTCGTACGCGTACAAGAGTGACGCGGGCGACTGGGTCGGACAGGGCAAGTCGGTGACGCACACCGGCGCCACCAGCACCTTCCGGCTGTCGGACAGTTACGGCGGCGGTGTCTCGTTCGGGGTCGAGGGCAAGCGCGAGTACTGGACCGCGGAGTTCCGCCCGCCGGTGGGCGAGCGGCTGGCCGCCGGGCGCACGTACCAGGTCACCGGCGCGGAGGGCGGCGCCACCCTGGAGGTCTACGGCAACGGGCGCTCCTGCGGGGACGCCACCGGTGAATTCACCGTGGACCGGCTGTACTTCACCGACGAGGGCAAGGTGACCGGTCTGTCCGTCCGCTACCGGCAGTTCTGCGGCGGCGGCAGCGCCGGGATGTCGGGGACGGTGCACTTCGGGGCCTGACCGTGGGGGCCGGGGACGCGGGGGAGTGGGGGCGGCCGTGCCGTGGAGGGCTGCTGCTCCCGCGCCCCACAGGCGGCGATTGGCCGGTTCTGTGGCTTGTGCCCCCTTCGTAGCGTCCACATAATCACAACGCTCTGCCGCGTCGTGGTGCCCCCTCCCCCACGTACCTCCGTCCTGCCGGTGGGCGCCTCCGATGTGTACTTGGCATGAGCCGGTCAACGCTGACCGGCGGTGGCCGAAGGCGCGCGACCCCCTTGGAGAGGACGTACGTTGAACCGACCCGCGAAATTCCTGAAGAGATCCGTCGCCCTCGGAGCGGTCGCCCTGGCGGCCCTGTCGCTCCAGACCGGCACCGCCGGCGCCGCCGGTGAGCCCACACCGTCGAGCGGCACACCCGGCACGAAGGTCGTCGGCGGAGTGCCCGCCGCGCAGGGCGAGTTCCCGTTCATGGTCCGGCTCTCCATGGGCTGCGGCGGCGCGCTCTACCGCCAGGACATCGTGCTCACCGCCGCGCACTGCGTGGACGGCAGCGGCAACAACACCTCCATCACCGCCACGGCCGGCGTCGTGGACCTCCAGAGCTCCGGCGCGATCAAAGTCAAGTCCACCAAAGTGCTCCAGGCGCCCGGCTACGACGGCTCCGGCAAGGACTGGGCCCTGATCAAGCTCGCCCGCCCGATCACCAACCTGCCCACCCTCCCCGTCACCACGGACGGCCGTTACGACTCGGGCGACTTCACCGTCGCGGGCTGGGGCGCCACGCGCGAGGGCGGCGGCCAGCAGCGCTATCTGCGCAAGGCGACGGTGCCGTTCGTCGACACCCCCACCTGCCAGCGGGCGTACGGGAGCACGTACATCCCCGGTGAGGAGATCTGCGCCGGGATCATGTCGACCGGTGGCGTCGACACCTGCCAGGGCGACTCCGGCGGCCCGATGTTCCGCAAGGACAGCAACGGCGCCTGGATTCAGGTGGGCATCACCAGCTGGGGCGACGGCTGCGCGCGGCCCGGCAAGCCCGGCGTCTACACGCGGGTGAGCACCTTCGCGAAGGCCATCGCGACCGCGGCGGACCAGCTGCGGCGCTGAGTCCTCCAGGGGCGCTCAGGCCCTTCGGTCCCGTACGGGCGGGGCGGCGATTTCGCCGCCCCGCTTTTCTGTCCGCGCCCGTACCGGAACCGGTACCGAACCATCCAGATCCGCATACGTCGCCGATCCCGACAAGTGGCCGGTTTCAGAACCTTGTGCGTCTTTGAGGTGTGTCCACATAATCACAACGCTCCAGTCACGCCGTGGCACTTGCGACGCAGTGGTTCGCGTCGGTGGTGCTGCCGCGTGCTGCGCAGCACGAGCTGGACATTGGTGTGCCTCCCCGACGCGAGAGGGAAGTCCTTGAAGCGCTCCGTGAGATGTATCAAGAGATCCATAGCCGTTGGCGCCGCCGTGGCGGCGGCGGTCGCACTCCAGTCGACCGGCGGCGCCAGTGCGGCGCCGACGCCGTCGCCGACCCCCGGCCAGCAGATCATCGGCGGGCCGCCCGCCAAGCAGGGCGAGTTCCCGTTCATGGTCCGGCTGTCCATGGGCTGCGGCGGCTCCCTCATCCGCGAGGACGTCGTGCTCACCGCCGCGCACTGCGTGGACGGCAGCGGCCCCAACACGTCCATCACCGTCACCGCGGGCGTCGTGGACCTCCAGAACCCCAAGGCGGTCAAGGTGAAGTCCGCCGAGGTCGCCCAGGCGCCCGGCTACAACGGCAAGGGCAAGGACTGGGCCCTGATCAAGCTGGCCACGCCGGTCAAGAACGTGGAAACGCTGCATCTCGCCGAGGACGACTCGTTCGACCGCGGCACCTTCACCATCGCCGGCTGGGGCGCCAGCCGGGAGGGCGGCGCGCAGCAGCGCTTCCTGCGCAAGGCCAAGGTCCCGTTCGTGGACACGACCGCCTGCAAGCAGGCGTACGGGGACCTGCTGACCCCGGGCGAGGAGATCTGCGCCGGCTTCGTGGCGGAGGGCGGTGTCGACACCTGCCAAGGTGACTCCGGCGGCCCGATGTTCCGCCGCGACGAGGACGGCGACTGGGTCCAGGTCGGCATCACCAGTTGGGGCGAGGGCTGCGCGCGGCCCGGCAAGCCCGGCGTCTACACCAAGGTGAGCGCCTTCTCCGCGCAGATCGAAAAGGCCGCCGGCAAGCTGACGGCAACGCGCTGACGGGATGAACGGACGCGTCCCGGACCACCCGAGCGGTCCGGGACGCCGCCGTGCGGGGGCGGTCCGTGGCGCGGCTGTGCGGGGGCGGTCCGGGTCGCGGCTGTGCGGCGGGCCGTCCGGGACGCGGCTGTGCGGCGGGCGGTATGGGACGCCGCCGTGCGGGGCGCGCACGAAACCCCCTTCCAGCACATCCCGCATCCGGGATATCTTCCCGAATATGAGAACCGAGAAGCCGGTCGGCAGCGAGCCCGCCCCCGGGCCCACCGATCCCATGGATTCCCGACTCGCCGCCCGTCTGGCGGAGTTGCGTACGGAGCGCGGCTGGTCGCTGGACGACCTGGCCCGGCGTACGGACGTGAGCCGGTCGACCCTCTCCCGCCTGGAACGGGCCGAGATCAGCCCCACGGCGGCCCTGCTGTCCCGGCTGTGCGCGGCCTACGAGCGGCCCATGTCCCGCCTGCTGGCCGAGGTCGAATCCGAGCCGCCCCAACTCGTACGGGCCGACGCGCAGCCCGTCTGGCACGACGCCCCCTCCGGCTTCACCCGGCGCTCCGTCTCGCCGCCCCACCCCAACCTCCGTGGCGAAGTCGTAGAAGCCACCCTGTGCCCCGGTGCCGACATCGCCTACGACAGTCCGCCTCCCGTACCCGGCATGGAACAGCACATCTGGCTGCTCGACGGCGAGTTGGACATCACCACGAGCGGCACGACCCACACCCTCCACCCGGGCGACTGCCTCCGCTTCCGCCTCTGGGGCCCCACCCGCTTCCACAACACGGGCTCCGACGACGCGCGCTACGCGCTGGTGGTGGTCCTCCCATGACCCGCCCCACCATCACCCGCCTCTCCCCGGAGACCTTCGACGCCGGCGTCCCGGGCCTCGCCGGCCTCCTCGCCGACACCGTCGCCGGCGGCTCCTCCCTCGGCTTCGTGGCCCCCTTCGACCACGACGCGGCGGCGGCCTGGTGGCGGGCCCAACGCCCCTCCGTGGCCGACGGCACCCTCGACATCTGGGTGGCCGAGGGCCCTGCCGGAATCACCGGCACGATCAGCCTCGCCCACCCGTGCAAACCGAACGGCCGCCACCGCGCCGAGATCGTCAAACTCCTCGTCCACCGAACCGCCCGCGGCCAGGGCCTCGGCCGCGCCCTCCTCACCACCGCCGAACACGCCGCCGCCCGCTCCGGCTTCCGCCTCCTGCTCCTCGACACGGAATCCGCCACCCCGGCGGACCACCTGTACCGCCGCACCGGCTGGACCCCGTACGGCACGGTCCCGTCCTACGCGGCGGACCCGGGAGGCGAGTTGCGGGACTGTACGTTCTTTTACAAGGAGGTGGGGTAGGGGCGGGCGCCGACGCGCGGCGTCATTCGTCTCTGCTTCTCCGCGTCAGGGCTGCCCACAGTGGTGAGTCACCAGGCTGTTCTTCGAGCCGCCACAGCCGGCACCCGATAGGTTCATCCCATGCCAGGCCGCCTCTTGGAGCTTCACGTAGAGAACTTCCGCAGTCTGCGTGACGTGACCATTCCCCTTGGCCCGCTCACCGTGCTCGTGGGCCCGAACGGGGTGGGAAAGTCGAATGTGCTGAAGGTCTTCGACTTCCTCGCCTCGATCATCCGAACGGACCTGCAACCCGCGCTCGACGATCGCGGAGGGTTCGACGAGGTGGGATTCTGGGGCGGCGAAAAACCGCCGACCTCGTTGAAGATCGGGTTGAAAGCCACCTGGACGACGCATGCGAGCCCCAAGGCACCGGACGAGTACGCACTGACCATTCGCCGGCGTGCCACTCCGACCAGCCGCCACTCCTACACGTTGTCACGTCATGAAAGATTCCGGTTCAAACGGACGCGCGGCAGAGGACGCCGCATCACCATTTCAGGTGATGAGGCGCGCGTGGTCGACGAGAGAGCCGGGCGTGAGGACGACAACACCAGGTTCGGTATGCAGCGGCTCAGCAGTGGCTTGTCGACGCTTCCGCGCCTGGGGCGATCGGACGGTGGGGAAGAGGTGACGCGCGTCGCCGAACGCCTCTCTTCGTTCCGGGTGTTCGATGTGGATGTCACTGCTGCCCGGCAACCGACTCGCGCCCGTTCCACCCTTGCCGACCGCCTGCAGTCGCATGCCGAGAATCTGGCGGCGTTCCTCGTCCAGTTGAGCGCGGACGAGGAACGCTGGGAACACCTGACGACGGACGCGCGCCGCATACTGCCGCAATTGGAGGCGATCGAGTTCGAGCAGGTCGGTGGCTATGCCGACCGTCTCGCCGTCGTGCTCCACGAGCGAGGTCTGCGCCGCACCACTCCCTTGGCCGACGCCTCCTTCGGAACGGTGCGCCTCCTGGGCCTGCTGGCCATGCTGTACGACCCGCATCCTCCCGCGCTCACCTGCGTCGAAGAGATTGACCACGGTCTGCATCCCCAAGCACTGGAACTGATCGTGGAGAGATTGCGAGAGGCATCCGCACGCACCCAGTTCATCGTGGCGACTCATTCGCCGGCGTTGGTCGACCGACTGCATCCGCACGAGTTCATCGTGTGTGACCGTGACGAAAGCGGTGCGTCGATCATCCCGGCGCTGGCCGAGGACGAGGTCAAGGAGATCGCCGCCGAAGCCGGGGACCGGCCGCTCGGTGAACTGTGGTTCTCCGGCGTACTCGGCGGAGACCTGACGGAGGACGAACTGTGAGGCGCGGAGCGAGCCGGGCAGCGGGCAGAGGCATCGTGGTCCTGGCGGGTGAGAGCTCCAACGACCGGCGCATGCTGGCCGCATTCATCAAGGGCGCTCACCCGGACTTAGCGGGTTCCGTCAGCCTCACCGAAATCACCGACCCGGTCCGGCTACGGAAGAAATCAGGTGCCGATCTGGCGACGGCAGCGAACGTGCTGGTGGGCAAGGCGCGGGGGAAAGCCAAGCTGAAGGCCGGTGATTTCGTCGGTATCGCCGTCCACGAGGACATGGATGCCTGCCCCGGGCCCGCCTACGACACGGCACGTCGAGCGGTCTCCGCCGCGCTCGCCAAGGCTGCCGGAGCCTCGTCGTCCGTCTATGCGCTGGCTGCGGCGGAGTCCGAGGCATGGCTTCTGCTGTTCCCCGACGCGTTCCCTCTCTTCCGGCCTTCGTGGAAACTTCCGCAGCAGTGGAAGGGGAAGGACAGCGGCCGGCGGAGAACCCCGAAGGAAGACATCGAGGCCGTACTGACCCGGCCCCACTTCAGAGAGAGCGACGGACCCGAGATCGCGAACGTGGCGCTGAGCCAGGGGTTGCTGGACAGGCCCGACGGGTCGAATCGCTCCTACAGCGAGTTCGTACGGGACCTGACCGCATGGCCGGTACAGCGACGGGCGCGGTAGGGCTCAGGCATCCGCTGCGAGAGTGTCGCCTTTGATGGCATCTATGAGGAAGCCGAGCTGGGGCTGGTCAGCCTGTGTGCCGAGAGGTTCGGTGGGTTCGTTTACGGGGTGGGGGCGTTGGGGTCGGGTGGGGGCGGGGGAGGTGGGTGACTGCTGTGCCGGCGAGGAGCAGGAGCAGGGCGGCCCAGGGGAGGGCTGCGGGCGGGGCGGCGGTCAGGAGGAGGGCGCCGGTCAGCGCGCCGCCGCCGATGCCGGTGTTGAACGCGGCGACGTAGAGGGAGGACGCGGCGTCGGGGGCGTCGCGGGCCGTACGCAGGACGGCGGTCTGGAAGCAGACGGGGAGCGCGGTGCAGGCCATGCCCCAGGTGGCGATGGCGAGGAACAGCAGGGGGCGGTGGGTCGGGGCCGCGCCCAAGGCGGTGAGGGAGACGGCCATCAGGGTGAGGGTGCCGAGGAGCGTGGCGCGGGGGCGGGTGTCGACGAGGGTGCCGCTGAGCCAGGTGCCCGCGATGCCGGTCAGGCCGAACAGCAGGAGTACGGCGCTGACGGACGCGGGGGCGAAGCCGGCGGCGTCGCGGAGGAATTCCGTCACGTAGGTGTAGAGCGTGAAGTGGCCGAGGATGACGAGGCCGGTGGTCAGGACGACCCGGCCCAGGCCCGGGGTGCGGGCCACCTGGGGGAGGTCGGACACGCGGAGGGCCGGGCCGGGCGGGACCTGTGGCAGCAGGCGCGCGGCGGTGAGCAGCGTGACCGTGCCCAGCGCGGCGGTGGCGAGGAACGCGGTGCGCCAGCCGAAGGCCGTACCGGCCGTCGTCCCGAGCGGCACTCCCACGACGAAGGCCAGGGAGACGCCCGCGAAGACGATCGCGGTGGCCCGGCCCGAACGCCCCGGCCCGGCGATGGCCGCCGCGTACCCGGCGACGATGGCGTAGAAGACGCCGTGCGCCAGGCCGCAGAGGAGGCGGGTCGCGGCGAGGGTGGCGTAGTCGGGGGAGAGTCCGGAGAGCGCGGTGGCGGCCATGAAGACGGCACAGGTGGTCAGGAAGAGGCGCTTGCGGGGCCAGGCGGAGGTGCGGGCGGTGAGCGGGGCCGCGGTCAGGCCGACGGTGAAGGCGTAGACCGTGACGAGCAGCCCCGTACGGGACGGGGCCACATCCAGGTCGCGGCTGATGTCCGGCAGCAGGCCGACCGGCAGGAACTCGATCGTGCCGATGATGAAGACGAGGAAGGAGAGGAGGGAGAGGCGGAGGAGAGGGCGGGGGTGTGTGGTCGGGCGCGGGCTGGGAGACATGCGCGGGACCGTAGGTGTTGACACCGGTGTGAAGGTCAAGGCGCCCGGGACGGGGACGCCTTGACCTGGGTGTGCGGTCCGGAGCCGTACGGTCTCGGGGCTACGGGGCGGGGTGGGGCGGCGCGCCGTACGGTGCGTACGGAACGGCGGGGATCTGCTGCATACGGGACAGCTTGCGGGCGAAGAGGATGGCGAGGACGGCCGCGGCGGGGCTGCCCCGGCCGGAAGGGGCGGCCGGGGCAGTGGGAGACGGCGGGGGCGGCGGAACGGGGTCAGGCCGGGGCGACCGCCTCGGCCATGATGGTGGCGGTCTTGATGATGAGGGGGGTGTCGCCCGAGGTGTGGGGGAGCGTCGGCTTGTGGGTGAGGGCGGCGAGGAGGATGGGGGTGCCGTCGGGGGTCCAGGCGACGCCCGCGTCGTTGCTCGTCCCGTATGTGCTGCCGCCGCCGGACTTGTCCGCCGTCTTCCAGTCCTTCGGCAGCCCCGCGCGGAAACGTTCCACGCTGGTGGTGCTGCGCAGGAGCCAGTCGGTCAGGAGGGCGCGGTCGGGGCGGTTCAGGGCGTTGCCGAGGACGAGCCGGCGGTAGGTGTGGGCGATGGCGTACGGGGAGGTGGTGTCCGTACGGCGGTCCGGTTCGCCGGAGTTCAGCTCGGGTTCCCAGCGGTCGAGGCGGGTCACCCGGTCGCCCAGCGAGCGGCAGAAGCGGGTGACGGCGGTCGGGCCGCCCAGCTCGCGCAGGAGGAGGTTGGCGGCGCAGTTGTCGCTGAAGCGGACCGCGGCGTCGCACAGGTCCCGTACGGACATGCCGTCGGCGACGTGCAGGGACGTGATCGGCGTGTGGCCCGCCTTCGCCACGTCGGCCTCGGTGTAGCGGATGACGCGGGACAGCTCGGTGCCGTCCTGGTCGAGGTCGCGCAGCACGGCCGCAGCGGCGACCCCCTTGAAGACGGAGCACATCGGGAACAGCTCGTGGGCGCGGTGGAGTACGGACGCGCCGGTGGCGAGGTTGAGGGCGAAGACGCCGATGCGGGCCTGGTGTTCCCGCTCCAGTTCGCGCAGTCGGCGGGTGGCGGAGGGGTGGGCGGAGCCGGTGGCGGGGGAGCCGGTCGGGGTGGGCCTGCCGGAGGCCGCGCCCGCTGTCGTGGTGCCGAGGGCGAGCGCGCCTCCGAGGCCGAGACCGGCGCCGAGCAGGGACCGCCGGGTGAGCGGTGACGTGGGCTGGTGCATGGTGTGTCCTTTCCCCAGAAGTCCCCCGGTGGACTGTTGCTGCTGGTGGGGACGTTGGGGACGGAGGGGTTGGTTGCGCAGGCCCGGGAGCGCCGCGGCCGCTGTCAGAGGGCGTTGTCCAGTTCGCTCTGCCAGTACGTGACCTGGGCGGAGTCGTCGATGTACGTCCCCTTCGGCAGCGCGGGGTGGGCCGCACGCTCGGCGTAACTGCCGTCCCGGTTCGCGAAGAACACGTCCAGGCTGCGCACCTTCCTGCCGCCTTCGGCCTCCCCGGTGGCGTCCGAAGTCCGCACGGCCGCGTAAGCGGACCGGCCCGGCTCGACGGAGACCACGGACTGCGGCTTGCTGTCCTGCCGTACGTCGGTGGGCGCCTGGGCGTCGTCGAAGCGCAGGGCCGGGTAGTGGTAGGCGTCGCAGCGGGTCGAGCCGGTGTTGGTGACGGTCAGGAGCAGGTGGTTGACGGGGCGGCTGAGCTTGGAAACGGTGATCTTGGTGTTGGCCGGGGTGCAGGTGGTGGACTTCCCGCCCGGCGCGGTGCCCTGCTTGCCGCCGGTCTTGGCCGGGTGCGAGCCCTGACCGCCGCTCTGCGCGCCGCTGCTCTGCGCGCCGCCGCCCGAGGGGGACTTCGCCGACGCGTCCGTACCGCCCGAGCCGCCGGCGCCCTCCGACGCGGGCGAGCCGGCCGAGGCGTCCGGGGCGGACGAGGCCGCCGGCCGGTCGGCTCCGGCGGCCTTCTTGCCGTCCTCGGCACCGCCGCACGCGGTCAGCGAGAGGGCGGCGGCGACGGCCGCGGCGGAGGCGGCGACACGGGCGGTACGGGTGGTGAACAGACGCGAACGCATGGGTGGTGCTCCCCCAGGAGGCGGTGGAAGTGAACGGTGGAAGACGGTGGGTCAGATGCGGTGGAGTACGGCCGCGATGACGGCGACACAGGCGGCGAGTACGCCCAGTGCCGCGATATCGGCCGACGCGAAACGACAGCGGAAACGACTCCGCACGGTTGCTCCCCGGTGAGGCCCCGGTCGGGGCGTTGTCGATGGTCACAGCCTGTGCGACGGTCCGTCCCGGCCACAACGGCCGCCCCGACATCCGGGACGCTGGAACGATCACGCGTACCCTGACCTGGGGGAACGAGGGGCGCCTGGAACGCGGTTCTGGGACGAGGCGGGAGGGGAACGGTGAGCACGGCTTCCGGCACGGACGGTTTCGCTGCACTGTTGCGCGAGGTGAAGACGAGATCAGGGCTGAGCTACGGCGCCCTGGCCAAACGCCTGCACATGAGTACGTCCACGCTGCACCGCTATTGCAACGGCGACGCGGTGCCCACGGATTACGCGCCGGTGGAGCGGCTGGCCCGGGTGTGCGGCGCGAAGCCGGAGGAACTGGTCGAGCTGCACCGCCGGTGGATTCTGGCGGACGCGGCACGGGGGCGGCGGGCGGTGGAGGAAGCCCCTGCGGCGGAGGCCGTGCCGAAGGAGTCCGCCGGACGGGAAGGGGCTGCCGGACGGGAGGAGGCCGGCGCGCCGGAACCCATGGCGGCGAAGCCCGAGCCCGCGCCGGAGCCCGAGCCCGCGCCGGAGCCCGAGCCCGCGCCGGAGCCGGCGGAGTCCGCGGCGGAGGAGATCGCCGCACCGAAGTCTGTGTCCGGGGCCGTGTCCGGGGCCGGGGCCGAGGCCGTGTCCGGGACCGACGCCCCCGGCCCGGCCCCCGCCCGCGAGCCCGCCCCCGCCTCAACGCCCCCCGCTGCGTCCACCCGCCCATCCCGCCGCACCCGCCCCAAACTCCGCCTGGCGCTCGTGGCTGCCGCTGTCGTTGCGCTGGCTGTGCCCGTCGTCGTCAGTGCCGCGTCCTCCTCCGGGACGGACCGGACGGCTTCGCCGGGGACGCGGGCGGCCGACGGCGGGCGTGGCCCGGCCCCGGACGGCAGTTTCTCCGGCAGGCCGTCCGAATCCGCCTCCCCGTCCGCGTCCGCGACGGCCGAGAAGCCGAAGCCGCGCGGTGGGACGGCCACGGCGAGCCCGACCGGCGGCGTGGCACCGTCCGGCGGTGAAAAGGGCGAGGCGGGTGGCAGCAGCGGGCGCGGCAGCGGCTCGCCGCTGACCGTCGATGTCCGTATGAACAACTGGGACGACCCCTGCGACCGCTGGTACATGCTCGACAAGCCGCCCGCCGAGGTCCCGCCGCCGCCCTCCGGGACGGACGCGCGCGGCTGGGCGAACGCGCTGGGCGGGGTGCCCGGCGGCCATGTCCGGGTTTCCCTGGCGGTGCAGGGCACCCGTGACGAGGCCGTCGTACTGCATTCGCTGACCGTACGGACCACCGCGCGCGCGGCGCCGGTGGCGGGCTCGGCGTACTCCATGGGGAACGGCTGCGGGGGCGGGCTCACCCCGGCCTCGTTCGACGTCGGACTGGACGCGGCGCAGCCGCTGATGCGGCCGGTGTCCGGCGAGCAGGGCGACCGGAAGATTCCGGCGGCGGACTTCCCGTTCAAGGTCTCGGCGTCCGACCCGCAGATGCTGTACGTCGACGCGCACACGGAGGCGAACGACGTCAGCTGGTACCTGGAGCTGGAGTGGAGCAGCGGCGGCCGGCGCGGCACGCTGCGCCTGGACGATCACGGCAGGCCGTTCCGTACCAGCGCGATGAAGGGGCGCCCGACGTACGGCTACCGCTACGACCAGAACATCTGGGAGCCCGCCGAGAACTGAGCGCGCGCGGCAAGGAGAAGGCCCCGCCGGAGCAACGGGCTCTTGGGCTCCAGCGGGGCCTTTCCCTTAAGCGTCGGCGGCGCCTTCCGCTTACGCGCCGTTCCCCTTGCGCGTCAGCCGGGTGTCAGAGCCGCTCGGGCGTCCGGATGCCCAGCAGCGCCATGCCGCGGTGCAGCGTGCGCGCCGTCAGGTCGCACAGGAACAGGCGGTTCTCGACCTGCTCGCTGCCGCCCTCGGCCTTCAGGACCGGGCACTGGTCGTAGAAGGTCGTGAAGAGAGAGGCGAGCTGGTAGAGGTACGAGGCCAGCTTGTGGGGCTCGTAGCCGGCCGCCGCCTCCTCCAGGGTCTCCGCGAACTGGTCCAGGTGCAGGCCCAGCGCGCGCTCGGCGGCGGCCAGCGGCAGCTCCGGGTGCGCCTTGGGCGCGGCGTCCCCGGCGCGCCGGAAGATGGACTGGATACGGGCGTACGCGTACTGGATGTACACGCTGGTGTCGCCGTTGAGCGAGACCATCTGGTCCAGGTCGAACTTGTAGTCGCGGGACGCGGAGGTGGACAGGTCCGCGTACTTCACGGCGCCGATGCCGACCTGGGCGCCGTTCTCGGTGATCTCCTGCTCGGTCAGGCCGATGTTCTCGCCCTTTTCCCGGACGACGGCGGTCGCCCGCTCCACCGCCTCGTCGAGCAGGTCCACCAGCCGCACGGTCTCGCCCTCACGGGTCTTGAACGGCTTGCCGTCCTTGCCGAGCACGGTGCCGAAGGCGAGCTGTACGGGCTGGACGTCCGCGCCCAGCCAGCCGGCCCGGCGGGCGGTCTCGAAGACCATCTTGAAGTGCAGCGACTGGCGGGCGTCGACCACGTACAGCAGGGTCGTCGCGCCGAGGTTGCCGACCCGGTCGCGGATGGCGGACAGGTCGGTGGCCGCGTAGCCGTAGCCGCCGTTGGACTTCTTGACGATCAGCGGGGTCGGGTTGCCGTCCGGGCCCTTGACGTCGTCGAAGAAGACGCAGAGCGCGCCGTCGGAGCGGACCGCGACACCGGACTCCTCCAGGAGGCGGCAGGTCTCCTCCAGCATGGCGTTGTAGCCGGACTCGCCGACCACGTCCGCGTCCCGGATCTCCATGTCCAGCTTGTTGAAGACGGAGTAGAAGTAGACCTTCGACTCGTCGACGAAGCGCTGCCACAGGGCGAGCGTCTCCTCGTCGCCGGCCTGGAGGTCCACGACGCGGCGGCGCGCGCGCTCCTTGAACTCCTCGTCGGAGTCGAACAGGGCGCGGGAGGCCTTGTAGAGGCGGTTGAGGTTGGACATGGCCTCTTCGCCGGAGACCTCCGAGGACGCCTCGCCGCTCTTGTGGTCGAGCTCGTGCGGGTGCTCGATCAGGTACTGGATGAGCATCCCGAACTGGGTGCCCCAGTCGCCGATGTGGTGGCGCCGGACCACCTTCTCGCCGGTGAACTCCAGGATCTCGACCATCGCGGCGCCGATCACGGCGGAGCGCAGGTGGCCGACGTGCATTTCCTTGGCGACGTTCGGCTGGGCGTAGTCGATGACCGTGGTGCCGGGGTTGTCGGCGTACGGGACGCCCAGGCGGTCGTCGGCGGCGCGGGCGGCCAGCGTACGGACGATCGCATCGTCGCTGACCGTGATGTTCAGGAAGCCGGGGCCGGAGACCTCGATCTCCTTGATCACGTCACCGGCGGGCAGCTGGGCGACGACGTCCGACGCCAGCTCGCGCGGGTTGCCCTTGAGCTTCTTGGCCAGCGCCAGCATCCCGTTGGCCTGGAAATCGGCCCGGTCGCTTCGTCGCAGCAGCGGGTCCGCGGCGCCGGCCTCCGGCAGGGCTGCCGAGAGGGCGTCCGCGACGCGCTGGTTGACCGTGGCTGCGAGGGAAGGGACCGAAGTCATGGAATGAAGGCCGTTCCGTTGAAGTGGAAAGGGTTTGCCAACGAGTATCCCACGGCGGTTCCATCGGTTTTCCACAGGGAAAATCGGCCGCGGCTCCGTCTGGGAGAATGGGGCCGTCAGGCTTGTCGAATGGTGAGAAGAGGAAGGGCCGATCGTGGCTCAGCAGAGCGCCGAGACCGACTGGGTCTCCAGGTTCGCGGACGAGGTCGTTGCCGAGGCGGAGCGCCGCGCCCCCGGCAAACCGATCGTCTGCGCCTCGGGCCTGTCCCCTTCCGGCCCCATCCACCTCGGCAATCTCCGTGAGGTCATGACCCCGCACCTGGTCGCGGACGAGATCCGCCGCCGGGGCTTCGAGGTCCGCCACCTGATCTCCTGGGACGACTACGACCGCTACCGCAAGGTCCCGGCCGGTGTCGCGGGCGTCGACGAGTCGTGGGCCGAGCACATCGGCAAGCCGCTGACCTCGGTGCCCGCCCCGGCCGGCTCGGCGTATGCGAACTGGGCCGAGCACTTCAAGGCCGCCATGGTCGAGGCGCTCGCCGAGCTGGGCGTCGAGTACGACGGCATCAGCCAGACCGAGCAGTACACCTCGGGCGTCTACCGCGAGCAGATCCTGCACGCGATGAGGCACCGCGGCCGGATCGACGCGATTCTTGGCCAGTACCGCACCAAGAAGGCCCCCGCGAAGAAGTCGCAGAAGCCCGTCGACGAGGCCGAGCTGGAGGCTGCCGAGGGCTCCGGCGCGGCCGCCGAGGACGACGGCAGCAGCGGCTCCGCCGGCTACTTCCCGTACAAGCCGTACTGCGCGCGGTGCGACAAGGACCTGACGACGGTCACCTCCTACGAAGAGGAGACGACCGAGCTGGCCTACAGCTGCACGGCGTGCGGCTTCGGCGAGACGGTCCGGCTCAGCGAGTTCAACCGCGGCAAGCTGGTCTGGAAGGTCGACTGGCCGATGCGCTGGGCGTACGAGGGCGTGATCTTCGAGCCGTCCGGTGTGGACCACTCCTCGCCGGGCTCGTCGTTCGTCGTCGGCGGGCAGATCGTGCGCGAGGTCTTCGACGGCGCGCAGCCCATCGGCCCGATGTACGCCTTCGTCGGCATCAGCGGCATGGCCAAGATGTCCTCCTCCAAGGGCGGCGTGCCCACCCCGGGCGACGCGCTGAAGATCATGGAGGCGCCGCTGCTGCGCTGGCTGTACGCGCGCCGCAAGCCCAACCAGTCCTTCAAGATCGCCTTCGACCAGGAGATCCAGCGGCTCTACGACGAGTGGGACAAGCTGGAATCCAAGGTCGCCGACGGCTCGGTGCTGCCCGCCGACGCCGCCGCGCACTCCCGCGCGGTGCGCACCGCCGCCGGTGAGCTGCCCCGCACCCCGCGCCCGCTGCCGTACCGCACCCTGGCCTCGGTCGCGGACATCACCGGCGGGCACGACGAGCAGACGCTGCGCATCCTCGGCGAGCTGGACCCGGCCGACCCGGTCACGTCCCTGGACGAGACCCGGCCCCGGCTGGCCAAGGCCGAGTACTGGATCAACACCCAGGTCCCGGCCGAGCAGCGCACGATCGTGCGCGACGAGCCGGACACCGAGCTGCTCGGCTCGCTCGACGAGCAGGGCCGCGAGTCCCTGCGCCTGCTGCTGGAGGGGCTGGACGACCACTGGTCGCTGGACGGGCTGACCACGCTCGTCTACGGCGTACCGAAGATCCAGGCCGGGCTGACGCCGGACGCCAAGCCGACGCCGGAGCTGAAGGTCGCGCAGCGCTCGTTCTTCGCTCTGCTCTACAACCTGCTCGTCGGCCGCGACACCGGCCCCCGGCTGCCCACGCTGCTGCTGGCGGTCGGCGCGGACCGGGTCCGCAAGCTGCTGGGGGCGTGAGCGCCTGACGCGGTGGGTCCGGCGCGGGGAGCGTACGGGCCCCCGACCGGCCGCGTGCGTACGGGTATGAGGCTCCGACCGCGCCGCTGCGACTTTCGACGCAGTGCCGGTTCGGCCCCGGGGACGACGATCCCCGGGGCCGCTCGCGTGAGGCTGGACCCATGCGAGGAACCATCGGAGTCATCGGAATCATCGTCATGATCCAGGGGGCCATGGGCGCCCTCGGCCGGACCTTCACGGACACCACGGGCTGGGGCATCCTGCCGCACTGGTACGACCTGCCGACGCTCGTGTACGCCGGTATGGCGGTCGCCGGTCTGGCCCTCTGCCTGTGGGGGGAGGTGGGCAAGAAGCACAAGAAGCGCGCGGACTCCGGCGGGTAGCCGCCTGCCCGCGGCGTTCCGGGCGGGAAACGGCCGGAACAGACATACGTCGAACACCGGGCGGGGACTCGTCTCCCATGACGGATTCGCTGACCTCACTCGGCCTGCCCGACGGCATCCGGGCCTGTCTGTTCGACCTCGACGGCGTCCTGACGAAGACGGCCGTCGTGCACACGGCCGCGTGGAAGGAAACCTTCGACGACTTCCTGCGCCACCGCGACGGCCCCGGTTTCACCCCCTTCGACCCGGTCGCCGACTACGACGAGTACGTGGACGGCCGTCCACGCGCCGACGGCGTCCGCACCTTCCTCGCCTCCCGCGGCATCGAGCTGCCCGACGGCGGCCCGGACGACCCGCCCGACCGCGAGACCGTGCACGGGCTGGGCAACCGCAAGAACGACCTGCTGCTGAAGAAGCTCCGCGACCAGGGCGCCGAGGCGTACGAGGGCTCCCGCCGCTATGTGCGGGCCGTACGCGACCGGGGCCTGGCCACCGCCGTCGTCTCCTCCAGCGCCAACTGCCGCGAGGTGCTGGAGTCCGTGGACATGGCGGGCCTGTTCGACGTACGGATCGACGGGAACGTGGCCGCCGAGCGGAAACTGCCGGGCAAACCACATCCCGACACCTTCCTGGAGGCCGCCGGGGACCTGGGCGTCCCCGCCGCGCAGGCGGTCGTCTACGAGGACGCCCTCGCCGGAATGGACGCCGGACGGGCCGGCCGCTTCGGATACGTCGTCGGCGTCGACCGGGTCGGCCAGGCAGAGGCGCTGCGCCGGCACGGCGCCGACGTCGTCGTCCGGGACCTCGCCGAGCTGCTGGGAAAGGACGGCCAGGCATGATCACTCACTCCTCGTACGCCTGCGCGCCCTGGGAACTGCGCGAGACCGACCTCAACCTGGACGTGCTGCCGCAGAGCGAGTCGGTCTTCGCGCTGTCCAACGGGCACATCGGCTGGCGCGGCAACCTCGACGAGGGCGAGCCGCACGGCCTGCCCGGCACCTACCTCAACGGCGTCCACGAGCTGCGCCCGCTGCCGTACGCCGAGGCCGGCTACGGCTACCCCGAGTCCGGGCAGACCGTCATCAACGTCACCAACGGCAAGCTGATCCGGCTGCTGGTCAACGACGAACCGTTCGACCTGCGCTACGGGCGGTTGCGCTCGCACGAACGGGTCCTGGACCTGCGCGCCGGAGTGCTGCGCCGCACCTGCGAGTGGACCTCGCCGGCCGGGTGCACCGTGCGGGTGACCTCCACCCGCCTGGTCTCCTTCACACAGCGGGCCGTCGCCGCCGTCGCCTACGAGGTCGAAGCCCTGGACTCCGAGGTGCGGGTCGTGGTGCAGTCCGAGCTGGTCACCAACGAGCAGCTGCCCGAGTCCGGCGGCGACCCGCGGGTGTCCTCCGCGCTGCACAACCCGCTGGAGCCGGAGGAGCACTTCGCCTCCGGCGCGCGCCTGCGGCTGATCCACCGCACCCGCCGCAGCGGGCTGCGCGTGGCCACCGCGGCCGACCACATCGTCGACGGGCCGGAGGGCCGCACCCGTACCGACAGCGAGAGCGGTGACGACACCGCGCGCTTCACCGTCACCTCGCTGCTGGAGCGGGGCCAACGGCTGCGCCTGGAGAAGACCGTTTCGTACGGCTGGTCCGGCGAGCGTTCGCTGCCGGCGCTGCGCGACCAGGTGGACGCGGCGCTCGCCGGGGCCCGCAGCACCGGCTGGCAGGGGCTGGCCGACCACCAGCGCGCGTACCTGGACGACTTCTGGGACCGCGCGGACGTCGAGGTCGACGGCGACGCGGAGATCCAGCAGGCGGTGCGCTTCGCCCTCTTCCACGTCCTGCAGGCGGGCGCGCGCGCCGAGCAGCGCGCCATTCCCGCCAAGGGCCTGACCGGCTCCGGGTACGACGGCCACACCTTCTGGGACAGCGAGACGTTCGTCCTGCCGATGCTCACGTACACCTCGCCCGGCGCCGTCGCCGAGGCGCTGCGCTGGCGGCAGCGCACGATGCCCGCCGCCTGCGAGCGGGCGCGCCAGCTCGGTTTCCGCGGCGCGGCGTTCCCCTGGCGGACCATCGAGGGCTCGGAGTGCTCCGCGTACTGGCCGGCCGGTACCGCCGCGTTCCACATCAACGCCGACATCGCCGACGCGGTCGTACGCTACGTGTGCGCCACCGGCGACGAGGAGTTCGAGCGGGAGACGGCCGTGCCGGTCCTGGTCGAGACCGCCCGGCTGTGGCACTCCCTCGGCCAGCACGACCACCACGGCACGTTCCACATCGACGGGGTGACCGGCCCGGACGAGTACAGCGCCGTCGCGGACGACAACGTCTACACCAACCTGATGGCCCAGGCGAACCTGCGGGCCGCCGCCGACGTGGTCGAACGCCATCCCCGGGAGGCGGAGGCGCTCGGCGTCGACGACGAGGAGAGCGCGGCCTGGCGGGACGCGGCGGAGGCGGTGGCCGTGCCGTACAACCGCTCGCTGCGGGTGCACGAGCAGTCGGCCGGCTTCACCGACCACCAGGTGTGGGACTTCTCCGGCACGCGCCCCGACCAGTACCCGCTCATGCTGCACTTCCCCTACTTCGACCTGTACCGCAAACAGGTCATCAAGCAGGCCGACCTGGTCCTCGCCCTGTACAAGCGCGACGACTGCTTCGACGCCGAGCACAAGGCCCGTAACTTCGCGTACTACGAGCCGCTGACCGTGCGCGACTCCTCCCTGTCCGCCTGCTGCCAGGCCGTCGTGGCCGCCGAGGTCGGCCATCTGCGCCTCGCCTACGACTACTTGGGCGAGGCGGCCCTGATGGACCTCCAGGACCTGGAGAACAACACCCGCGACGGCCTGCACACCGCCTCGCTCGCCGGCACGTGGATCGCCCTGGTCGCCGGCTTCGGCGGTATGCGGCACAGCGGCAAGGGCCTGTGCTTCGCGCCCCGCCTCCCCGAGAAACTCGGCCGCCTGGCGTTCTCGGTGCAGGTGCTGGGACGGCGGCTGCGTGTGGAGATCACCGGCCCGGCGGCGACGTACACGCTGGTCGAGGGGGCGCCGTTGGAGATAAGGCATTACGGCGAACCGCTCACCGTCTCCGACAAGAGCCCCCAGGAACGTCCGATCCCCGAACCGGCCGCCCGCCCGGAACCCGCTCAGCCCCCGGGGCGGCGTCCGTTGCGGAGGCATTGAGGGGGGCGGGCAGCCGGGCGCGCCGGTGCGGACCATGGCCCGGTCGAAGCGCTGGGTCATGGTCAAGTCGCGACGGCGGGAGGTCGTCTGACGGTACGTCGGTTCGCGGGCGGTGGCGGCCCGCTCCGTGGCCGGGACTCGTGTGTCAAACCGGGAGAACCCGCTCACCGGGCTGTCCGAAAACGGTCCGGTGGGTGTCGTCCGTCACAAGAGTGGTATGGCCATTTACCTATGCATCTGCCACCAAGAGACTTTAAAGATGAAGTCAAAAACCTTGTTCTGGCGCTTGGTCTAGACCTATAAACGTGGCTGTTGTGATTACCGCGAGTTCGGAAGGAATTAACCTTGGGTTAACCGTGTGGTGGGGATTCAGGGTCTTGATGGCGCGAACATTGGGGGAGTCATCGCCGGCAACACGTCGACGGCGCCAGGGGGAAAGACCACGCGCTTCGGTGTTCCAGTGGTCCCGGGAAGTCAGAAGCCGCTGCTCGTTTCCGTGCTGATAGACACGGCGGGCGCCGGTATGTTCCTGCCGCTTTCGCTTCTCTTCTTCGTCGAATACCAGGGAATTCCGGCGGCTGTGGCCGGTTCGGCGGTGACGCTGGGCTCGCTGCTCTCTTTTCTCTTCATTCCGGCCTGTGGCCGGCTGGTGCAGCGTGCGGGGCCGAAAGTCTGTCTCGTGGTCAGCAATGTGCTGACCGGCGTCGGCTACAGTGCCTACTTCCTCGGGGACGCGGGTGCCGGGATCGCCGCGGCGGCGCTTCTGGTGATGCTGGGGGACCGGCTGTACGGGGCCGCCTGGCCCACGGCCGTGGCCCGGATCGCGGCGCCCGGGGAATTGACCCGGTGGTTCTCCTTCGTGAATTTCCTCAAGACCACCTGCCTGGGGCTGGGGTCGGTGGCCTCCACCGGGATTCTCGCCCTGCTGGGGACCCGGGGGCTCGCGCTCGCGCTCCTGCTCAATGTGGCCAGCAGTCTGGTGGCCGGGGCGCTGGTCCTCACCGCGCGGATTCCGGCGGCCCCCACCGTGGGGGAGAGCGGACCGCGCTCCACCCTCCTGCGCGTGCTGCGGGACCGGCCCTTCATGGCGCTCGTCGCGTCCCAGACGCTGCTCTCCGCGGCCTGGCTCATCCCCACCGTCGCGTTCCCCGTCTATCTCGTGACCGTGCTCCACCAGAGCCCGTTCTGGCCCACGGTCGTGGTGGCCGTCCGCTACGGCGTGATCGCCCTGCTGCAGGTTCCGCTCACGGCCCGCGTGGCGGGCTGGCCCCGGTCCCGTGTGCTGTTCCACGCCATCGGCGTGGCCGCCGCCGCCATCGCGGTCACCCTGGCCGTACCGGCCGTTCCCGGCGCGGCGCAGGGAGGCGTGTGCGCGTTCGTGGCCGCCCTGCTGGCCATCGCGGAGCTGGTCTCCAAGCCCACCGCGTCGGCCGCGGCCGTATCGCTGGCACCGAGCGGTGACGAGGGACCGTACATGGCGGTCTTCCAGGTCACGTGGACCCTTGCCTATGCCGTCGGACCCGCGGTGATCGGAGTCGGCATGGGAGCGCCACAGGGCCTGTGGCTCGGTCTGGGGGGCTGTGTCCTGGCGAGCGCGGCGGCGCACGCATGCGGCCGGCAGCGCCGCGTTCCCGCACGATCCGAAGAAATGAGCGATGCTTTGTGATGCACGATGCGAACAGAGTCCTCGCCGGTGCCGTGGTGGCCGGACTCGACCCTTCCGCCCGCCGGCACAGTGCGCCTCGATGGAAACTGAGCCTGCCGTATTACGAGGCCGCCAGGGCCGGTCTGGAGCGTATTGGACGTCACCATGAACCGCTGCTTGCCACTTTGCGTGACATGGCGGCAGGCTCCCGGGCTCCGCAGTATTACGACAAGCTCCTCTCGGCGCTCGCCGACTGCGCCGACCAAGCCGCTCTCGCGGAACTGAACAGGGAGCTGTCCGCCAAAGTCAGGCTGCTCTACTTATCCGTACACGGCCGGGAAATACCCCAGCTGCAAGAGCCGCAGCCGCGCGGTGGCGGAGGCGCTTCTCCCGCCACGGTCGGGCCGACGGTCCGTGTCGTCATTCCCTTTCGTGCCCGCCAGGACGCGCAGCTCCGGGTCCGGAACCTCCAGGCCTGTCTCGACGCGCTCGGTCATCAGACCCTGGACCGCCGGAATTTCCATGTGACGCTGGTGGAGAGCGACAGCATTCCCCGGCATGCCGCCACTTTCGCCCGTCAGGTGGACTCCTACGTGCACCACCCCGACGGCGGCCCCTTCAACAAAGCCGCCGCGGTCAACCGGGGCGCCGAAGAGGCCACCGGTGAGACGGTTCTGTGTGTGCTCGACGCCGATATCGTGCTGCCGCCGGCGTTCCTCGCGGCAGCGGCGGGCGCGGTGACTTCGGGTGCGCCGCTGATCCCCTACGAAGACGCCTTCTGCCTCGACGCCGAGTCCTCCGACCGCCTGGCACTGACCCCGCCGCACCGCCTCGACGGCACCTGGTCCGGATATCTTCTGCGCCGGCCGCCCGGCGGCTGCGTCATGGTCACGGCGGCCGACTTCCACGCCCTGCGCGGATTCGACACCCGGTTCGCCGGATGGGGAGGTGAGGACCGGGACTTCGTCAACCGCCTCGAATCCCGGGGCACGGTGGGCCGGCTGCCCGGCCTCCTGCTCCACCTGCTCCATGAACGGCCCGAGATGAGCGACGACCACGACGGCATCATGCGGGCCGCCCTGGCCAAGGGCCGGCAGCCGTGACCGTACTGCCCGCGCACCCGTGGGGCGGGCCGCGGGCTTCCCCCGCGGCCACCCTCGTGGCCCTGCACGGCATCCGCGGCCACGGCCGCCGATGGCGCTTCCTGACCCCGCTGTCCGGCTACGGCCTCGACCTGCGCGGCCACGGGCACGCGCCCGCGCCGCCGCCCTGGACGCTGGAACAGCACGCCCGGGACGTCCTGGACACCCTGGACGCGCTGCGCGCCGACGCGGTGGATCTCGTCGGCCTGTCCTTCGGCGGCGCGGTGGCCCTGCACGTGGCCGCACAGGCCCCGCGGCGCCTGCGCAGACTGGTCCTGCTCGATCCCGCCGTCGGCCTGGAGCCGGCCGAGGCGCTCGAACGCGCCCGCGCCGCACAGGCGGCGCCCAGCTTCGGCACCGTCGCCGAGGCGCGCTCGGAGCGCGCTCGGCTGTGGCCCGGCGCGTCCGCGGCCGTGGTCGACGCGGAAGTCCGCGAACACCTGCGCCAGGGCGGGGACGGCCGCTGGCGGTGGTCCTACGAACCCTCGGCGGTCGTCGCCGCCTTTTCCGAAATGAGCCGCCCCGCCCCACCGCCTCCGCCCGGCGTCCCCACCCTCCTGGTGTGCGCCCGCACCGGCAGCCTCGTCCCGCGCGCCTACGCCGCCGACTGCCGCGCCGCCGGCGTCGAGGTCCAGGTGATCGACGCCGGACACGGCATGGACATCGAGGCCCCACACCTCACCCGGGCCCTGGTCGCCGGCTTCCTGGAGCGCTGACGTCCGGCCGGTACGCCTCGCCGGCGCGGACGGGACCCGCTCCCTGGCCTTCTCATCTGCACAAACGACGGAAACGAAGGTATCCACGTGCGTCGCTCACTGATCATCCTGGCCACCGGGGACTCCAGCAGCGCCCCCGGCGATGCGCCCCCGTCCACACTGCCGCTCCTCGGCCGCCCCGTCGTGGGGTACGTACTCGACGCCGCGCGGCAGCTGGAGGCCGAGGAGGTGCTCGTCGTCGTGGACAGCCACCATGCCCGGCCGGTCGCCGAGTACCTCGACTCCACGGCTTCCTCCGCCCGTGTCGTCGAGGTCGGGCAAGGGCAGCCGATGGCCGACGGGGACGCGGTCCACCAGGCGCTGCGTCACGTCCCGGACGCGGAGGGGACCGTGTTCGTCGTGGCCGGGGACCTCCCCCTGCTGCGCCCGGAATGCCTCCTGTCCCTGGCAGCGGCACACGGCACCTCACACGCTGCCGCCACCCTCCTCACAGCCGACGGCGCCCTTCGCACGCCCCGGTACGACAGCCCGCTCCGCGCCTTCGACGCCCAGCTCCTCAGGACCGCTCTGCACAAGCTCGGCCCCGACAGCGGACCGCGGCGGACGACGCTGGCCGACGTCCTCCGGCTCTTCCGCGACGAGCGGCTGCGCATCGACGGGCACGGAACGGACCGGCCCGCCGATGTGCTGCGCTGCCCCGGTCCGGCCGAACTGACGCGAGCACGGCTGCTGTTACGCGGACGGATCAACGAGGCGTGGCTGCACTCGGGCGTCACCATCATCGAACCGGACAGCGCCTGGATCGACGCGACGGTGCGCCTGGAGCCGGGCGTCACCCTGGAACCCGGCGTCATCCTGCGCGGCCGTACGTCCATCGCCGCGGGATCCGTCATCGGACCGGACGCCACGCTGATCGACACCACGGTCGAGGCCGGGGCGTCGGTCATCCGCGCACACGCGGTGAGTGCCACCGTCGGGGCGGGCGCCAGCGTCGGCCCCTTCGCCTATCTGCGCCCCGACACGGTGCTCGGCGAACGTACCAAGATCGGCACGTTCGTCGAGGTGAAGCAGGCGACCGTCGGGGACGGCACACAGGTGGCGCACCTCGCCTACGTCGGCAACGCCTCGCTCGGCACGGACGTCAACATCGGCGCCGGGACGACGTTCAGCCTCTACGACGGCGTGACCAAGCACCACACGACGGTGGGCGATGCCGCGTTCATCGGCTGCCACACGAGTCTGGTCGCCCCGGTGAACGTCGGGCCGGGGGCCTTCACCGCCGCGGGCAGCGTCATCACCAAGGACGTACCGGCCGGTGCCCTCGCGGTGGAGCGCGGCCCGCAGAACAACGTCGAGGGCTGGGTGGCACGGCGTCGGGCGGGCACCCCGTGGGCCGCGGCAGCGGAGACCGCCACGGTCGGCCGGAAGGCGGATGACGACGGTTCCGGCTCCTGAGGCCGGCGGGCCCCACTGCCCCTCCCCGGCCCCGGCGGGCCGGGGAGGACCGGGCGGGTTACTGGTTGGCCTTGCCGACCGCGGCCACGGCTTCCTTGGCGGCGGTCTCGGCGGACTTGAGCAGGTCGCTGGGGTCGGGGGCGTCGGCGCCGGCCATGCCCGCGCCGTTGTAGTTGACGGTGACGACGACGTTGGCGGTGCGGGCGATCACCGCCTGGTTCTTGAAGTCGTTGCCGTCCTTCTTCAGGTCGTAGGTGATCCAGGTCGACTCGTCGCCGTTGCCGTCGACCGCGCCGGTCTTGGGGTTCTTGGCGCCCTCGGTGCCCTTCGCCGCGTCGACCTGCTTCTTGTAGAAGTCGGTGGCGCGCTTCTCGCCGGTGCCCAGGGTCGGGTCGGAGTCGTAGCGCTGGAAGCCGACGTCCAGCCAGCGGTACTGGGTGCCGTCCACGCCCTGGGAGTCGGAGCTGTTCCAGGCGCAGTAGCCGCGCGCCATGGCGTCGGAGGACTTGCCCTGCTCGCCGTCCTCGTTCTTGGTCTTGGGCACCAGCTTCTTGACGGTGTCCTTGGACACGGCCTGGCAGGGGTTGGGCAGCTTCTTCAGCTTGGCGGGCGTGACGCTGGGGGACGAGCTGCCGCTCTTGCTGGGGGTGGCGGCGGGCTTCGACGTGCCGCCCGAGTCCTTCTTGCCGGAGTCGTCGTCGGAGGAGCAGCCGGCGACGAGCATCACCGGTACGGCTGCGCAGGCGAGGAGGCTGGCGAGTCGCTTGGCTGAACGGTGCATGGTTCCTTCGCTGTTCGTCGTCGTTCGGCGCGTCGCTGGGACGCCGTCGGGTGCCGCGCGGTCCGGGTGCGGTCCGCTTGCGGTACGTCCTTCGGGGCGCGCGGCGACGTTGCCGCGCGCGGGGCTCGGGGCCACACGGTACGCGGCGAAGGGCGGCCGGAGGGCGATTCGTGACGTTACTCGCCGGACAAAGCGGACTATTCGTTGAAGCGGTCGACCAGCTCCTGGGCCAGGGCCTGCGCCTTGTCCTGGAGGTCCCTGCTGTCCGGCAGCTTCGTCTTGTCCGCCGACCACTGGTCGTAGGCGATGGTCACGATGACGTTCGAGGAGCGGAAGACGACCGTCACGTCCCGGTGCACGCCGCTGTCCGCGGTGATCAGCTTGTCGTTGAGGAACGCGGCGTCGCCGAGGCCGTCCAGGACGCGCGGGGCGGTGGAGGAGCCGGGCGCGTCGCTCGCGCTCCCGCTCGCCGGAGTGGAAGGGGAGCCGGTGGGGGCGGGGGAGGCCTTGCCGCCGTCGGTGCCCTTGCCGGTGCCCTGGTCGCCGTCGCCGTCGCCGGTCCGGCCGCCGTCGGCGCCCGTGCCGGGCTTGTCCTTGTCGGCGGAGGGCGTGGGCGTCGAGGAGCCCTGGCCGGCCGGCAGCTGGGCGGCCAGTTCCTTCTTGCCGTAGAGGTTCTGCGCCTTGTCGTCGTCGCTGACGGCCGGGTCGTAGGAGACCACCCGCTCGAAGTCGAGGCTGAGGTGGCGGATGCCGTCGGGGGCCTCGCGCTTCCAGCGGCAGCCGACGCGCCGGTCCGTGTCGTACGTGATCTCGGCGGTGCCCGCGTAGACCTTCTCGGCGTCCTGGGGGCTCTCCGTGCCGCCGGGCGGCAGCAGCCGGCGCAGGGTGCCCTTGGCGGGCAGGCCGCACGGTTCGGGGAGCGTCTTGTACTTGCCGGGTTCGGCGGACGGTGACGTGGCGGCCGAGTCACCGCTCTTGGTGTCGACGGCGCCGCTGCCGGAGCCCGGGCTGCCGGTGCAGGAGGTGAGCGTGGCGGCCAGCGCTGCCGCGGTCGCCAGCGCGGCCCCCGGTACGAACGACCTTCGCTGCACCGTAACCGGCTCCTTCCGTAGGAAATCTGGTTGCCGCGGACAGACGGCGGGTGGACACAATGTCTACCGCACGTTCTGCCGCATACGCCGGTTCCCTGTCCTTGATCAGGCTTCTTGTCCGGCTTTTGCTATTGATTACTTTTCGGGGGAATGAGGAAGTCATGTCGTACACCGAAGTGCCCGGAGCGAAAGTTCCGATCCGGATGTGGGCGGACCCGTCCACGGTCGAAGGCGTGGCCATGCAGCAGCTGCGCAATGTGGCCACCCTGCCATGGATCAAGGGCCTGGCCGTGATGCCGGACGTGCATTACGGCAAGGGTGCGACCGTCGGGTCGGTGATCGCCATGCACGGGGCGGTCTGCCCGGCGGCCGTCGGTGTCGACATCGGCTGCGGGATGAGCGCCGTCAAGACCTCCCTCACCGCCGACGACCTGCCCGGTGACCTGTCCCGGCTCCGCTCGAAGATCGAGGAGGCCATCCCGGTCGGGCGGGCCATGCACGACGACCCGGTGGACCCGGGCCGGCTGCACGGCCTGGCGACCGGCGGCTGGGACGACTTCTGGGGCCGGTTCGACGGCGTGGCGGAGGCGGTCAGGTTCCGGCAGGACCGGGCCGTCAAGCAGATGGGCTCGCTCGGCGGCGGCAACCACTTCATCGAGTTCTGCCTCGACGAGACCGGCGCGGTGTGGCTGATGCTGCACTCCGGCTCCCGCAACATCGGCAAGGAGCTGGCCGACTTCCACATCGGCCAGGCGCAGAAGCTGCCGCACAACCAGGGGCTGGTCGACCGCGACCTCGCCGTCTTCGTCGCGGACACCCCGCAGATGGCGGCGTACCGCAACGACCTCTTCTGGGCGCAGGAGTACGCCAAGCACAACCGCGCGATCATGATGGCGCTCTTCCAGGACGTCGTCCGCAAGGAGTTCAGGAAGGCGAAGCCGACGTTCGAGCCGGTGATCTCCTGCCACCACAACTACGTGGCGGAGGAGCGGTACGACGGCATGGACCTGCTGGTGACCCGCAAGGGCGCGATCCGCGCCGGGAGCGGCGACTACGGCATCATCCCCGGTTCGATGGGCACCGGCTCGTACATCGTCAAGGGCCTCGGCAACCCGGCGTCCTTCAACTCCGCCTCGCACGGCGCGGGCCGCAAGATGAGCCGCAACGCCGCGAAGAAGCGTTTCTCGACGCGGGACCTGGAGGAGCAGACACGGGGCGTGGAGTGCCGCAAGGACTCCGGCGTCGTGGACGAGATCCCGGGCGCGTACAAGCCGATCGAGAAGGTCATCGACCAGCAGCGGGACCTGGTGGCGGTCGTGGCCAAGCTCAAGCAGGTGGTGTGCGTGAAGGGCTGACCGCGTGCGCCCCGCCGGGGCCCCGGACCGGCGTGTTGCCGGGCCGGGGCCCCGGGCTTTCAGGGGGCCTCGTTCCTCACAGGGTGATCAGTGCCCGTACGGGCCTGGTGGTGTCGGCCAGCGGGCGGACGGCCAGGCGTACCAGGGCCAGCGGGTTGTCGTCGCCCGCGGTGCGGTTGGTGCTCAGTTCGCCGCAGGCCAGGCACTGATGGATCAGCAGCCACTCCCCGTCCTGCCGGGTGGTCAGGCACAGGGCGGGCATCCGGCCGCCGCAGTCCGCGGCCCGGTCGCCGGGAATCCTGCGGTCCACGTGGCGGCTGGCCAGGCAGTGCGGGCAGTGGTTGCGGTGGGCGGTGCCGGGGGCGGTCAGCGGGACCTCCAGCCGGCACCCCAGGCAGCGGAACGCGTCGCCCGGCGCGCCGCCGGGCCCGTGCAGGACGTTCTTGGGCCGCTGGGCCCGGCGCCGCTGTCCGGAGTTGCCGCGTCGTGGCATGTCGTCGTCCCCCCGTCTCACAGGTCGCCGAACGCTTCGAGCGGGAACGGCGGCTGGGCCAGTGGCCGGACCGCCATCCGCATCAGGATCAGCTGGTTGTCGTCCGGGGAGACGGGGCTGGACGTCAGCTCGTCGCAGCGGGTGCACCGGTGGATGACCATCCAGTCGTTGGTGCGCAGCACCGCGATGGCGATCGGTGACATCCGGGACCGGCAGGCGGACGGGCCGCCCTCGACCGCGTCCCGTACGTGCCGGGAGTGCAGGCAACTGGGGCAGTGGTTGCGGCGGTTGCCGTCGGGGCCGAGAGCGGTGACGGTCAGTCCGCACCGTACGCAGGTGAAGGTGTCGGTGCGCGGAAGCGCGGACGGACGGTGGGAACGGTCGGAAGTGTTCGGGTTCTCGGAGCTGTGGGACAGCACTCGGGGTCTCCTTGCCGGAAAGCGTGTGGAACGGCAGCGGGAGCAGGCCGAGCGGCCTCGGTGGTGCGGGCAGCGGGCGGCACCGCGCGAAAGCGGATGCGGCCGGGCCGGCGTGGCGGACGGCGGCCGTCGGACGGCGAAGGTCAGCGGCGGGGTTCGTCCGCGCGGTGGTGAGGCGCGCTCAGCGCCGGCCGGGGCATAGACACTGCTTTCCAGGGCGGGGCCCGAGAGAGGGGGCACGCGCGAGGACGCGCACGTGCGACGGCGCGTATCCGCGCCGGCTCAGCAAACGGTACGGGCGGCGGCCGCCGCGGCGCCAACGGTTTTCCGCGGGCGGCGCCGGAGCCAGGCCTCGGCGACGACGAGGTTGAGCACGAGCGGGAACCACGCACTGGCGGTCGCGATGTCGTGGGCGGCGGCCAGCCGGTCACCGGCGTACGCGACGGGGTCGTGCAGCTGGGCGGCGACGGCGTGCTCGAAGACCGGCTGGCACAGGCGCGAGGCGACGGCGACCAGGGTGAGGGCGAAGTTGCGGATCATCCACCGGCGGTGGTCGGCGTAGCGGCGCTGCCGGGCGGCGCGGTATCCGGCGATGCCCGTCACCACCCACAGGACGTCCAGGACGGCCAGCGAGAGCTGGTTGCTGAAGCCCGTGGGGGCGAACCCGACGACCGGGACGGCGAGGACGGCGGACGGGAAGACGCCCGCGAAGAAGTACGCCCGGCCCGCCCAGCGGTGCGCGGCCGGGTGCCGGGCGCGCAGCCGGGGCCAGAACTGGGCCAGTCCGGTCACCACCGCCACGGCCGCGGTGAAGATGTGGCACACGAGCAGGACGTAGTGCGGGGTGCTGCGGGGCGGTATCCGGCTGGTGGCCATGTCCGGTGGCACGTACGCGCGCAGGGCGACGCACAGGACGACGAGGGTGGTGGCGGCGAGGACCGCGAGCCACCAGGTGGCGGCGCGGCGGCGGGCGGCCCGGCCACGGGCGGACGCGGGGCCCGGCCGCACCGGGCGCGTGTCGGTGGTCATGCCCTTCAGGCTCCCCGCGACGGGCCCGCCGCGCCCTGGGCCCAGCCACCCGGTCGGGGGTGGGGCCAGGGCCCCGGGAGGGGTGTCGCGGGGGCTCTGGGGCGGGTGTCGCGGGGGGCCCGGGAGGGGCGCGGGGTGCCTTCGCGGGTTGCGGCGGGGCCTCAGGAAGCCCGGTGCACCTTGGTGTTGGACGCCTGGGCGCGGGGGCGGACGACGAGGAGGTCGACGTTGACGTGGGCGGGGCGGGTGACGGCCCAGCCGATGGTGTCGGCGACGTCGTCGGCGGTGAGGGGCTCGGCCACGCCCTCGTAGACCTTGGCGGCCTTGGCGGTGTCGCCGCGGAAGCGGGTGGTGGCGAACTCGTCGGTCCTGACCATGCCGGGGGCGATCTCGATGACGCGGACGGGCTCGCCGCACAGCTCCAGGCGGAGCGTTTCGGCGATGACGTGCGCGCCGTGCTTGGCGGCGACGTAGCCACCGCCGCCCTCGTAGGTGCCGTGGCCCGCGGTGGAGGAGACGACGACCACCGTGCCGTCGCCGGAGGCCGCCAGGGCGGGCAGCAGGGCCTGGGTGACGTTCAGGACGCCGAGGACGTTGACCTCGTACATCGTGCGCCAGTCGGCCGGGTCGCCGGTGGCGACGGGGTCGGCGCCCAGGGCTCCGCCGGCGTTGTTGACCAGCACGTCCACCGAGTCGTGGCGGTCCCGCAGGGCGGCGGCGAAGGCGTCCACGGCGGCGCGGTCGGTGACGTCGAGCCGGTGGGCCTCGGCGCCGGGCAGCTCGGCGGCCAGCTCCTCGATGCGCTCCGCGCGGCGGGCGGCGAGCACGACGCGGTAGCCCTCAGCGGCCAGCCGGCGGGCGGTCGCGGCGCCGATGCCGCTGCTGGCTCCGGTGACGACGGCGGTACGGGTACGGGCGGCGGGCGCGTCGGGTACGGCGGTCATACGGGTGGCTCCTCGGGCGCTGCGGGCGTGGGTCGTGGTGCCTACGCAGGATATGCGCGGTCAGCGGCCCCTGGGCGCGTACATGATCACAGCCATCCCGGCCAGGCAGATCAGCGCGCCGGCCACGTCCCAGCGGTCCGGGCGGTAGCCGTCCGCGACCATGCCCCAGGCCAGCGAGCCCGCGACGAAGACACCGCCGTACGCGGCGAGGATGCGGCCGAAGTCGGCGTCCGGCTGGAGGGTGGCGACGAAGCCGTACGCGCCGAGGGCGAGCACGCCCGCGCCGATCCAGATCCAGCCGCGGTGTTCGCGCACGCCCTGCCAGACGAGCCAGGCGCCGCCGATCTCGAAGAGGGCGGCGAGGAGGAAGAGGGCGATGGAGCGGGCGATCAGCATGGGGCCAGCGTAGGGAGCGGGCGGGTTGGGGCCGGACGGCTTGGTGGGGCGGACGCGGCAGGTGAGGCGGCTGCCGGGGCCGTCGGCGCGGGGCGCTGTCAGTGGCATGTGAGAGCTTCGAGACATGCTCATCGAACGCGCGTACGTGGATCTCTCCGAGGAAGCCATGGCGGAGACCGGGGGCGACTGGCCCTGGACGGTTCCGTGCGTGCGCCGGTTGGCCACGGACGGGCTGAAATTCGGCGCGCCGGTCACCTTCCTCGTCGGGGAGAACGGCTCCGGCAAGTCGACGCTGGTCGAGGCCCTGGCGGAGGGGTTCGGCCTCGATTCGTACGGTGGCTCGGCCGGTTACAAGTACGCCAGTTCGCGCCCGCCGTCCGTGCTGGGCACGGCGATCCGCTTCGACGCGACGACGGCGGGCCGCCGGATGGTGCGCGGGCCGCGGACCCGCCGGCGCGGCTTCTTCCTGCGTGCCGAGACGGCGTGGGACGCGCTGGGCCGGGAGCGGCTTTCGGGGGAGCCGGAGGAGATGAGCCACGGCGAGGGGTTCCTGATGGCGTTCCGGGAGAAGTTCCGGCAGCCGGGGCTGTATGTGCTCGACGAGCCGGAGGCCGCGCTGTCCTTCACCTCCTGCCTCGAACTGCTCGGCGTGCTGCACGAGCTGGGCCGCGGCGGCGCGCAGATCGTCTGCGCCACCCACTCCCCGCTGCTCACGGCCCTGCCCGGCGCGGAGATAGTCGAGGTCGGTGAGCACGGCATGCGCCGGGTGGCGTGGGACGAGCTGGCTCTCGTCGACCACTGGCGCCGCTATCTCACCGACCCGCGGGCTTATCTGCGGCACGTCATCGGCTGAGGCGGACGGGCACCGCGCGCACCTGTGACGGTGGCCGGGACCTGCCGACGGGGGCCGGCGCCGGTTGTCCGGAAGGGGGGATTGACGGGGCGGGCGAACGCGTCCCCGATCACCGCTGCATGAAGGGCGAACCACTGGCCAAAAACCGTACGGTGCGTCACAACCCCTGGCCGGGCCCCTTGTCATGCGCGATGTGCGTCCCTAGATTCCCCTTCTACCGGGGGGCGCAACGCTGATCGACGGGCCGCGGACGGTGCGGGAAAGCGCAGCTTTTCGTTGATCGGTACATAACTGGTGACCACCTCGAATTCCCTGTGGCGTATCCGGTGCACCCGACGTGTCCCGGCGTACTCCCGGTGTTTTCGAGGACCGGTTCCACCTTCCATCGCGCGACGACCGCACGGACTTCGGTGGCGGGCGGCCGGCACCGGACAGTTGCGGGTTTCCGGTCGGGCCGCCGGGCCCGACCGCGTCCGTCCGCCCGGCCCGGGGACGGCCGGGCGTACAGGGCGGCGCGGACCCGCCCCCCGTTCATGGCCGGGGGACGGGTCCGCGCGGGCCGCACCGGACGTGCGGCGGCGCGGTGGTCATGACCGGGCCGCGGTGCGGGCCGCGGCCCGGCCCGAGCCGGTCCAGTGGTCGAGGGCGCCGCGCAGGGACGCGGCGCGCACGGCCGGGTCGGCTGCGTCGGTGGCCCAGGCGATGTAGCCGTCGGGCCGTACGAGCAGCGCGGTGCGCCGGTCGCTGTCCCAGCGGGCCCGTACGAGATGCCGGGTGGGGGCGGGGACCTCCTCGCCCTCCGGCGCGACGAGCACGAACTCCCCGCCCCGCAGCGCCTCGTGCAGCCGGGTGCCGCCCGCCAGCCGCAGGTCGGGGGCGCGCTTGCCGGCGAGCGGGTGGGCGCCGCGCCCGGCCGGGTACGAGATGCCCACCCCGCTGATCATCGCCAGCGCCCGGTCCGTCAGCGGCGGCGCGGCGTTCAGCAGCCGGGCGGCCACGGCGCGCAGCGCCCGCGCCGGTGCGCTGCGCAGCTGTGCCGACCGGATGAGCGCGCCGCTGCTGCGCAGCACCATCTTGCCCACCGGATGCCGCTCGGTGTCGTAGCTGTCCAGCAGGCTGTCGGGCGCGTCGCCGCGCAGCACGCCGGCGAGCTTCCAGCTGAGGTTGGCGGCGTCCTGGAGACCGGTGTTCATGCCCTGGCCGCCGGCCGGGGAGTGGACGTGCGCGGCGTCGCCCGCGAGGAAGGCGCGGCCGACGCGGTAGCGGGGGACCTGCCGTTCGTCGCTGTGGAAGCGGGAGGTCCAGCGCACGTCGTGCATCCCGTAGTCGCTGCCGAGGGCGAGTCGCATGTACTCGCGGATCTCGTCGGGTTCGACGGGGGTGTCCTCGGGGATCTGGCGGCGGCGGTTCCAGCCGATGACGCGGTACCAGCCGTCGCCGAAGTTGCCGATGAGGGCGAAGGTGTCGCCGGTCGCGTTGGCGATCAGCGGGACGTCGGGCTGCTCGTCGAGCCGTACGTCGGCGAGGACGACGGAGGCGACCACGGACCGGCCGGGGAAGGGCAGGCCGAGGGACTCGCGGACGGCGCTGCGCACCCCGTCCGTGCCGACCAGGTAGGACGCGCGGTACGTCGTGGTGGCCCCGCCCTCTTCCTGCACGTGGGCTTGGACGCCGTGGGCGTCCTGGTCCAGCCCGGTCAGGCGGGCTCCGTACCGGAAGGTGACGCCGGCCTTCTGCGCCCGCCGCTCCAGGAGCCGCTCGACCTCGTACTGCGGAGTGATCAGTACGAGCGGGAAGCGGGAGGGCAGCCGGGACGGCCTGAGGACGGCGCCGGCGAAGAGCTGGACGCGCTGGAGCGCGTGGCCGCCCGCCACCAGTTCGTCGGCGAGGCCGCGGGCGTCGAGCTGTTCGAGGGTGCGGGCGTGCACGGCGAGTGCGCGGGTCAGGTTGCTCAGGCCGGGCGCGCGGCGCTCCAGCAGGGTGACGCGCAGGCCGGCGACGGCGAGGTCCCCGGCGAGCAGCAGTCCGGTGGGGCCGGCGCCGACGACGAGCACGTCGGCGGTCCGGCCGCCGGTCTCGTCGGCGCGGCCGGTGGGGGTGGGGTCCTGGTCGTCGGTGGTGCCGGGCTTGCGGTGCATGGCCGCCTCCAATGCCAACACTTGTTGGTCAACATCTGTTGGTCAACGCTTGTTGGCAACGATACGGCCGCCGTGCTGGCGAGTCAACGCCTGTTGGCCTACAGTTGTTGGCATGGCTGATTCCGTCCCCTCCGTCTCCTCCGTACCGGGCGCCGAGCCGGACACCGCGCCGGCTGCCGCGTCGGACACCGCGTCGGACCGCCCCCGCCGCTCCGACGCCACCCGCGCCGCGATCCTGGCCGCCGCCCGCGACCGCTTCGCCGCCGACGGCTACGAGCGCGCCACCATCCGCGCCATCGCCCGGGACGCCGGCATCGACCCGTCGATGGTGATGCGCTACTACGGCAACAAGGCGGGCCTGTTCGCCGCGGCCTCCGAGATCGACCTGCGGCTGACGGACCTGACGTCCGTACCGCGCGACCAGCTCGGCGCCCGGCTCGTACGGCACTTCCTCGACCGCTGGGAGCACGACGAGGCGCTGACCGGGATGGTGCGCGTCGCCGTCACCAACGAGGCGGGCGCCGAACGGCTGCGCGGGGTCTTCGCGGAGCAGATCCTGCCGGTCCTCGCCGCGGTCTGCCCGGTCCCGGCGCAGGAGGTGACGGCCCGGGTGGCGCTGGTCGGCTCCCAGCTCGTGGGCATGGGCATGCTGCGGTACGTGCTGTGTCTGCCGCCCGCCGTCGACTTCACCAACGAGGAGATCGTGAACTGGCTGGCGCCCACCGTCCAGCGCTACCTGACCGCCGAGCACCCGTAACGGCGCGCTCCCGGCCGCCTTTCGCGATCTCCGGACGCGGCAGCACCGCCATGCCTACGGTGGTGGCCGTACCAGCCGTACGCACAGCCGTATGCGTAAAGGGATGCGTACGGCCGTATCCGCAGAGGACCGGGAAGGAGACGCATGGCCCGGCAGCCGTCCGCGTCATCGCCGTCGCCCCAGGAGCTCGTCGAGCTCTACGGGCTGGAGCCGCTGCCCCGCGAAGGCGGGCGCTACCGGCAGACCTGGGCGGGCCCCGAGCGCGCCGCCGGAGGGCCGGAGGGCACCGCGATCGTCGCCCTGCTCACCTCCGACCCCGGCGACTACAGCGCGCTGCACCGCCTGCCCGCCGACGAGGTCTGGCACTTCTACCTCGGCGACCCGCTCGCCATGCTGCTGCTGGAACCCTCCGGCGACGCCCGTACGGTCGTGCTCGGCACGGACGTGCTGGCCGGCCAGCACGTGCAGTTCACGGTGCCCGCCGGGACGTGGATGGCCGCCGAGGTCGCCGACGGCGGCGCCTGGTCGCTGTTCGGCTGCACCATGGCCCCCGGCTTCACCTCCGACACCTACGAGCACGGGGACGCCGCCGAACTGACCGCGCGCTATCCCCGGGAGGCGGCGCGGATCACCGCGCTGTGCCGCCCGTGACCGCCACCGCGGGCAGCCCGGCGCTGCCGTCCCTCGCGGGCCAGGTGGCCCTGGTGACCGGCGCGGGCGGCTGCCTCGGCACCGGCATCGCCCTGCGTTTCGCCGCCGCGGGCGCCGCCGTGGTCGCCCACTACCGTACGAACGCCACCGCCGCCCACGCGCTCGTGGCCCGTATCGGGGAACAGGGCGGCAGCGCGCTGGCCGTACGCGCCGACCTGTCCGCCGAGGAGGAGTGCCACCGCCTGGTGCGCACGGCGGCGGACTGGCGCGGCGGACTCACGGCCCTGGTGAACGGCGCGGGCGTGCAGCCCGACCAGGATCTGGCGTCCATGACCGTCGCCGACTGGCGCGCGGTCAACGACACCAACGTCCTGAGCACCTTCGCCTGCACCCAGGCCGCCGCCGCGGCGATGCGGGACGGCGGCGGCGGTTCGATCACCCACATCGCCTCCATCCAGGCACACCAGCCCGCCCCGGACCACGCCCACTACTGCGCGTCCAAGGCGGCCGTCGTGATGCACGCCCGCTCGGCCGCGCTGGAGTACGGGCCCGACGGCATCCGCGTCAACAGCGTCTCGCCGGGCCTGATCGACCGCGAAGGGCTGGCGGAGGCCTGGCCCGACGGCGTGACCCGCTACCGGCGGGCCGCACCGGCCGGCCGGCTGGGCCGCCCCGAGGACGTCGGCGACGCGTGCGTCTTCCTCGCCTCGCCGATGGCCTCGTGGGTGACGGGCCAGGACCTGGTGGTGGACGGCGGGGTGTCGGCCCGGCCCACCTGGTGACGGCCGGGGCCGGGACCGCCGTGACCGCCGGCCCCGGCCCCGGCGGTCTACTTGCCCTTCGCCGCGCGGTTGCCCCGCTCCGCCCGGTACCGCCGGTCGTAGCGGTCCTGGCGGATACGGCGCTCCCGGTAGGCGCGGTACTCCGCGTCGTAGCTCAGATAGCCCTGGCGGTAGCGCACGGCGAGATAGAGCAGGACGGCGGAGGCCAGCCACCACATCGGGTTCACGAATCCGGCGGCGACCGTGAGCAGGAACGAGACGAGCAGGAGCGGGAACACTGCGCACCTCCCACAGAGAGTGCGGTGGGCCGGGGGCGTCCCGCCCTGGACGCTCCCTAGGCCACGGCCCCGGCCGACGGGCGGGGCGGCGCCGTGGTCACGGTCCCGGTCGCGGTGTCCAGGCCGGGGAAGGCCGGCAGCAGCCGGTTCAGCCCACTGGTCTGCAAGGCCGTGAGGACGGCGGGACTTGGCTGGACGAGCCGCAGGTCACCGCCCTGGGAGCGGGCCCGCCTGGCCGCGGCGACGAGCGGCCCGAGGGCGAGCGCACAGCAGACGGTGACCTCGGACAGGTCGACGATCAGCAGGCTGCCCGGGTCGCGGGGCAGGCGCCGCAGACGTTCGCGCAGGCTGGGCAGGTTCGCGAGGTCCATCCTGCCGCGCACGATGAGGACCGCGAAGTCGCTGTCCCCGTACGGGGAGGGGGTGGGGGACGGGGGCACCTGGTCCGGTGCGGGGCCCGGCGGGCCGGCCGGCTCGGGGAACGGCGCCGGTGCGTGCCGGACGTGGTGACGGGTCGGGGGCACCCGCGAGCCCACCGCGCCGACGCGCGGGAAGTCGACGGATGTTCCGGGTTCTGCCATCACCACGCGCCTCCTCGGAGCGGACGGACTACCGCGCTGCCGGGGACTCGGGCTGCTTTCCCCAGGGTAGTCCGCCGCGCGGGGCACGAACAGCGTGCGTGTCCGATCCGCGCGGCACTCGTGACCGACCGGCCGCATACGGGAGCGGCATGACGGCGCATCACCCGCATCGCGGGGCCCGTTGCGGACCGGCCGTCCCGTCACCCCCCGTCCGCCGTCCGCCCCTCGTCCATCAGCAGCCGCACCCCGGTCCGGTCGGCTTCGTCCACGCCGCCGTCGAGGCAGTGCACGACCACCCACTCCCGGCTCTCCCGGTGCAGCCCGGTGAAGACCGCCGCGTCCCGGGTGCCGCCGTTGTGCCAGATGACCGGGCCGTCCTGACGCCAGGTCAGGGCGGGCGGGCCGAGCACCCGGTCGGCCAGCAGGGCGCGGGTCAGCGCGGCGACGGCGGTCGGCGTGGCCCAGTAGCCCCCGGCGGGCAGGACGGCGCCGTCCATCGTCCAGGGGGCGCGCGGCCGGCCCCAGCGGCCGGTGCCCGTCAGCACCCGGTCGGCGGGCGGGCGCGCGGTCATCTCCTCGATGCCCAGCGGGTCGAGCACGCAGCGCCGTACGACCCGCTCGTACGGCTCCCCGGCGGCAGCGGCTAGCGCGGCTCCCAGGACGGCGTAACCGAAGTTGGAGTACTCCTCGGTCGTGCCGGGAGCGGCGGTGGCGAGCGCGTCGAGCCGGTTCACGAGCGAGCGCAGCGCCGCCGCGTCGAAGCGGCGGTACGGGTCCCGGCGCGGCAGGCGCAGCGGAGGCAGCCTCGGCAGGCCCGAGGTGTGCTCCGCCAGATGGCGCAGGGTGATGCCGGTGCCCCGGGGCGCGTCGAGCCAGCGTTCCACCGGATCGTCCGGCGTCAGCACGCCGTCCGCGGCCAGCCGGTCCAGCGCGGTGCCGGTCAGCACCTTGGTCACGGAGCCGATCTCGACGTACGCGTCCGTCCGGTGCCCGCCCGTCAGGCGGGGCGGGGCGGACGGGCGCAGGATCACGGTCCGGGCGCGCCGCCGGCGCCGCTCGTCAGGCATCACGGGCCCGCTCGGGTCACGGCCACACCAGGCAGTACGCCTGGTGCCCCGCCTCGTGCAGCCGGTGGGAGAAGTCCTGCCACTCGTGCAGCAGCTGGTAGACGGTGAAGGCGTCGCGGGGACCGCCGCGGTCGGGGACCGTGGACCAGATGAAGGCCGCGGCGCCGACCGACTCCTCGCCGACGCCGCGCAGCGGGTCGACGACCGTCATGGGGAGCTTGACGACGGCGTAGTCGGGGTGCAGCACGACCAGTTCGAGCGGGGGGACCTTGTGCAGCGGTATGCCTTCTATACCGGTGAGGACCATCGCGGCCATCGTCTCCGGTTTGATCTTCGTGAACATGCCGCCCATGCCGAGCTCGTCGCCGCCGAGCTCTTCGGGCCGCATCGAGATCGGCACGCGCGCCGCCGTGGCACCGTTCGGCGCGCCGAAGTACTTGTACGTCACCCCCATGCGGCCGCCTCTGTTTCCCCCGCCCTTGATCTCCTCGCGCCGGTGGCGGCCCCGCTGGTCGCGCTCAGGCCCCCGGTCATCGGTGCCTTCGCCCAGTCCGCCACCGCGATGCATATCTCCACCCGACCACTCGCAGCCCCAGCCGCGCAACCCGATCATCGTCTCAGAGACCTCCCCCGTCACCGGCGCGTGAAACGCCCGGCCGCGCGCCCCCGTGCGCCTCTGAGACCATTGCTTGCGTGACTTACTCGTACGTTGCCCCAGTTTTGCAGACTCGCGGGGTCTGACACCTGGTCGGCAGCGAGGGGTTTCCCGCTCCGCGCTCCGCCCGGGTGCCGCCGCCCGTCGCCGCCCCCTCCTACGTTTGTGCAGGTCAGGATCACAGTGCCTTTTCCCTATGAAGCCCCAGTTTCGCAGACGCTCTTCGACCGCGCGGCCGTTGTGACACCGGGCGGGGTGAACTCTCCCGTGCGCGCGTTCGGCGCCGTGGGCGGTTCGCCCCGGTTCATGGTGTCCGGTGCCGGTCCGTACCTCACCGACGCCGACGGACGCGAGTACGTCGACCTCGTGTGCTCGTGGGGTCCGATGATCCTCGGGCACTCCCACCCCGAGGTGCTCGCCGCCGTCCAGGAGGCCGTCGCCCGCGGCACCTCCTTCGGCACGCCCGGCGAGGGCGAGGTCGAGCTGGCCGAGCAGATCGTGGACCGGATCGACCCGGTCGAGCAGGTGCGGCTGGTCTCCTCCGGCACCGAGGCGACCATGTCCGCCATCCGGCTGGCGCGCGGTTTCACCGGCCGGACCAAGGTCGTGAAGTTCGCCGGCTGCTACCACGGGCACGTGGACGCGCTGCTGGCCGCGGCCGGCTCCGGCGTCGCGACCTTCGGGCTGCCGGACACGCCCGGCGTCACGGGCGCGCAGGCCGGTGACACGATCGTGCTGCCGTACAACGACATCGAGGCCGTACGGGCCGCCTTCGCCGCGCACCCCGGCGAGATCGCCTGCGTGATCACCGAGGCGGCGGCCGGCAACATGGGCGTCGTCCCGCCGCTGCCCGGCTTCAACCAGGGCCTGAAGGACCTGTGCGCCGACAACGGCGCGCTGTACATCTCCGACGAGGTCATGACGGGCTTCCGGGTCAGCCGCACCGGCTGGTACGGCATCGACGGCGTCCGGCCCGACCTGATGACCTTCGGCAAGGTCATGGGCGGCGGCTTCCCGGCCGCGGCGTTCGGCGGGCGCGCCGACGTGATGGCCCACCTCGCCCCGGCCGGCCCGGTCTACCAGGCGGGCACCCTGTCCGGTAACCCGGTCGCCACGGCCGCGGGCGTCGCCCAGCTCAAGCTGCTGGACGAGGCGGCGTACGCGAAGGTCGACGCGGTCTCGGAGCAGGTGCGCTCGCTGGTCGCCGACGCGCTCACGAAGGCGGGCGTCGCGCACCGCCTCCAGGTCGCGGGCAACATGTTCTCGTTCGCCTTCACCGACCAGGACGTGACGGACTACGCCTCGGCCAAGGCGCAGGAGGCGTTCCGCTTCACCGCCTTCTTCCATTCGATGCTCTCCCAGGGCGTCTACCTGCCGCCGTCCGCCTTCGAGTCCTGGTTCGTCTCGACCGCCCACGACGAGCGGGCGGTCGAGCGGATCGCCGCGGCCCTGCCGTCGGCCGCGCGGGCCGCCGCCGAAGCGGGCGCGTGAGCGCGGCGGACGGCGCGGCGGACCGGAAGATGGGTGACATGAGCAGCGAAGACATCACCGTCGTACATCTGATGCGGCACGGCGAGGTGCACAACCCCGAGGGCGTGCTGTACGGGCGGCGTCCCGGCTACCACCTCTCGGAGCTGGGCCGGAGCATGGCCGACCGGGTCGCGGAGCACCTGGCGGGACGGGACGTCACGCACGTCGTGGCGTCCCCGCTGGAGCGGGCGCAGGAGACCGCGACGCCGATCGCCAAGACGCACGGCCTCGACCTGGCCACCGACGAACGGCTGATAGAGGCGGCCAACGTCTTCGAGGGCAAGACCTTCGGGGTCGGTGACGGCGCGCTGAAGAAGCCGGGGAACTGGAAGTACCTGACCAACCCGTTCCGGCCGTCGTGGGGCGAGCCGTATCTGGAGCAGGTCGTACGGATGATGGCGGCGCTCGGCGCGGCGCGCGACGCGGCCCGCGGGCACGAGGCGGTGGCGGTCAGCCACCAGCTGCCGATCTGGGTGGTGCGCAGCTTCGCCGAGCGGCGGCGGCTGTGGCACGACCCGCGCAAGCGGCAGTGCACGCTCGCCTCGCTGACGGCCTTCACCTTCCGCGGCGACAAGATCATTTCAGTGGGCTACAGCGAGCCGGCGCTCGATCTGGTGCCGGCGCACCTGCGCGCGGGCGCCAAGCCGGCGGCGGGAAAATCCAAGGCCTTCGGGGCGTGACGCCGGACCGGCTTTTCGCATCTTGTGGTGTGAGAGACGCGAGAGGCCGGTGTGGCGTGATGTCATCAACGAGTAAAATAAGAGATTTGCGCCATTAGCTCGGAACCTCCGTGTTCGACAAACCCTCTTACTCAATGTCCGTTTATACGGATATTGAGTGTGACGAGTACGGATGGGACGACGGTATGCGCGCGATGAGTCGGCGGAACGTGCTGGGTATGGGAGTGGGTGCGGCCGCGGCGCTCGGCGTCGCGAGCTGCTCCGCCGGCTCCGGGTCCGGCACCGACAAGGGCAAGAACGCCGTGCAGGCCAAGGCCAAGCCGATCGGCGACGGCTCGACGGCGGACGCCGGCCCGCAGCCCCACCAGCCGGAGAAGCCGCGCCGGCTGGAGCCCGGCGAGACCCCGCCGCAGTTCGTGATCTTCTCGTGGGACGGCGCGGGCGAGGTCGGCAACGGCCTCTTCCCGCGCTTCCGCAAGCTGGCCAAGGACCACAACGCGGCGATGACCTTCTTCCTGTCCGGGCTCTACTGCCTGCCGGAGTCGAAGAAGCACCTCTACCGCCCGCCGAACAACAAGGTCGGCGCCTCCGACATCGGCTACCTCTCCGACGAGCACATCAAGGCGACGCTGAAGAACGTGCGCGAGGCGTGGCTGGAGGGCCACGAGATCGGCACCCACTTCAACGGTCACTTCTGCGGCGAGGCGCGCACCTCGGTCAAGCACTGGACCCCGGCCCAGTGGCAGTCGGAGATCGACCAGGCCATGGACTTCGTCACGAAGTGGCGCACCAACACCGGGTTCACCGACCTTGAGCCGCTGCCCTTCGACTACAAGAAGGAACTGATCGGCGGCCGTACGCCGTGCCTGCTCGGCCAGGAGAACCTGCTGCCGACCGCCAGGAAGCTGGGCTGGCGCTACGACGCCAGCTCGCCGGGCGGCCTGCAGATGTGGCCCAAGAAGAAGATGGGCCTGTGGGACTTCCCGCTCCAGCAGATACCTTTCCCCGGACACCGGTTCGAGGTCCTGTCCATGGACTACAACATCCTCGCCAACCAGTCGAAGAACTCGACCAAGGGCCCGCCGGCCAACTACCCGGCCTGGCGCGCGGCGGCCGCCGGCGCGTACATCAAGGGCTTCGAGCGCGCCTACGAGACCAACCGCGCGCCCATGTTCGTCGGCAACCACTTCGAGCAGTGGAACGGCGGCATCTACATGGACGCCGTCGAGGAAGCGCTGAAGCACATCGCCGACGAGAAGCGCAAGGACGTGCGCCTGGTCTCGTTCCGCCAGTTCACCGACTGGCTGGACGTCCAGGACCCGAAGGTCGTGGCCAAGCTCCAGGGCCTGCCGGTCGGCCGTAAGCCGTCCGGCGGCTGGAAGGCGTTCCTCTCGGGCGCGTGAGTCCGCACGGGGCGGGCGCGTGAGTCCGCACGGGGCGGGCGCCCGGGTCCGTACGGGGTACGGGCCGGGCGGACGTACGGGCCGGGGCGGCGCGCCTCGGCCCGTCCCCGTTTCCGCCCCGGATCGCCGACGCGCCCGGGCCCGCACACCGCCTGACGTGCCCCGACATGACCGGTACGGCCCCGGTGAGGGGGGCGCGGAAGATCCGCCGCGGCCCCATGCGAAACTTTTCACATGAGTGCCTGCCGCGTCCCCCGACGACTCGCCAGTCATCGCCGCACCGCCCTGCTCGCCACGGGCGCCGCGCTCGCGGCGCTGACGCTGAGCGCCTGCGGCGAGGGCACCTCGGGCGGTTCCGAACAGACCCAGTTCGTCGAGGGCAAGGACGGAGTCGACACGGTCGCGAAGAAGGACCGCAAGGCCGTGCCCGACATCTCCGGCGAGACCACCCGCGGTGAGAAGCTGGACATCGCCGACTACCAGGGCAAGGTCGTCGTCCTCAACGTCTGGGGCTCGTGGTGCGGCCCGTGCATCGCCGAGGCCGCCAACTTCGCCAAGGTCGCGAACGAGACCAAGGCCAAGGGCGTCCAGTTCGTCGGCATCAACACCCGCGACTCGCAGAAGTCGCAGGCGGTCAGCTTCGAGGACCAGCACAAGATGCCCTACCCGAGCCTCTTCGACCCGACCGGCAAGCTGATGCTGCGCTTCCCCAAGGGCAGCCTCAACCCGCAGGCCATCCCCTCCACCATCGCCGTGGACCGCCAGGGGAAGATCGCGGCCCGCTCCATCGGCCCGCTCGGCGAGGACGAGCTGCGCAAGATGGTGCAACCGCTGATCGACGAGAAGTGATCACGTGATCACGCTCGCCGCCGCCTCCGGCCCCGCCGCCACCATCACCTCGGGCGCGCTGCTGCTCGCCGTGCCCGTCGCCCTGCTCGGCGGCCTGGTCTCCTTCTTCTCGCCCTGCGTGCTGCCGCTCGTACCCGGCTACATGTCCTACGTCACCGGCGTGACCGGTACGGACCTCGCCGACGCCAAACGCGGCCGGATGCTCGCCGGCGCCTCCCTCTTCGTCCTCGGCTTCACCGCCGTCTTCGTCTCCACCGGCGCCCTCTTCGGCTACTTCGGCAGCAAGCTCCAGGAACACCAGTCGCTGATCAACAAGGTCCTCGGTGTCCTGCTGATCCTCCTCGGCCTGGCCTTCGCCGGCGTCCTGAAGAACTTCGGCCAGCGCGAACTGCGCTTCCACAAGAAGCCCGCCATGGGCCTGGCCGGCGCGCCGGTCCTCGGCGTGCTCTTCGGCGTCGGCTGGACGCCCTGCCTGGGCCCGACGCTCACCGCGGTCAGCTCGCTCGCCATCGACCAGGGCAGTGCCGGGCGCGGCGCCCTGCTGACCGTGGCCTACTGTCTGGGGCTGGGCCTGCCCTTCATCGCCGTCGCGCTGGCCTTCCGCAAGACGCTCGGCGCCTTCGGCTGGGTCAAGCGCCACTACGTGTGGGTGATGCGGCTCGGCGGCGGCATGATGGTCGCGCTGGGCGTCCTGCTCCTCACCGGCGTATGGGCCGACCTGATGTCCGGCCTGCAGCGCTGGTCCAGCAGCTTCACCCCAGGGATCTGATTGATGTCCACCAAGACCGACACCTCCCGCGAGCCCGACGACGCCGATGTCGGCGCCGCGGGCTCGCAGCTGTCCACCGCGCCCGAGGAGGAGGTCTCCCTGCCGTCCCTCGGGCCGATCGGGTGGGCCCGGTGGTTCTGGCGGCAGCTGACCTCGATGCGGGTCGCGCTGATCCTGCTCTTCCTGCTCTCCCTGGGGGCCATCCCCGGCTCGCTCGTCCCGCAGACCAGCATCGACCCGACCAAGGTCGAGCAGTTCCGGGCCGACCACACGACGCTGGCGCCGGTCTACGACAAGCTGGGCCTGTTCCACGTCTACAGCTCGGTGTGGTTCTCCGCGATCTACCTGCTGCTGTTCATCTCGCTGATCGGCTGCATCGTGCCCCGCACGTGGCAGTTCGTCGGCCAGCTGCGCAGCCGCCCGCCGGGCGCCCCGCGCCGGCTGACCCGGCTGCCCGCGTACACGACGTGGCGTACGGACCGGGAGCCCGAAGAGGTGCTCGGTGCCGCCCGGCGCCTGATGAAGAAGCGCCGCTTCAGGGCCCACACCGTCGGTGACGCGGTCGCCGCCGAGAAGGGCTACCTGCGCGAGGCCGGCAACCTCGTCTTCCACATCTCGCTGATCGTGATCCTGGTGGCGGTCGCCGTCGGCAGCCTGTGGAAGTCCGAGGGCGGCAAGCTGATCGTGGAGGGCGACGGCTTCGCCAACAGCCTCACCCAGTACGACAACTTCAAGTCGGGCGCCTTCTACGACACCGACGACCTCGAACCGTTCGGCTTCTCGCTCAAGAGCTTCGACGCGTCCTACGAGCGCACCGGCCCCCAGAAGGGCACCCCGCGCGAGTTCCGCGCCAACATCTCGTACTTCCAGGGCGCGGACGGCACGGAACACCAGGGCAAGATCGAGGTCAACCACCCGCTGGAGATCGCGGACTCCAAGGTCTTCCTGCTCAACCACGGCTACGCGCCGGTGGTCGAGGTCACCGACGGCCGCGGCAAGAAGGTCTACAGCGGCGCGGTGCCGTTCCTGACGCAGGACATGCAGAACTTCACCTCCACCGGCGTGATCAAGGTGCCCAACGCGCAGACCAAGGAGGGCGAGCGCAACCAGCTCGGCTTCTCCGGCTTCTTCGCGCCGACGTTCGGCGGCGAGGGCTCGGGCTCGATGTTCTCCACGTTCCCCGCGCTGGACAATCCGCGGCTGACGCTGACCGCGTACCACGGCGACCTCGGGGTGGACTCCGGGCTGCCGCAGAGCGTGTACCAGCTGGAGAAGAAGAAGCTCAAGCAGTACAAGCAGGACGGCCGCGCCGTCGCCCAGATGATGCGGGCCGGCGAGACCATGAAGCTGCCCGGCGGCGACGGCAGCATCAAGTTCGTCGGCGTCAAGCAGTGGGCCACCTTCCAGGTCTCCCACCAGCCCGGCAACGGCCTCGCCCTGATCGGCGCGGTCGCCGTGCTGCTGGGCCTGGCCGGCTCGCTGTTCATCCAGCGCCGCCGGGTGTGGGTACGGGCCGTACGGGGCGCCGACGGCGTGACCGTCGTCGAGCTGGCGGGCCTGGGCCGCAGCGAGTCCGCCCGCCTGCCGGAGGAACTGGCGGACCTCGCGCAGGCACTGGAACCGGACGCCCCCCTGGCCGCCCGGCAGGAGCCCTCCACCGCCCCGGAGAAATCCACCGGCACCTCCGCCCCCACCCCCACCGCCCCCGAAGACGAGGCGAAGCCCTCCGACTCCGCCGCGAAGCCCTCCGGGCCTTCCGACGCCTCCGACTCCGTCGCGAAGTCCTCCGACTCCGCCGATCCTGCTGATCCCTCCGAAGGAGCGCGCGCGTGAACATCGCTGCCGCAGCCACCAACGAGAACCTGGCCAGTATCAGCAACGTGCTGATCTACTCGGCCATGGCCGTCTACACCCTCGCCTTCCTCGCGCACCTCGCCGAGTGGGCCTTCGGCAGCCGCAGCAAGGTCGGCCGCACCGCCGCGGCCCTGACCGCCACGGTGCCCGCCCCCGCCAAGGCGGCGGGCAGGGCGGCGGAGCAGGGCGGCGGCACGGCCGTACTGGAGCGGCCCAAGGTCGTCACCCGCGCCTCGAACGGCAGCCGGGACGTCCCGGACGGCCCCGGCGCCGCGGGCGGCACCGAGAAGGGCGACCTCTACGGCCGGATCGCCATCTCGCTGACCACCCTCGCGTTCCTGATCCACTTCGGCGGCGTCCTCACCCGCGGCCTGTCCGTGCAGCGTGCCCCCTGGGGCAACATGTACGAGTTCTCCACGACCTTCGGCATGGTCGCGGTGGCCGCGTACCTCGTCCTGCTCGCCCTGAAGAAGAACGTCCGCTGGATCGGCCTGCTGCTGACCGCCACCGTCCTGCTGGACCTCGGCGTGGCCGTCACCTGGCTCTACACCGACAGCTCCCAGCTGGTCCCGGCCCTGCACTCGTACTGGCTGTGGATCCACGTCAGCTGCGCGATCATCTCCGGCGCGTTCCTCTACCTCGGCGCCGTCTCCACGCTGCTCTACCTCTTCCGCGACCGCTACGAGAGCAAGCTGGCCGACCCGTCCGGCAAGCAGCCCGGCGCCTTCGCCACCTCCGTCATGGAGCGGCTGCCCGCGGCGGCCAGCCTGGACAAGTTCTCCTACCGCGTGAACGCCACGATCTTCCCGCTGTGGACCTTCACGATCATCGCGGGCGCGGTCTGGGCCGGTGAGGCCTGGGGCCGCTACTGGGGCTGGGACTCCAAGGAGATCTGGTCCTTCGTCACCTGGGTCGCCTACGCGGCCTACCTCCACGCCCGCGCCACCGCCGGCTGGAAGGGCCGCAAGGCCGCCTACCTGGGCCTGTTCGCCTTCGTGACGTACATCTTCAACTACTACGTCGTGAACTACTTCTTCTCGGGACTGCACTCGTACTCGGGGGTCTGATCCGGCCGGCGTGGCAATCGCCAGCGGCGCTGAGGAGTGGATACGGACATGCCGTCCGACGCCGAGCGGAGCACGAAGCACGCATTCACGTCGGGCGGCGCCGCCCGGGTACTGGCCGGGGCCTGCCGACGGGCGGGCCTCGACAGTGACGGGGCGCGCCTGATCCGCCTAGGGGAGAACGCGCTGTTCCGGCTGGCGGCACACCCTGTGGTGGTGCGGATCGCCCGCTCGCCGGAGTACCTGGACGCGGTCCAGGGCGAGGTGCGGGTGTCCCGCTGGCTGTCACGTACGGGATTCCCCGTTACGCGCGTGGTCGACGACCTGGAACAGCCCCTGCTGGTGGACGGCCACCCCGTCACGTTCTGGCACCTGATCGAGGAAGGCCCCCGCAAACCGACGTACGGAGAACTGGGCGCGGTCCTCCGGGACCTCCATTCGCTCACCGTCCCGGACACACTGGCCTTACCGCCGTACCCGGCCCTGGGCCGGACCGACCGGCGCATCGCAGCGGCGGTCGGCATACCGGAGGACGACCGGGCTTTTCTGCGCAAGCGCGCGCGGGAACTCCGGGAGCGTGTCGCGGGCCTCCGCTTCGCATCCCGGAAATGTGCCGTGCACGGGGACGCGCACGTGCAGAACCTGATGGTGGACCGCGGTGGCCAGGTCATCCTGATCGATCTCGAACGATTCAGCTTCGACCATCCCGAGTGGGATCTGATGGTCACCGCCACCGAGCATCACAGCCTGGGGTGGCAGACCAAGGAACAGTACGGCGCATTCGTCGGGGCATATGGCCAGGACCTGCGCAGCTGGCCGGGCTTCCCCACCCTGCGGGCCTTGCAGGAATTCAAGATGACGACATGGCTCATGCAGAACGTCGCCGAGAGCGCCGAAACGGCCGCGGAGTACGCGCGGCGCATCTCCTCGCTGCGGAACGAGGACGAGCCACGCGACTGGAGCCCGGGATGACCCGCGTCACTCGTCGTCGCTCCCGACGACCCCGCCCATCCCGTCCATCCCGTCCATCGCCTTCCGCGCCCGTTCGTCGAACCGCTGGACGACAGGATGGGGCGCGTGGGCGGACACCTCGCGTCGGAAGTCGTCCACGTAACGCCGGAAGCGGGCCGACTGAAGTGCGTCTCCCGCTTCGACCGCGAGCCCGGCGGTGGTCAGAGCGGCTTCGAGTTCGCCGTCGAGCAACTGGCTCTGGGCGAGCACCATGCGGCAGAACCCGAGCGAGCGGGCGTACTTGGGGTCGGTGAGTGCGACGGCGCGTCGGGCGAACCGGACCGCCTCCGTTCCCTGCCCGAGATCCCGGAAACAGTGGCAGAACTCGCCGTTCAGCTCGGCTTCGTCCATGTAGGCGAGCCATTCCGGGTCCGTGGCATTCCCGGCCCGCTCGAAGAACCTCTCCGCTTCGTTCATCGCACGGGCAGCGCCCTTGTGGTCCCGGGCCGTGGACAGGGCGCGGGCCTCATGCGCGGAGAACAGTGCCATCGCGCGGGGCGTGGAGCATGCCTTGCCGCCCTCCACCGACGCACGGGCCAACGCCAGTGCCCGGGGCGCCTTGCCCAGATAGTTGGCCTGATGGCTCAAGTTGGTCAGAATCCGCGCGCCCATCGTGCGGTCGCCCACCACCTGAGCAAGACGCAGAGTCGACAGCAGGTAACGCTCGGCGAGAGCGTGATTCCCGATGTCGTACGCGCTCCAGGCCAACAACTGCGAAATCTCCGATGCAGCCCTGAACAATGCCGCACCCACCTTGGCGCTGTAGCAGGCCCCGAGGAGGGGAAGCACGTCTTCCCGGAAGTAGTGCCGGAAGGCTTTGTGCGCATGCCCGCCACCGAACCGGAAATCCAGCTGCATGAAGAACTCCACGGCAGTACGGATGGCGGCGACGTCGCGCATGCCGACTCGGCGGGTGGCAGGGGCGTCACTGGGCACGCCCTCCGGCCTGGAGATCAGCCACGTGAGGACAGCCGAGTGCACATCGGCGTCCGGGAGCTGAGTTCCGTCCGGCCGGCCGTCCTCCGGGCACTGGTGCGTAAGGCCGCCAAGCGCGTCCAGCACCTCGGGAAGCGAACTGGCGTAGCTCACGCTGACTGAGTTGTCGAGGACCTTCACGGCCCCGGGAAACCCCAGATCTCGTGGCGTGACCCTCCTCCGTAACTTGTCGCTCAACGCCTCGGCGACGTACATCGCCGTCTGCCGCTGAATACCCTTCCCGTCCAACCACCGCTGGACGGCAACATGTGTGGTGCCGAGGTGATCACCATGCCGCTGCGCAACCTCACGAATGCGTTTGGCCAGCCCTTTGTTCGAGGCCCCGGCTTCCGCCATGACGGCGGCCAGGCGGTGGTTCGGCTCTTTGCGCATGTCCCTGCCACCCTCCCGGGGGTCACGTTGGGTGCCCATGGTGGCACGGTGAGTTCGCTCGCGTAAGGGTTCACCGTGAACCCCCTGGAGCGATATTCCGAACCTCATGTGCACGTGAACTCCCCTATCGACGCTGCCTACTGGTCGAAGACGGTCGTTGACTGTCGAGACAGGACGCCCGGCGGTGCGTGACGGCATCCCGGGGCATGGCCAACCCGAAGAAGGCAGGTCGATATGCGGAACCGAATGAGCAGGGCTTTCGGGGCGCCGCTGAGCGCTCCGCACCGCGCGGCGGCGGGACGGTGAGCGTCCACCCGCGTCTGCTTCCCTGGCCGGGACCGGCCGGGCAGCGCTCGTATCTCGTGGCCGACGGCAAGGGCGGCATTCTGTCCCGGCTCGCCGACGAGATGGAGGAAATACAGCTCGTGATGGGGGCCGAACTGCTCGACCACGCGACCGAAATGCTCGAAGACCGGAAGACCGGCGCCCTCGAATTCCGTTTCTTGAGCACCCGACTGTGCGAAGCGCTGCGCGACGCACTGAGGGTGGCCGAAAGCAGGGGCGGATTGCTGGCCGAGCATGATGACGCCGCTGCCGAGTCGGAAGAGCGGCAGACCCTCGACGACGAGGTGACCGAATGAGCCAGACGGGACAGGAGCCGTACGAGTGTGAACTCGCCCCGGTGGCGAGCAACACCGTCAGCCGCGCATCGGACGGCCGGCTGGCCGTGCTGCTCCGGATCACCCGCAGTGGGACCCCGATCGCCACCGCCCCGTCCCGACCTGCCGAACCCCGTGCCGTGCGCGATGGTGGGCTCATGGAGCGTCTGGAGAGTCCTGTCCGGTATGGCACTGCTGTTTCCGCCGGTGATACTCACACCCTTCGGTATGAGCTGCGTTTTCCCCAGGGGGCGGAGCGGGTCTGGGAGGCGGTGGCTACTCGGGAGGGGCTGCCGGGGTGGCTTGCTGTGGCCGATCCGTTTGTGCGGTGTGAGGGTGGGGTGATCACGCTTCGGTGGCAGAACACCGATGAGCACGGGAATGCGACGGTGGCTCCCGGGCGGGTCACCGGCTGGGGGCCGGTGCGGCTGGCGGAGTACACCGTCGATGTTCACGGCCGTATGCGCTTCGAACTCCGGGACGAGGGCCCCGAGGGCACCCGCCTGCACGTCACGAACGAGTTCACCGGCTCCGCCGCCTCCCGTCTGGATTGCCTGGCCGGCGGGCACCACCACTTCGAGTTTCTCGCCGACGCGCTCGACGGCCGTCCCGAGGACTGGTCGACGCGGAACCTGGACCGGTGGCGGGAGCTGCGGGCCGACTACGCGGCCGCAGGGCAGTAAGGGTCAGGCCGGTGTGGGGGACAGGCCCGGGGTTTCCGCCGGGGCCGGGTAGGGGCGTTCCTCGGGGAGGAGGGCGGTTGCGGCTGCCGTGTCGCCCTCGCGGACGAGGGCGTGGATCTTGTGGGCCAGCGGGGTGACGTCGCGGATCGCGACCGTCCACTCGTCGGCGTAGCGGCGGGACGCCTCGCCTGACAGGCCCAGCTGGAGGGAGCGGTGGGGGAGCGGGGCCAGGTGCAGGTTGCGTTCGGGGTCCCATTGGATGCGGGCGGGTGAGTTGAGGAGCTGCTGTTTCCAGGCGGTCCGGTCAGGGTGGGCGGCGGGGGCGTAGTGGGACAGGCAGGCGTGGCGCAGGGCCCAGTCGAAGCCGGTGCGGTCGAGTTCGATGGCCAGGACGCGTTCCTGGTCGGGCTTGGTGGCCCAGCCGCAGCGGTACATCATCCACAGGAACGACGGTTTGATCCACGTCATCCGCTCCCGCTTCCACGCGGGCGGGAACCGGCTGTCGCGGGCGGCGGGGAGGCCGAGGGACGGGGCGTACGCCTGGTAGACGGTGATCGTGGTGGCGGTGTGGGCGGCGCGGATGCGGCGCGGGGGCTCGGTGGGGGACGGGTGGGGCTGGTTGTTCATGGGGCGTCAGTCTGCGGCTGGGTGCCCTGAGCGGCCACTGAATTTGTGGGGCAGGGGTCAGGCGGGACGGCTCGGGTTGATGGCGTCGAGCTGGGCGCGCAGGTACGTGTGCGAGTCGGGCAGTGAGCCGATGCGGGTGCCGGGGTCGCACTCGTAGAAGTAGACGAGGGACATCAGTTCTTCGCCGGGCGCGTCCGGCGGTGGCGGCAGCACGCGGTGGCGGCCGGAGCGCCAGCGGCCGTCGGTCCAGCGGGCCATCAGGTCGCCGATGTTGACGGTCAGGGAGCCCGGCACCCAGGGGGCGTCCTGCCAGCCGGTGCCGCCGTGCGCGGGGTCGGTCCAGACCTGGAGGCCGCCCTTGCCGTGCTGCCGGTCCAGGACCGTGACCGTGCCGAAGTCGGTGTGCGGGCCGATGCGGAACTGGCCGGGCAGCGCCTCGCCCACCGTCCGCGTGCCCGGATACCAGTTGATGTTGAAGCCCCAGGTGGGGTGGCCGGTGTGCCGGGTGAAGCGGTCCGGGGCGGCGCCGAGCGCGTCGGCGAGGAGTTCCAGGAGAAGGTCGGACAGGGCCCGCAGGGCCTCCAGCAGGTCCTGGACGTCGAGGCGCAGGGCGGGGACCTGGTGGGGCCAGATGTTGGGCAGGAACCACTCGGCGTCGACGGCCGGTACGCCGGTCGGCTCCTCGGAGGCGAAGGACAGCGACTCCTTCAGGTCCGGCGGGGTCGCGGTGCCCTCGGCGGCGCCGTTGGCCTCGGCGCCGGGGCCGAGCCAGCCGCGTCCGCCGACCTCGGTGGCGTACGGCTGCTTCTCCGCGGCGGGCAGGGCGAAGAACGTACGGGCGGTGCGCCGGACGCGGTCGCGCAGGTCCTGGTCGATGCCGTGGCCGGTGACGATCAGGAAGCCGGCGGCGCGCAGCGCGGCGTCGACGGTCTCGGCGGTACTGCGGCGTACGTCCGGGCCGCCGGTCCGCCAGCGGGCGATGTCGACGGTGGGGACGGGCGAGGCGGGCGTGGGGGCCGCGGTCTCATTCATTGCCGATGTCCTCGTGCCACAGTCCGGGCCGGGCGGCGGTGAACTCCCGCATCATGGCCCGGCACTCCGCGTCGTCCAGCAGCACGATCCGTATACCGCTCTGCGCCAGCCAGTCGTGGCCGCCGTGGAAGGTCCGGGCCTCGCCGATCAGGACGCGCGAGATGCCGAACTGGCGGACCAGGCCGCTGCAGAACCAGCAGGGGGAGAGGGTGGTGACCATCGTCGTGCCGCGGTAGCTGCGCTGCCGGCCGGCGGCGCGGAAGGCGGTGGTCTCCGCGTGCGCGGTGGGGTCGCCGTCCTGGACGCGCCGGTTGCGGCCCCGTCCGAGGACGGTGCCGTCGAGACCGTACAGCGCGGCCCCGATGGGGATGCCGCCCTCCGCCAGCCCGGCCCGTGCCTCGGCGACCGCCGTGGCCAGCATCTCGCGCTCCCGGTCCTTCACGACGGCCACTCTCCTCGCTCCGGGGCGGCCCGGCAACGCACGGGGCGTGAACCGGACGGCGTGTCCGGAGCGGGAGAGGGGAGCGCGGATACGGGCGCGCGCCGGGATCCGGCGCGTCAGCCCTTCGGCGGCGGGTTGTTCCCCTCGCCGTCCGACGGACCGTCCTCCTTGCGCCGCAGTTCTTCCTCACGGCGCCGCAGGTCGGCCTCCCAGTCCTTCAGGAGCGCCTCGTCCTTCTTGTTCTCGTCCTTGAGCGAGCGCAGGAAGTCCGGGTTGTCGTCCGGTGCGACCCACTTGCCGCCGGAGCCGGACCCGCGGTGGTCGCGGTGCCACTGCGAGGGGGTGCTGCCGCCGGCGTGCTCGCGCCGCGGCCGGCCGGCCACCAGCCAGGCGACCGGGCCGATCAGCACCTCGCCGAAGAGCAGGATGATGAAGACCCAGGCGATCTTCGGCAGGCCGCGGACCTGGTTCTCCGGCGTGTTCAGACAGTCGATGAACGCATAGATCCACAGCGCCAGGATCAAGAGGAACGGCAGATACCTGAGCATTGCGGAAGCAGCCCCCCTGAGCTGACGGGCGGGCCTGGTCGGGGCCCGGTGACCCGTACAGGGTAGTGCGTACCGGATACTGGAACGTATGGCTTATGACGATCTTCGCTCGTTCCTGCGCGCGCTCGACCGGGAGGGCGACCTCAAGCGCATCAAGGCCGAGGTCGACCCGCACCTGGAAGTCGGCGAGATCGTCGACCGGGTGCAGAAGTCCGGCGGGCCCGCACTGCTCTTCGAGAACGTCAAGGGCTCGTCGATGCCCCTGGCCATGAACGTGTACGGCACCGACCGCCGGCTGCTCAAGGCGCTCGGTCTGACGTCGTACGACGAGATCAGCGACAAGATCGGCGGGCTGCTCAAGCCGGAGCTGCCGCACGGGTTCGTCGGGGTGCGCGAGGCCTTCGGCAAGCTGGCGAGCATGGCGCACGTGCCGCCGAAGAAGGTCAAGGGCGAGAGCGCCCAGGTCCAGGAGGTCGTGCTGCGGGGCGACGACGTCGACCTGGACCGGCTCCCGGCGCTGTTCACCTGGCCGCAGGACGGCGGGTCGTTCTTCAACCTGGGCCTGACCCACACCAAGCACCCGGAGACCGGCGTGCGCAACCTGGGCCTGTACCGCCTCCAGCGCCACGACAAGCGCACCATCGGTATGCACTGGCAGATCCACAAGGACAGCCGCAACCACTACCAGGTGGCCGCCAGGCGCGGCGAGAAGCTGCCGGTCGCCATCGCCTTCGGCTGCCCCCCGGCCGTCACCTACGCCTCCACCGCGCCGCTGCCCGGCGACATCGACGAGTACCTGTTCGCGGGGCTCGTCCAGGGCAAGCGGATCGAGATGGTGGACTGCAAGACCGTGCCGCTCCAGGTCCCGGCCAACGCCGAGGTCGTGCTGGAGGGCTGGCTGGAGCCGGGCGAGATGCTGCCGGAGGGCCCCTTCGGCGACCACACCGGCTTCTACACGCCGCAGGAGCCGTTCCCCGCGCTGACCATCGACTGCGTGACGATGCGCAAGCGGCCGCTGCTCCAGTCGATCGTGGTCGGCCGGCCGCCGACGGAGGACGGGCCGCTGGGCCGCGCCACCGAGCGGTTCTTCCTGCCGCTGCTGAAGATCATCGTGCCGGACATCGTGGACTACCACCTGCCCGAGTCCGGCGGCTTCCACAACTGCGCGATCGTCTCGATCGACAAGAAGTACCCCAAGCACGCCCAGAAGGTCATGCACGCCATCTGGGGCGCGCACATGATGTCGCTGACCAAGCTGATCATCGTGGTCGACGCCGACTGTGACGTGCACAACCTGCACGAGGTGTCCTGGCGGGCCCTGGGCAACACGGACTACGCGCGGGACCTGACCGTCGTCGAGGGGCCGGTCGACCACCTCGACCACGCCTCGTACCAGCAGTTCTGGGGCGGCAAGGCGGGCATCGACGCGACGCGCAAGCTGCCCGAGGAGGGGTACACGCGAGACGGCGGCTGGCCGGAGATGGTCGAGTCGGACAGCGAGACGGCGGCGAAGGTCGACCGCCGCTGGAAGGAGTACGGGTTCTAGACATGAGCGCCGATTCAGCGACACCGGATCTCTTCGCCCCCGAACCCGCACCGCCCGGCAGAGTCAAAGCCTTCCTGCGGCTGGTGATGATCGAGCACTCGGTCTTCGCGCTGCCCTTCGCCTACATCGCCGCGCTGACCGCGATGCACCAGTGGGACAAGAGCATCCACTGGGTCAAGCTGCTGCTGGTCACCGTCGCGATGGTGGGCCTGCGCACGTTCGCGATGGCCGCCAACCGCATCATCGACCGGGAGATCGACGCCCGTAACCCGCGCACCGCGGGCCGCGAGCTGGTCACCGGCGCGGTGAGCGTACGGTCCGCGTGGACCGGCGCGCTGATCGCCGTGGTGTTCTTCCTCGGCGCCGCGGCGCTGCTGAACCCGCTGTGCCTGGCGCTGGCGCCGGTCGCGGTGATCCCGATGGTGGTCTACCCGTACGGCAAGCGGTTCACGAACTTCCCGCACGCGATCCTGGGCCTCGCCCAGGCGATGGGTCCGATCGGCGCGTGGATAGCGATCACCGGGACCTGGTCCTGGGAGGCGGTGATCCTGGGGCTGGCGGTCGGCGTCTGGATCGGCGGCTTCGACCTGATCTTCGCCTGCCAGGACGTGCAGGCCGACCGGGCGCACGGCGTGAAGTCCGTACCGGCCCGCTTCGGCATCCCGGCGGCGCTGCACGGCGCCCGCGCCAGCCACGCCGTCACCACGGCACTGCTGGTCTGGTACGCGCTCGCCACGGACGCCGGGGTGTTCTTCTGGCTCGGCCTGGTGGTCGTCGTCGGGGCGTTCCTCTACGAGCACACCATCGTGCGCCCGCACGACCTCTCCCGGCTCAACCGGGCCTTCTTCCAGGTCAACGGGTTCATCGGGATAGCGCTGTTCGTCTGCGCGCTGCTCGACCTGTTCGTCCGCGGCCTGACGCTGTGAACCGCGGCGCTCCGGGGGCGGCAGCCGCCCCCGGAGCGCGGGCGGCCGCCGCTACGGCTTGACCATCGGCCAGGCGAGGAACTTCGGGTACGACCACAGCTCGCCCCGGTTCGCCCTGATCGTGCCGATGACGGCGAACACGCAGCCGGCGATCAGGAACGCCGCGTCCAGCGCCAGCAGCCCCCCGAACAGGAGCAGCGCCACCGGCAGCGCGCGCCCGTCCCCGTAGGCGCCGGTGATGCCGGAGAGCAGGACGGCCAGGTAGAGCAGACCGCCCACCGCCACCATGATCGCCTGCGTGATGCCGAAGTTCAGCGCCTGGGTGCCGTGGTGGCGCACCAGCGGGTCGTGCCGGTTCTCCGGGTTGTTGCGGATGCTCAGGGGCGCGATCCAGCCGAGGACGCCGCCCAGGCCGCAGCAGATGCTGGAGCCGACGGTGACCGTCAGCAGCGCGCCCAGATGGGTCCACATCGCGTTGTTGTTCGTCGCGGGACGCCCCGGCTGCCCGGGGCCGGGCGCCCAGCCGGCGCCTTGGGCGTACGGGCCGGGCTGCCCCTGCGGGTACGGTCCCGGGCCCTGGGCGTACGGGCCCGGCCCCTGCTCGTACGGGCCGTGTCCGGGGCCGGGCCCGTACGACGGCTGCGACGGCTGGGACTGGTGGGCTCCTGGTGCCCCCGGAGCGCCCTGTGCTCCTTGCGCCCCCGGCGCCCCCTGAGCCCCTGGCGCCCCTTGCGCCCCCTGAGGTTCCTGTGCGCCCCGCGGCTCCTGCGGCTCTCGCGGTTCTTCGGGCTTGTGGAAGTCGGCCATGCCTCGTACCCCCTGGGTGGTGCTGTTCGTACCGCGGCGCGGCGCCGCGGCCCCGCCGGTCCGGCGAGCCTACGGGACCGGCCGGTCCTGCCCGCCGGCCGGCGGCGCGGCCTGGCGCCGCCGGAAGACGAACGCCGCCAGCACGCCGCCCACCAGCCCGAACAGGTGGCCCTGCCAGCTGATGCCGCTGTCGGTCGGCAGCGCGCCCCACAGGATCGAGCCGTAGACCACGGCGACCAGCGCGCCGAGGGCGATGTCCAGCGGCTTGCGGTCGATGAAGCCACGTATCAGGAGGTAGCCGAAGAGACCGAAGACGACGCCCGAGGCGCCGGCCGTGTTGCTGCCGGCGGGGGCGGTCAGCCAGACGCCGAGGCCGCTGGTGAGCGCGATGAGCAGGGCCACGCCCGCGAAGCGGCGCAGGCCGCTGCGGAGCGCGGCCACGAAGCCGAGGAGCAGCAGCGGCAGCGTGTTGGCGGCCAGGTGGTCGAAGCCGAAGTGGATGAAGGCGGCCGGCAGCACGTCGGCCAGCTCGCCCAGCTCGCGCGGCCGCACGCCGAAGGTGTCCAGCGCGTTGCCGGAGGCGGCGTCGGCGATCTCCAGTGTCCACAGCAGCGCGACCCAGCCCAGCATCAGCGCGGCGGCCGGTTTGGCGCGCTCCAGCGCTCGCGTCATCATCCGCGGCACCTCCCTTTCCCCGTTCACTGGAACAAACGGTCGTGACGGGCCCGGTGGTTCCGCCGGATAGGCTCGATGCCGTGGAACCGCAGGACAACAACACCAGTCAGCCCGGTGTCGCAAGGCTCGACGGGCACCGCGCCCGGCCGGCCACCGGGTCCGCCGACGTGCCCCGCCGCCCTTGGGTGGTGGGTGTCTCCGGCGCGTCCGGGACTCCGTACGCGGCGTCCGTGGTGCGCGCCCTGCTCGCGGCCGGGGAGGCGGTGGACCTGGTCGTCAGCCGGGCCTCGCGGCTGACGCTGCTGGACGAGACGGGCATCTCCTTCCGGGACGCGCACTGGCGCGCGGACCTGGGGGAGTGGCTGGCGCGCGGCGCGGACGGCAAGCCGGGCACGTTCGAGGTCACGGAGGCGGACCTGGACCTGGTGCGGCACTGGCCGGCCGGTGATCTCGCCGCGGGGCCGTCGTCGGGCTCGTACCCGGTCAAGGGCATGCTGATCGTGCCGGCGAGCACGGCGTGCGTGGCGGGGGTGGCGCTCGGTCTGTCGAAGGACCTGTTGCAGCGGGTGGCGAGCGTGACGCTCAAGGAGCGCAGGAGGCTGGTGGTCGCGGTGCGGGAGACCCCGCTGAACGGGCAGACCCTCAGGCATCTGGTGACACTGGACGAGGCGGGCGCCGTGGTGCTGCCCGCCTCGCCGGCGTTCTATGCGGGAGCGACGCACATCCAGGATCTGGTGGACTTCGTCGCGGGCCGGGTGCTGGACGCGGCGGGTGTGCCGCACCGGCTCTACCGGCGGTGGGTAGGGGAGCTCGGATCCGGCTCCAAGGAGGGGAACTAGCGCTTCTTGGCGGTGGAGCCGTTGCGGCCGAAGAGGCGCTTGCCCCGGACGGGGGCGGCGGGACGGTGAGCACGGGAACGATTGGCCAGGTCCTGCAGCTCGCGCATACGGGCGTAGGCCATCTCGATCGAGTACACGGTGACATCTCCTGTGAAAGATCGTCTTTGATCAACTGAAATTGACGGTTCTACAGGGTCGCAGCCCCTGTATGCCTTAGATTCTACATGTAAAAGCCGGGATTGCTAAGTGAATGGAAGGTCAGGGGCGTATGGATGCCGTAGATAGGCAGCTCATCCAGGCACTGCGGGAGAACGGCAGGGCCTCGTACGCGGAGCTGGGCCGGCTCGTGGGCCTGTCCGGGCCCAGCGTCACCGACCGGATCAACCGCCTGGAGGCGGCCGGCGTGATCACCGGCTACCGGGCGACCGTCGACGCGGCCTCCCTCGGCCTGGGCGTCACCGCCCTGGTCGGCATCTCCCTGTCGGACGCGGCCGACCACGAGGACGTGGCCGTGCGGCTGCGCGACCTCGCGGAGATCGAGGACGCCTGGTTCATCGCGGGCGACGACTCGTACATGCTCAAGGTCCGGGTCGGCGACGTGGACGGCCTGGAGCGCACCATCCGCAGGCTCTCGGGCACCAAGGGCGTCTCCCGCACGCGCACCACCATCGTGCTCTCCACCAAGTGGGAGAACCGCGTCGGCGAACTGCCCGAGGACGCCTAGACCGGGCCCCGGAGCGACACGCGGCACGGCGCGCACGACCCCGCTTCCGCGCCTGTACGGCGGGCTCCCCGCCGTACAGGCATGGGGGCCCGGCCGGGCCGGATAACGGGGGAGTACGCTCGGTGAAGCCCGATTTTGGCAGAGATATGGGAGGCGGCCGGATGACTGCATCCATGGATGTGGGTCTCAAGCGCGAGCTGGAGGACAAGGTCCGGTCCGGGGAGCGGCTGACCCGCGAGGACGGCATCGCCCTCTACGAGTGCGACGACCTGGCGTGGCTGGGCGGGCTCGCCCACGAGGTGCGCACGCGCAAGAACGGCGACGTCGTGCACTTCAACGTCAACCGCCACCTCAACATGACCAACGTGTGCACCGCTTCCTGCGCGTACTGCTCCTTCCAGCGCAAGCCCGGGGAGAAGGACGCGTACACGATGCGCATCGAGGAGGCCGTCCGCCTCGCCAAGGCGATGGAGGGCGACAAGCTCACCGAGCTGCACATCGTCAACGGCCTCCACCCCACCCTGCCGTGGCGCTACTACCCGCGCTCGCTCAGCGCCCTCAAGGAGGCGCTGCCCGACACGGTCTCCCTCAAGGCCTTCACCGCCACCGAGATCCACCACTTCGAGAAGATCTCCGGGCTGCCCGCCTCCGAGATCCTCGACGAGCTGATCGACTCCGGTCTGGAGTCGCTGACCGGCGGCGGCGCGGAGATCTTCGACTGGGAGGTGCGCCAGCACATCGTCGACCACGACACCCACTGGGAGGACTGGTCGCGCATCCACCGCCTGGCGCACGAGAAGGGCCTCAAGACCCCGGCGACGATGCTGTACGGGCACATCGAGGAGCCCCGGCACCGCGTCGACCACGTGCTGCGCCTGCGCGAGCTGCAGGACGAGACGGGCGGCTTCCAGGTCTTCATCCCGCTGCGCTACCAGCACGACTTCGTGGACATGAAGGACGGCAAGGTCCGCAACAAGCTCCAGGCGCGGACGACGATGGCGACCGGCGCCGAGGCGCTGAAGACCTTCGCCGTCTCCCGGCTGCTGTTCGACAACGTTCCGCACGTGAAGGTCTTCTGGGTCATGCACGGCGTGCAGACCGCGCAGCTCGCGCTCCAGCACGGCGCCGACGACATGGACGGCTCGGTCGTCGAGTACAAGATCACGCACGACGCGGACAACTACGGCACGCCCAACAAGCTCACCCGCGACGACCTGCTGGACCTGATCCGCGACGCGGGCTTCCGGCCGGTCGAGCGCAACACCCGCTACGAGATCATCCGGGAGTACCCGGGCCCGGACGCGGAGCGCCGCGAGGCACCGCAGCCGATGCGGGTCTGACGCCGGGCCGGGTGTCACCCGGGGCGGTTAGGGTCCCCACCATGGACCTGCGCTTCGACCTGGACCCCGCCGTCACCCCCGAACTGACCGACGGCATCCGCACACTGTGGGCCGAGGTGTCCAACGCGGGCGGTGCCGTCGGTTTCGTACCGCCGGTGACGACCGAGGACGTGCGCGCCGACCTGCTCGCGCACCTGGTGGCGATCTCGGAGGGGCACGCCCGGCTGATCGTCGGCCGGGACGGCCACGGCCGGGTGCTGGCCACCGCGTTCCTGCACCTGAACAGCCACCGCATCCACCGGCACTGGCTGTGGGTCTCCACCGTGATGGTGCACCCCGCCCTCCAGGGGCAGGGCGCGGGCCGCGGACTGCTGGCGGCCGTGGAGGCGACCGCCCGCGCCATCGACGGCATCGAGAGCGTCCGGCTCACCTGCCGGGGCGGCAACGGCCTGGAGGAGTTCTACGGCGCCTGCGGCTACCAGGAGGTCGGCCGGGTGCCGTCGGCGATCAAGGTGGCCGACGGCGACTACCGGGACGACATCACGATGTGGCGCGAACTGGCGTGACCCGCCGCCGGGCGGGGCCGGCGCGGTGGGGTTCCGGTCCACGGCAGGGGCCCGAAAAGATCACGAATCGGGCTGTGCTTGACTGGATGCAGACCCTTTGGTTGTCGTCGTGAAGAAGGTCCGCCCGTGAGTAGCCAGAAGTTCGCCACGCTCCGCTACACCGCCCTGCGCCTGGGGATCTTCGTCGTGTGCTTCGCGCTGGTCTGGGCGCTGGCGTACTTCCACATCATCCCGCTCGGCGTGGGCAGCTCCAACGCCGTGTGGCTGCTGCTGCTCTCGGTCGTGATCTCCGCGCCGCTGAGCTTCGTGCTGCTGCGCAAGCAGCGGGACGCGATGTCCGAGCAGATCGTGGCCAAGGTGGACCGGCAGAAGGCCCGCATCGCGGCCAACGCCCGCCAGGAGGACGGCCTCCTGTAGTCCGCGGGAGACCCCGCCGACGCCGTAAAGCGCCGCACAGCCGACGGATGCCCCGTCGCGGAGAAACCCCTCCGCGACGGGGCATCGTGCTTCCCGCAGGACGATCCGGGCCCTTCCGCCCCTCCTGCCCAAAGAATTTCTTTGGGTTCCCCAAAGTTCAAGTGTTAACGTGTTCGACATGAAGACAGCAGCAGCGCACCACCCCACCACGGGCGTCCCGCTCGTGGCGCGCCTGCACGTCGATCTCTGCCGCTGCATGTCCGCGGCCTGTTGCCGCCGCTGACCCGCCGAGCCGGTCACCGCAGCGGCCGGAGATTCCGTACGGATTGATACGGACCTCCTGTCTCCTGGCGCTGTCCGCCGTTTCCTTCCCGACGCCTGTTAGTCCCCGGAGTGTGTCCGTTGTCCACCACGTCTTCCGAGACCCCGCGGTCCCCCGAGACCGCCAGATCCGCCCGCCGCATACCCAAGGTGCCGTTCTGGGCCCAGATCCTGCTCGGCCTCGTCCTCGGTGTGCTGCTCGGCTGGATCGCCAAGAGCGGTGACATCTCCTGGCTGAAGACCACCCTCGACACGATCGGCAGCCTCTTCGTCCAGCTGCTCAAGCTGGCCGTGGCGCCGCTGGTCTTCTTCGCCATCCTGGTCTCGATCACCAACCTGCGGCAGGTCAACAACGCCGCCCGGCTGGCCACCCGCACCCTGCTGTGGTTCATGGTCACCTCGCTGATCGCGGTCGCCATCGGCATGCTGATCGGCCTGGTCAGCAACCCCGGCGCGGGCACCGGCCTGACTCCCAAGGACGGCAAGCTCCCCCAGCACGCCGGCTCCTGGATCGACTTCCTGACCGGCATCATCCCCAAGAACATCATCACGCCGTTCACCGATCTGGAGGTCATGCAGATCGTCTTCCTGGCGACGGTGGCCGGCATCGCGGCGCTGAAGCTGGGCGACCGCGCCGAGCCGGTGCTGCGGCTGAGCCGCTCCGTGCTGGAGCTGCTGCAAAAGGCCCTGTGGTGGGTCATCCGGCTCGCCCCGATCGGCTCGCTCGGCCTGATCGGCTACGCCATCGCGGACTACGGCTGGGACCTGATCAGCAAGTACGCGACGTTCACCGTCGACATCTACGTCGGCTGCGCGATCGTGCTGTTCGGCGTCTACCCGCTGCTGCTGTCGGTCTTCGCCAAGGTCAACCCGCTGCAGTTCTTCAAGGGCGCCTGGCCCGCCATCCAGCTGGCGTTCGTCTCCCGCTCCTCGGTCGGCACCATGCCACTGACCCAGAAGGTCACCGAGCGCCTGGGCGTCCCGAAGGAGTACGCCTCCTTCGCGGTGCCGTTCGGCTCGACGACCAAGATGGACGGCTGCGCCTCCATCTACCCGGCCCTCGCCGCGATCTTCATCGCGCAGATCTTCGACGTCCAGCTGGGCATCGGTGACTACGTCCTGATCGCCTTCGTCTCGGTCATCGGCTCGGCGGCCACCGCCGGTCTGACGGGCGCCACCGTCATGCTGACCCTGACCCTGTCCACCCTCGGCCTCCCGCTGGAGGGCGTCGGCCTGCTGATGGCCATCGACCCGATCCTGGACATGATGCGGACGGCGACGAACGTCGCGGGCCAGGTCGTCGTGCCGATCCTGGTGTCGGCCAAGGAGAAGATCCTCGACCGCGACGCGTACTCCCGTGCCGCCGGGGTGGAGCTGGAGGACGCCGCGGTGGGCGAGTCCGAGCAGAGCGAGCAGAAGGTGTCGGTTCCGGCACCGGCCGGGGCGTAGGACGCCGACCCTCGCCGCCTGATCACCACCGCCTGACCGCGGAGGCCTGACCGCGTAGGTCTGAACGCCGGACGGGCCGGGAACCCCCAGGGGAATCCCGGCCCGTCCGGCGTTTCGCGTGCACCTGTACGTGCCCCGGCTCAGCCCGCTTTCCCCGTGCGCTTCCCCGCGTGCTTCCCCGTGTGTGCGAGGACCGCCTCCGCCGGCGGTCCCTGCACCTCGGGCGGCGGGGCGTGGCCCATGCCGGGGATCTCCACCAGGCCCGCGCCCCGGATGACCTGGGCGAGGTGGTGGGGGTGCGGCGGCGGGAAGACCGGTTCGGCGGGGGCCGGGACGACGAGGGTGGGGACCGGTCGAGTTCGGCCTCCGGGCCGTGGTCCTCGACGGGCCGGGACCACAGCTCCAGCAGCTCCGGGGCGATGCCGGGGAGTTCGGCGACGGGAACCTGCGTACCGCCCGGGCGGGTGTACGGGGTGGTGCTCAGCGCGGAGGTGCCCATCAGGGTGGCGCTGTGTACGCGGTCGGGGTGGTCGGCGAGCAGGAGCTGGGTCAGCATCCCGCCGAGCGACAGCCCCACCAGATGCGCCCGCTCGACCCCGAGGCCGTCCAGGACGCGGACGGCGTCCTGCGCCAGGTCCGTGACGCGGTACGGCTGCCGGTCGAAGGACCAGCTGGAGCGGCCGGTGTCGCGGTGGTCGTAACGGATGACCCGGTGGTGGACGGCGAGCGCGTCCACGAACGGCTCCGGCCGGCCGAGGCCGGACGCCTGCGCACCCATGACGAGCAGCAGGGCGGGCGCGCCGGCCGGGCCGCGCCGCCCGGTCCACAGGCGTACGCCGGGGGACGCCGCCACGAACTGCTGGTGTGCCTGGTGCATGGGAAGGTCCTTTGACGCGTACCAACGAGGCGAGACGTATCGCCTCGCAAGGGAAGCGATCAGGTCAAGAGCCGTCGGACAAGGCGGGAAAACGTAAACTTACTTCGCGGTAAAGGGGCGGGACAGAAGGGCAATTGGTGTGGGAGCTGTGAAGAGCAAGCGGATGCCGCGGGCCGTACGGGAGCAGCAGATGCTCGACGCGGCCGTGCTGACCTTCGCGCGGCGCGGTTACCGGGCGGCCTCGATGGACGAGATCGCCGAGGTCGCCGGGGTGTCGAAGCCGCTGGTCTACCTCTACCTGAACTCCAAGGAGGAGCTGTTCAGCGCCGTCATCCGGCGGGAGTCGGCGGCGCTCGCGGACGCCGTGCGGGCGGCCGTGGAGCCGGGGGTGTCCGCCGACCGGCAGCTGTGGAGCGGGCTGAAAGGTTTCTTCGCGCATACGGCCGAACACCCCGACGGCTGGGCGGTGCTGCACCAGCAGGCCCGTACGCAGGGCGAGCCGTTCGCGGTCGAAGTCGCCGCGATGCGGGCGGAGATCGTCGAGTTCGTCACGGCGATGATCGGCGCGGCGGCCCAGGAGGCGGGCTGCGACAAGGAACTGGCCGCACGCGAGGTGTCCGGCCTCGCGCACGCCCTGGTGGGCGCCGCCGAGTCGCTGGCCGACTGGGCCAACGCCCGCGGCGGCGACCTGGCGTCGGGCGAGCGCCCGCCCGCCAAGGACACGGCGGCGACGCTGATGAACTTCGCGTGGGCGGGGCTGGGCCGGCTGATGGCCGGGGAGCGGTGGTCGCCGGGGAGCTGAGACCGGCCGGGCGCCGCGGGGCGCCCCGCCTCCGGGCGTCCCGCGCGGCCCGCTTCCGGGCGCCCCGCGCCGCGCTGCTCCAGGCGCTCCCGGGGCCGCGCCGCCGCCCCCTCACACGTCCGTCTCCACCCTCCCCTCCAGGTGGACACGGGACCGGCCCTCGGGGCCGCCGCGCAGCTGGAACACGCCGCCGGTGCGCGTGGTCTCGTAGCCGTACGCGACGGTGGCGGGCAGCGGTACCGGCGCGCGGAACTCCGCCGAGATGCGCAGCGTCGGCGTACCCGGCAGCACCGCCTCGGCGGCGCAGCGCGCGAAGGTCCACATGCCGTGCGCGATGGCGCGCGGGAAGCCGAGCGGGCGGGCCGTGAGGGCGTGGAGGTGGATGGGGTTGTAGTCGCCGGAGACGGCGGCGTGACGGCGGCCGAGGTCGGCGGGCAGCCGCCACCGGGCGCGTACGGGCAGGTCGCGGGCGCGGCCGGGAGAACCGGGAAGGCCGGGGGAGTCGGGGAAGCCGGGCGAGGCGGGGGAGCCGCCGGGCCCGTCGGGGCGCTCCGGGCGCGGGTCCTCGCCCCCGGCCGTGCGGTGCCGCGCGAGATAGGTGCTCCGGTCGTGCCACACCAGCGCGTCCGCGCGCCGCGCCTCGGTGGTCATCACCACCTCGGTGCCGCGGCGGTGGGCCCGCAACGCGCCCGCGAACACCGTCAGTTCGAGGGTGTCGGTGGGATGCAGCGGCGCGTACTGCGTGATCTCGATGCCGGTGTGCACCAGCCCGAGCATCGGCAGCGGGAAGTCCCGTGCGCTCATCAGCCGCGCGGCCAGCGGGAATCCGAGGATGTGCGGATAGGTGACGGGCAGCGGCTCGGTGGCGTCGTAGCCGCAGACCCGGGCGTACGAGGCGGCCCGGCCCAGCCCGATCCGTACGGCGGGCAGCACGAGGCGGGTGTGCGGCAGTGCGGCGTCCGGGTGCGGGTGCTTGCCGATCCCGGTCAGAACGCCCTTGGCCAGTACGGGCATCAGCCGCGGCGGGCGGGACAGGCCGGTCGTCATGCCGCCTGTCGCACCGCCGGTGGTGCCGGTCGTCGCGCGGCCGGTCGCGTCGCCCGGCATCAGGCGCCCGGCCGGTGCGGTGCGCGGAGCGGGCGGGCCGTGCGGGGGGCGGGGAGGAGGCCCGGGGCCGAATCGGCGGGAGGAAGACGGTGTTCGGGCATTGGCCAACTCCTGGTCCTCGCGTAAATTTACTTCGAAGTAAGGTTACTGTCGGGTCAGGTGATGGTCGAGAGCGCGCGTCCGCGGACGTCGCGCCGGCCACGGCCGCCGAACGGGCCTGCTCCTTCGGCTCGTTGGGGTCCGCCGGCCGCTCGGCCGCGCGCCGGCCGGCACGCCCACCGTGAGACGAGGAGCCGCTCGTGTCCAGTCAGCAACGGCAAGGCGGGCCACCGGCGCCCGCTCTGGTGGAGCCGCACACGCGGGTGCGGGGCAACATCGTGCGGGAGGTGTCCGTACCGCCGCTGGTGCCGCCGGTGCGGACCGGTTCACTGGGAGACATCCCCTTCGACAACGCCGCGCAAGCACCCGACGAGGTGGTGCTGGCGCGCAAGAAGGCGGGGCAGGGCGCCGGGGGCGCGTGGCGGGATGTGAGCGCCGCCGAGTTCGCCGCCGAGGTGCTCGCCGTGGCCAAGGGCCTGATCGCGCACGGGCTGCGGCCCGGCGACCGGCTGGCGATCATGGCCCGGACGACGTACGAGTGGACCCTCGTCGACTTCGCCGCCTGGGCGGCCGGGCTGGTCACCGTGCCCGTCTATCCGACCTCCTCGGCCCACCAGACGCACTGGATTCTGCGGGATTCGGGCGCCGCCGCCTGCGTGGTGGAGAGCGTCGAGCAGGCCCGGCTGGTGAGCCGGGTCCGTACCGGGCTGCCGGACCTGGCCCAGCTGTGGCAGTTCGACACCGGCGCCGTCGCGCAGATCGTCGCGGCGGGCCGGCGGCTGCCGAACGTGCTGGTGGCCGAGCGGCGGGCGGCCACCGGCCCCGGCAGCATCGCCACCCTCGTCTACACCTCCGGCACCACCGGCCGCCCCAAGGGCTGCGTCCTGACCCACGGCAACTTCTTCGCCGAGGTGGACAACGCCACCGAACTGCTGCACCCGGTCTTCAAGTCGGTCAGCAGCGAGCCCGCCTCGACCCTGCTCTTCCTGCCCCTGTCGCACGTCTTCGGACGGATGGTCGCGGTCGGCTGCCTGCGCGCCCGGGTACGGCTCGGCCACGCGCCCAGCATCCGCACCGAGGACCTCCTCGCCGACCTGGCCGCCTTCCGCCCGACGTTCCTGCTCGCCATCCCCTACGTCCTGGAGAAGGTCTACAACACCGGCCGCGCCACGGCCGAGAAGCTGGGCCGGGCCGCCTCCTTCGACCGTGCCGCCGCGATCGCCCGGCGCTACGGAGAAGCCGTCGAGGCGGCGGAGCACGGCACGGGCGGCGGTCCGGGCGTGGCGCTGAAGGCGGCCCGCAAGCTGTACGACCCGCTGGTCTACCGCCGTATCCGCGCCGCGCTCGGCGGCCGGGTCCGCTACGCGATCTGCGGGGGTTCGCCGCTCGGGCACCGGCTCGCGGCCTTCTACGCCGGCGCGGGCATCGAGATCTTCGAGGGGTACGGGCTGACCGAGACCACCGCGGCGGCCACCCTCACCCCGCCGCTCAGGCCCCGTATCGGCACGGTGGGCTGGCCGCTGCCCGGCACCGCCGTACGGATAGCGGAGGACGGCGAGGTGCTGCTGCGCGGCGGGCAGGTCTTCACCGGTTACTGGGACGCGGCGACGGGCGGCCCGCTGCCGGACGGGGGCGGGCCCGGGGACGGGTTCGCAGCCGGGGCCGGGCCCGGTACCGAGGGCGGGCCCGGGGACGGCGGCTGGCTGGCGACCGGCGACATCGGGGCCCTGGACGCGGACGGCTACCTGACCATCACCGGCCGCAAGAAGGAGCTGATCGTCACCTCCGGCGGCAAGAACGTCGCCCCGGCCCCGCTGGAGGACCGGCTGCGGGCGCACCCGCTCGTCGGCCAGTGCATGGTCGTCGGCGACAACCGCCCGTACATCACCGCACTGGTCACGCTGGAGCCGGACGGGCTGGCGCACTGGCGGCAGATGCGCAGGAAGCAGCAGGTCGCGATGGCGGAACTGGTCACGGACGAAGCGCTGCTGGCCGAGATCCGAGCCGCCGTGGACGACGCCAACCAGCTGGTCTCGCGCGCCGAGTCGATACGCCGCTTCGCCGTGCTGCCGGTGGACTTCACGGAGGAGCGGGGCCATCTCACCCCGTCCCTGAAGCTGAAGCGGGCCGCGATCGCGCGCGACTTCGCGAAGGAGATCGAAGGGCTGTACGAGGGGCGCTGAACCGGGGCAGGGGCGGGCGGCCTGTCGGCCGGCCCCGCCCCCGCCGTACTGACGCGCTGTTAACTGACCCCCGGGTAACGTGGCAGATGCCCGGTCCGCCAGACTGGAACCCCGTGTCACCTCTGTGGGGGAAGTGGCACGGGGTTCCTCGGCCTTACAGAACTGACGGGCGATCAGGCTCTTTGCAGCTAACGGCAGTTACTGTCCGTCGGCTTCCCGGCGAAGCGGTCCGCCAGCCAGTTGGCGGCCGGTACGGCCCCCGCGATCGCGCCGACGACGTGCTCGCCCAGCGGGATCGCGTTCCACCGCACGTCGGCGCCCCTGGCGCACCAGTCCGCGCGCAGCCGCTTGCCGACGCCGTACGGGATCAGCTCGTCGAGCGTGCCGTGGTAGAGGAACACGGGCGCGTCCGGCTTACGCGTACCGAGGTCCGACTCCCGCAGGCGCCGCTGCCAGTCCGCCTCGTGCAGCGGGTTCTTGACCGTGACGTCGGAGATCTTCTTGAAGGCGCCCGCGATGCCGTCGATGGCCACGCAGTTCTTCCTCATGAAGTCGACGTAGTGCCGCCCCTTGGCGTTGAGGTACTTCGCCAGGTCCAGTTCGGGGAAGGCGGCGTCCTGGCCGACGGCGGCCATCAGGATCAGGCCCGCGCCCACGTTGCCGTCGTTGAAGTCGGCGACCTTGAGCAGGTCGGCCGGGACGCCGCCGGTCGCGGTGCCCCTGACCTTCAGTTCGGGCGCGTACGCGGCGTGCAGCTCGGCCGCCCAGCTCGACGCCTGGCCGCCCTGCGAGTAGCCCATGATTCCGACCGGTGAGTCCGCGGTGACGCCCGCCTGTGCGGCGCCGGGCAGCCGCTGGGCGGCACGGGCCGCGTCCAGGACGGCCTGCCCCTCGGCGCGGCCGACCGTGTAGGTGTGGTCGCCGGGCGTACCCAGGCCCTCGTAGTCGGTCACGGCGACCGCCCAGCCGCGGGCCGTCAGCTGCTGGATGAGGTTGGCCTCGACGGTGGTGCCCTTGGGGAAGCCGGCCGAGGGCGCGCACGTGTCGGCGAGGCCGACCGTCCCGACGGCGTACGTGACCAGCGGGCGCGGCCCGGTGCGGCCGTCGTCCGGGACGATGACGGTGCCGGAGACGACGTTCGGGGCGCCCCCGGCGCTGGTCGACCGGTATTCCATGTGCCAGGCGCGGGTGCGGGTCGGCTGGCCCGGCAGGGGGTGGAAGGAGGTGGGGGAGGACTTCACGATGTCGCCCGGCCGCGCGTGGTCCGCTTGGGCCGCCTGTGCGGACGGCGCGGGGTGCGTGGTGGCGGCGGCGTTCGTGAGGCCGAGCGAGAGGGCGAGTGCGGTGGCGGCGGCGAGTGCGGTGGTGCGCAGCGCGCGGGGGGCGCGCCGGTCATGGGGGGTGGTGTGCACCATGCGGCTCTCCCAACGGTCCGGAGGACGGTTCAGTTGGGGTGACCGTAGTGACTCGCGGGTAAGTACGGCGCTGACCGGGACGCTCAGCTTTGCTGACCCGGAAGAGCGCGCAGCCGCACGTCCGGCGCGTGCGGCTGCGGCCGGTACGCGCCGGGCGTGGTCCCCGTCCACCGCCGGAACGCCCGGTGGAAGGCGGTGTCCTCGGAGAAGCCGAGCCGCGCCGCCAGCGCGGCGATCGGCTCCCGGCCCGCGGTCAGCGAGCTGATCGCCGCGTCCCGGCGCACCGCGTCCTTCAGGCGCCGGTACGAGGTGCCCTCCTCCTGGAGCCGGCGGCGCAGCGTCGCCGGGCTCACCGCCAGCCGCGCCGCGACCTCGGCCGCCTCCGGCAGCCGCGCCGGGCCCGTGGCGCGCAGCGCGGGCACGAGCGTGCGCCGCACCCGCTCGGCGACGGTCGTGCCGTACTCCCGCCGGCTCAGCAGGTCGGCGGGCGCCCGCCGCAGCATCGCCGTCAGCGCGGCCTCGTCCCGGACGACCGGCGCCGCCAGCCAGCGGGCGTCGAAGGCCGCCGCGGTGTGCGACGCGCCGAAGCGCACCTCGCAGCCGAACATCGGCCCGTACTCGCGCGCGTGCGCGGGGGCGGGGTGGGCGAAGCGGACGTGGCGCAGCGGGATGTGGCGGCCGATGAGCCAGCTGGAGAGCCGGTGCCAGATGATCATCACGGACTCGGCGAGGAAGATGTCCTCGGCGTACGGACGCAGATCCGTACGGAACGAGAACTCGGCGACGCCGGGGCCGGGCCAGGGGGCGGTGCCGGGTCCGGGACGGGGGCGGGGCTCGGTGAGGTGCCCGGGGGCGCTCTTCGCCTCCGCCGTCACCGCCATCTCGGGCCCGCCGGGGAACAGCCCGTAGAACCGTGCGGCCCGCTCCAGCGCCGTGCCGAGGTCCGGGCAGCCCAGGCAGGCGAGGCCCATCATCGCGAACGTGCCCCGGCGGCTGGGCAGCGGCCCGAGCCCCAGGAACTCGTCGTCCGTCGCCCGCTGCACCGCCTTGACCAGCCGGGCGAAGCTCTCCGCCGCGACCCGGGCCCGCTCGTCCCCGAGCAGCAGCGGGGAAATCCCCGCGGCCTGCAGCAACGGCACGACATCCACATCCCTGCGCCGCGCGCCGCTCAGCACGGCCCGCACATGGTGCACCGCGATGGTCGCCCCGGTCATGACCCTTCACGGTAGCCGCGGGGGGCGGGGAGGTCAGGAGGGCTGACGGGGACGGAATTCGGGCGCCGCCTTTTCCGGTGGGCGGCGGGCGGAAAAGGCAGGAGCCCCGTCCCCTTCCCCGGAGGGAAGGAGCGGGGCTCCTTGGGTACTGCTAAGTCGACCGCGATCGGTCGGACCGGGCAACTCAGACCGGCGTGACGTTCTCCGCCTGCGGACCCTTCGGGCCCTGCGTGACGTCGAAGTTCACCTGCTGGTTCTCTTCCAGGGAGCGGAAGCCAGAGGCGTTGATCGCAGAGTAGTGAACGAAGACATCCGGGCCGCCGCCGTCCTGGGCGATGAAGCCGAAGCCCTTTTCAGCGTTGAACCACTTCACGGTTCCGGTAGCCATAAGCCCTCCTTGGGCCAAAGGGTTGCCCTGCTCCAGAACCTGCAAGAAGTCTGAAAACTACAAAAGCCTGCGGCGTCACATGCTCCGCAGGCTCTGTACTGCAAGGGAAACCAAACTGCAACTTGCGCTGAGCCTAGCACGGGGCGGTTGTGGGGCGGAAGAGCCAAAGATCACGTTTACCGGTGCGGTGCGGCGGCCACAGGCGGCCCCGCCGCGCCGCTCGACAGCGGCCGGGTCTAGCCTCCGCATGTGGACAATTCAACCGTTGGAGACGCATCCGCAGGAGCGGCAGCCGACCACCGTCGCAGCCGGCCGCGGGTGGGCCACATCCAGTTCCTGAACTGTATGCCCCTGTACTGGGGCCTCGCGCGTACGGGCACGCTGCTCGACCTGGAGCTCACGAAGGACACCCCGGAAAAGCTCAGCGAACAGCTGGTGCGCGGCGATCTCGACATCGCGCCGGTCACCCTCGTGGAGTTCCTGCGGGCCGCCGACGACCTGGTCGCCTTCCCCGACCTGGCGGTCGGCTGCGACGGCCCGGTCATGTCCTGCGTGATCGTGTCGCAAAAGCCCCTGGAGGAGCTGGACGGGGCCCGGGTCGCGCTCGGCTCGACCTCCCGCACGTCCGTACGACTGGCCCAACTGCTGCTGGCCGAGAAGATCGGCGTCACTCCCGACTACTACACCTGCCCGCCCGACCTCGGCCTGATGATGCAGGAGGCGGAGGCCGCGGTCCTGATCGGGGACGCGGCGCTCCGCGCGAACCTGCACGACGCGCCGCGGCTCGGCCTCCAGGTGCACGACCTGGGGCAGATGTGGAAGGACTGGACGGGACTGCCGTTCGTCTTCGCGGTCTGGGCGACCCGGCGGGACTACCTGGAGCGCGAGCCGCTCGTCGTACGCAAGGTGCACGAGGCGTTCCTGGCCTCCCGCGACCTGTCGCTGGAGGAGGTCGGCAAGGTGGCCGAGCAGGCCGCCCGCTGGGAGACCTTCGACGAGAAGGTGCTGGAGCGTTACTTCACCACCCTCGACTTCCGTTTCGGGCCGGACCAGTTGCGCGGTGTGGCGGAATTCGCCCGCAGAACGGGAGAAACGACCGGCTATCCGGCGGATGTGCGGGTGGATCTCCTGGAGAACCCGCGGGCGTAGTTCCCGATTCCGGCGGCGAATTCCGCGCGTAGGGAAGGCGTACGGAAGGCGTATCGACGGCATACGGAAGTCGCACCGGCGGCAGGCGTGCGGAAGCCTCCGAAGGTGTGCGGAAAGTATGCGGTACGCCTGGGGAACGTATGCGGCAGAGATACCGGAGATGCGCGGAAGTCGTACGGGGGGCGTACGGAAGCCGTACGGAAGTCATCGGGAAAAAGTAGGGAAGACGTACGAAATGACCGCGCGGCGGTGCGTCAGGGCGCGGGTGTCGGGCCCGGCATCACCTTGCTGATCCATTCCATCGATCCGTCGTTCATGCCGCGGACGTAGCCCCGGGCGTTGTGTCCGCCGCCTTCGATCACCTGAAGGCGGGTCTTGATCGGGCCCTTGCCGTATTTCTTCATAAAAGATTCCAGCTTGGCCCGGCCACCCTCCTTGGTGCCGATCTGGAAGGCGATGTGCACGTCCGGGGCTCCGGGCCGGGCGATCAGGTCCTTGGCCAGCTCTTCCGGGTCGTTGGCCCGCCGCTCCTTCTCGTGGCCGCGCCACAGCGGCGAGTCCGGCCGGGTGTCCGGGCCGCTCGCGATCACGGCCTTGAACCGGTCGGGGTGCTGGAGCACCTGCTTGAGGCCCACGTAGGCGCCCGAGGACGAGCCCATGAAGGCCCAGCCGTCCCGCGAGGCGAAGGTCCGGAAATTGGCCTTGACCAGGTCGGGGACGTCGTCGGACATCCAGGTGCCCATCTTCGGCTGCCCCGGGATGTCGCTGCCGTCGTAGTAGTGCTTGTCGTCGGCGTTCAGGACCGGCATGACGACGATGAACGGCTTGCTCTTGCCCGACCTCGACCACTCGCTGATGCTGCTCTGCAGCTTCAGGTCGGTTCCCATCCAGTAGTTGACCGGGTAGCCGGGGCCGCCGGGCAGCGCGATCAGCACCGGGAAGGCGCTCCCGGCGTACTTCTCCTCGTAGTACTCCTTGGGCGCCCAGACCCAGACCCGGCCCGTGAAACCGGACTTCTTCCCGTGCAGCGTGGTCACGCCGATCTTGGTGCCGTCGTCCAGCGTGTTCGCCGTCGTGAACCGCGCCTGCGGCCCGGTGGGCATCCGTACCTGCGGATCGGACGTGCCGGACGCCCCGCCCGCGCCCGTGGCCCCGCCGTCGCCGCCCGCGCCGGGCCGGCCGAAGGTCATCGGCTCGCCGGTGTCGGAGAAGACGCCGAAGGCGTTCAGTACGGGCACGGCGGCCAGGCCGAGCACTGCGACAACCGCGCCGAGCAGCCAGAGCCGCTTGCGTCCGCCCGCGCGCCGGCGCAGCAGCAGCAGCCGCCGCCCGCGCTCGCCGCGCCCGGGGCGCCGCGCGGGCCGGCCCTCGCTGCCGTACGCGGACCGGCCTTCGGGGCCGTACGGGGGCTGCTCCCCGGAATGGTGCTGCACGGAGGACTCCGGATGGTGCGCTGCCCCGCAGGACAAGTCGGATGGTTTCTGGCGTTCCGTCTCTTTGGAGGCGAAAGCCGCTGTACGGGTTCACCGGACCGGGCATGACCTTGGTCATAGGCTGGGCGGGGTCCGGGCCGCACGGGGGAGGCGATGGCATGGAGCCGCTGGGGGCGGACGATCCGCGCGTCATCGGGACGTACCGGCTGCTGGGCAGGCTCGGCGCGGGCGGCATGGGCCGCGTCTACCTCGGGCGCAGCGCGGGCGGCCGGACCGTCGCGGTGAAGTCCGTCCACGCGCAGTTCGCCGCCGACGATCAGTTCCGGGCCCGCTTCCGGCGCGAGGTGGAGTCCGCCCGCCGGGTCGGCGGCGCCTGGACCGCGCCCGTACTGGACGCCGACCCGGACGCGCCCGTCCCCTGGGTGGCGACCGGCTACGTCGCGGGCCCCTCGCTCACCCGGGCCGTCGAGGACTTCGGCCCGCTGGACGAACCCGCGGTACGGACGCTGGGCACCGGGCTGGCCGGGGCGCTCGCCGCCGTGCACACCCACGGCCTGGTGCACCGCGACGTCAAACCGTCCAACGTCATGCTCACCCTCGACGGCCCGCTGCTGATCGACTTCGGCATCGCCCGCGCCACGGACGGCAGCGCCGTGCTGACCGCCACCGGGGTCTCCGTCGGCTCACCGGGCTACATGGCGCCCGAACAGATCCTCGGCCGGGACGTCACCGGCGCCTGCGACGTCTTCTCGCTCGGCGCGGTGCTGGCCTACGCGGCCACCGGCACCGGCCCGTTCACCGGGAACAGCTCGGCGGCCCTCCTCTACCAGGTCGTCCACGGCGAACCGGACCTCGGCGCCGCCCTCACGGGCGAGCTGCGCGAGGTGACCGCGGCCTGCCTGGCGAAGCGGCCCGAGGACCGCCCCGCGCCCGGGGAGATCGCCCGGCGGCTGGGCGGGGCGGCGGAGGGCGGCGGCGCCCCGGCGCGCACCGGATGGCTGCCCGCGCCGCTGGTCGAGCGCGTCAGCAGGCAGGCGGTGGAACTGCTGAACCTGGACGCACGGTCCGCGGACGCCGCCGCGGGGTCCTTCGGGCCGCCCGATCCGACGTACGGCGGGACTTCCGGTGCCGCGCATGGCGGGGCTCCGGACCCTTCGTACGGTGCGGCCTCCAACCCTGCGTACGGAACGGCCTCGACCCCGCCGCCCGGCGCCCCCTCCACCACCTCGCACGGCGCCCCCTCCGGCCTCGTCCCCTTCGACGCCCCGGCCGCTCCCGCATCCGTCCCCCACCCCTACCCCCACGCCCATCCCTCCTGGCCGACAGCCGGCGCTCCCACGCAGCCACCGCAGCCGCCGGAGGTGCCGGCCGCGCCGGCCGCCGGGGAACGCCGCCTCACCCTCAAAGGCGCCCTCGGCGGCGGCAGCGACGGCCGCCGCCGGATGAGCTGCACGCTGGTCCTGTCCGTGGCCGCTGCGCTCGCCGCCGCGACGACCGCCGCGTTCGTCTTCCACCTGCTGCCCGGACAGGGCGGCGGCGGTAAGGACGCGGCCGCGAAGCCGCCCGGCAGCGGTCAGCCCCCGTCGCCCGGCGACTCCCGGCCCGGGGGATCGGCCGTCCCGAAGCCCTTCCTCGGCACCTGGACCGGCACGGTCATCACCCGCCACAACATCCCCAACGGCACCATCACCACCACCATCGAGCCCGGCATCAAGGGCGACTACGTCGTCCACACCTCGTACGACTTCCTGATCGCCCGGTGCGCGGCCAAGGCGAAGCTGGTGTCCGCCACCGGCACCGCGCTCACCCTCCGGGAGCGCACGGACGGCAAGCCCGGACCGGGCTGTACGGGTGCCGAGGCCACCGTGACGTACACGCTCGGCAAGGACGGCACGCTCTCCTTCGCCTCGGACGACGAGGCGGGCGGCCGGCCCCGCGCCGCCATGAAGAAGGCCGGCGGCTGACCCCGGCGGAGGCCGCCGTCCCACCCGCCCGCCGCCGCCCGACCCGGCCGCCGCCAGGCCTGTCGTACCGCTGGCGTACGCTGGTTCGGTCGTTATGCCCGCCTCCGAAGGGACGCCCGGTGACCGAGAACGCCGACCTTCAGTCCGTACTCGACCGCGCCGCCGGGGGCGGGCGGATCACGCCCGAGGAAGCGCTCGACCTGTACCGCTCCGCGCCGCTGCACGCGCTGGGCGCCGCCGCCGACGCCGTGCGCCGCCGTCGCTACGCGGGTACGGAGCACATCGCGACGTACATCATCGAGCGCAACATCAACTACACCAACGTGTGCGTGACGGCCTGCAAGTTCTGCGCGTTCTACGCCGCGCCCAAGGACACCGCCAAGGGCTGGAGCCGCGACCTCGACGACATCCTGCGCCGCTGCGCCGAGACCGTCGAGCTGGGCGGCACCCAGATCATGTTCCAGGGCGGCCACCACCCGGACTACGGCGTCGAGTACTACGAAGAGCACTTCTCCGCCATCAAGAAGGCCTTCCCCCAGCTGGTCATCCACTCCCTCGGCGCCTCCGAGGTCGAGCACATGGCCCGCATCTCCAAGACCTCCGTCGAGGACGCCATCCGCCGTATCCACGCCGCGGGCCTGGACTCCTTCGCCGGCGCCGGCGCCGAGCTGCTGCCGGAGCGCCCGCGCAAGGCCATCGCCCCGCTGAAGGAGTCCGGCGAGCGCTGGCTGGAGATCATGGAGACCGCCCACAACCTGGGCGTGGAGTCCACCTCCACGATGCTCATGGGCACCGGCGAGACCAACGCCGAGCGCATCGAGCACCTGCGCATGATCCGCGACGTGCAGGACCGTACGGGCGGCTTCCGCGCCTTCATCCCGTACACGTACCAGCCCGAGAACAACCACCTCAAGGGCCGCACCCAGGCGACGATCTTCGAGTACCTGCGCATGATCGCCATCGCCCGGATCTTCCTGGACAACGTCGCCCACATCCAGGGCTCCTGGCTGACCACCGGCAAGGAGATCGGCCAGCTCTCGCTGCACTACGGCGCCGACGACCTCGGCTCGATCATGCTGGAGGAGAACGTGGTCTCCTCCGCCGGTGCCAAGCACCGCTCCAACCGCCAGGAGATCATCGACCTGATCCGCAAGGCGGGCCGCGTCCCGGCGCAGCGCGCGACCACGTACGAGCACCTGGTCGTCCACGACGACCCGGCGAACGACCCGGTCGACGAGCGCGTGGCCTCGCACATCTCCTCGACGGCCATCGAGGGCGGCACGGCGCACCCCGAGCTGAAGCTCGTCGAGGCCAACTGAGCGCCGGACGGGACCCGCGGGTGAGCCCCTCGTGCTGACGATCCACCGGGTGCGCGGTGTCCGCCGTGCCCCGGACGCCGACCCGGACCCCGGGCACGCGGTCGTCGTCTCCGGCGACCGCATCGAGGCCGTCGGCCCGTACGGGGAGCTGTACGAGCGGTACGGCGAGCGCGCCCGCGTACGGGACTGGGACGGCGTCCTGACCCCCGGCCGCCACGAACCCGACGGCGCGGCGCTGCTCGAATCCGCCTACCACCCCGACCCGCGCGAGGCCGACGAGCTGGGCACCGTCCCGCTCACGGGCGACGCGCTCACCACCCTCGGCATGACCGACACCCGCTGGGGCGCGAGCGCCCGCCGCGGCGTGCAGCGGCTGCTGGCCACCGGCACGACGTCGGTCTCGGGCCCGTTCACCCGCCCCGCCGTCCGCACGGCGGTCGCCCGCTCCGGCCTCCGCGACCAACCCGGCCCGCACCCCCTGGCCCCCGGCGCCCCGGCCGACTTCGCCGTCTTCGCGGAGGACGGCGGGTGTCTGGTGACGGTGCTGGGCGGGCGGCTGGTGTACCGGGGACGCTGAGGCGTCAACGTCGAGGAGCCCGCCCGTTACTTCGAGTGACGGTACTGTCGTATTCAGAACCGTGATCCGCACTCGCGTGCACACTCGCGTCCATGGGAGCAGTGATGAGCACTGACCGGCCGGAGAAAGCCACTCCTGAGACCTGGATGTTTCCGCCCGCCGACGGCTGGACGCAGGAACAGGTCAATGAGCTGGATCTTCCCTTCGACTGGGAACTTGTGGACGGAGTGATCGTGGCTCGGGGGCAGACCGTACCGTGGCACAACCGGGTGCGGGACCGTCTCCTGCGGTCCCTCGAAGACGCCCAGTGCGATCCTTACGAGGTCTTGGCCGAGCAGAGCGTCCGGATCGACGGACGCAACACCCCCAAGCCGGATGTCATCGTCTTCGACGGCCAAGGGCAGGACCTCTGGGATCTGGAGAGTGTGCCGGTCCAGTGGGTCGTGCTGGTGGTCGAAGTGGTGTCCACGGGATCGCAGCAGGACGACCGGGTGCGCAAACCGGCGATGTTCGCGGCTGCGGGGGTTCCGTACTACTGGCGGGTCGAGCACGGTGCGGACAACGTCCCGGAGGTGCATGAGTTCTGGCTCCACCGTGAGCTGGGCATCTACATCCCGGCACCGGAGCATCCCCTGCACGGCGAGAAGCTGGAGACGGAGCACCCGTTCCCGGTGAGCTTCGATCTGACGGGGTTCGTCCGGCGCTGAGCGCGTCAGAGACGCGTCAAGACGCCCCGCCCCCTCGTCATAACCCCGTCAACACAACCGGAACCCTCCCCACCGCCCGGCAGGATCGTTTTCGCGGGGACGGCCGATTCGGCCGCTCACGATGCTTCGCACCAGACGCAGCACCGCTGGACCGCCCGGATGTTCTGAGGGGGGCATCGGGCCGTCCCCGTCCAAAGCCTTCCGGAGCCGTAGGGAACAATGGCCGGGTGACCCGAGCCTCTCTGGACAAGCAGCCGCGCGACGTCGCCGCGATGTTCGACGACGTGGCGGCGCGCTACGACCTGACCAACGACGTGCTGTCCCTCGGGCAGGCGCGGCTGTGGCGCAAGGAGGTGGAGCGGGCCGTCGCGGCGCGCCCCGCCGAGCGCGTGCTCGACCTCGCCGCCGGTACGGGCACCTCCTCGTTGCCCTTCACCCGCACCGGCGCGTACGTCGTCCCCTGCGACTTCTCCGTCGGCATGCTGGGCGAGGGCAAGAAGCGCCGCCCGTGGATGCCGTTCGTGGCCGGTGACGGGATGCGACTGCCCTTCGCCGACGACGTGTTCGACGCCGTCACCATCTCCTTCGGGCTGCGCAACGTGCAGGACACGGACGCCGCCCTGCGCGAGCTGTACCGGGTCACCAAGCCCGGCGGCCGGGTCGTCATCTGCGAGTTCAGCGAGCCGACGTGGGGGCCGTTCCGTACGGTCTACACCGAGTACCTGATGCGGGCACTGCCGCCCGTCGCGCGCGCGGTGAGCAGCAACCCGGACGCGTACGTGTACCTCGCGGAGTCCATCCGCTCCTGGCCCAACCAGCCGGAGCTGGCGGCGCGCCTCCAGCGCGCGGGCTGGTCGAAGGTCGCCTGGCGCAACCTCACCGGCGGCGTGGTCGCCCTGCACCGGGGTACGAAGCCGGCCGTGTGACGGCGGAGGGGGCCGCGCGCCCGCGCCCGGCCTCCCGGACCGCGCGCCCGCGCCCCGGCCCCCTCACCCCTGCCTCCTTCCGCGCGGCCTCACAGCTCCAGCCGGAAGCAGTACCCCTCCCGTCCGGAGGGCGTACGGAACGTGTCCGCGTGCCGCATCCCGAGGCGCCGCGTCACCGCGACGGACCGCTCGTTCCCGGCCGCCACCATCGCGACCACGCTCCGTGTCCCCGTGGCCCGTACCGCCTCCAGCGCGGCCCGTGCCGCCTGCGTCGCGTACCCCTTGCCCCAGTACGCCCGCCCCAGCCGCCAGCCGATCTCGATCTCGCCCACCGGCCCCCAGTCGTACGGCCACGGCTGTGCGCCTGTGAAGCCCAGGACGGCGCCGGCCTCCTCCCCTTCCGTGCCGAGCATCGAGTACATGCAGAACCCGTGCTCCGCGTAGTGGCGGCGCTGGCGTGCGGTCAGCTCCTGGTAGACGGAGAGTTCGTCCGGGGCGCCGCCGTGGAACTCCATCACGTCCGGATGCGCGAACACCCGGTGCCAGTGCAGCGCGTCCTCCTCGTCCGGCACCCGGAGTGTGAATCCCGCCGTGGACGGCGGTTGCGGCAGCGGCCGTGACGCCGGGAACGGCTGCGGCTGTGGCTCGTGCATGGACCAACCAACCCTTCAGATCCTGATCATCTACGCCCCCATAGACTGACGGGGCCCAGTGCCGGTCGGCACCCAGATATCGACTTCCGGGAGATCCCGCCGTGACCGAGTCCGCGACTGAGTCCGTGAGCGAGTCCGTGACCACCCCCCGCTCCGAGTACAGCGCGGACGTCATCGTCGTCGGGGCCGGTCCCGCCGGCTCGGCGACCGCGTACCACCTCGCCAAGTCCGGCCTGGACGTCCTCCTCCTGGAGAAGACCGCCTTCCCGCGCGAGAAGGTCTGCGGCGACGGCCTCACGCCCCGCGCCACCAAGCAGCTGATCTCCATGGGGATCGACATCTCCGAAGAGGCCGGCTGGCTGCGCAACAAGGGCCTGCGCATCATCGGCGGCGGCAACCGCCTCCAGCTCGACTGGCCGGACCTCGCCTCGTACCCGGACTACGGACTGGTCCGCAAGCGCGACGACTTCGACGAGCAGCTCGCGCGCCAGGCGCAGAAGGCCGGCGCGCGCCTGTACGAGCGCTGCAACGTCGGCGCGCCGCTCATCAACGACCTGACCGGCCGTATCGAGGGCGTCGAGGCCAAGCTGGGCGAGGAGAAGACGCCGGTCACCTTCCACGCCCCGCTCGTGGTCGCGGCGGACGGCAACTCCACCCGCCTCTCCCTGGCGATGGGCCTGCACCGCCGCGAGGACCGCCCGATGGGCGTCGCGGTCCGTACGTACTTCACCTCGCCCCGCCACGACGACGACTACCTCGAATCCTGGCTGGAACTGTGGGACCGCCGCGGCGCCCAGGACCGCCTGCTGCCCGGCTACGGCTGGATCTTCGGCATGGGCGACGGTACGAGCAACGTCGGCCTCGGTGTGCTGAACACGTCCTCCTCCTTCAAGGAGCTGGACTGGCGCGAGATCCTCAAGGCGTGGTGCGCCTCCATGCCCGCCGACTGGGGCTACACCCCGGAGAACATGACCGGCCCGATCCGCGGCGCCGCGCTCCCCATGGCCTTCAACCGCCAGCCGCACTACACCAAGGGCCTGCTCCTCGTCGGCGACGCGGGCGGTCTGGTCAACCCGTTCAACGGCGAGGGCATCGCGTACGCCATGGAGTCCGGCGCCATCGCCGCCGAGGTCGTCGTCCAGGCCCACGCCCGCGCCACGTACGCCCAGCGCGAGCTGGCCCTCCAGCGCTACCCGAAGATCCTCAAGGACACCTACGGCGGCTACTACTCCATGGGCCGCGCCTTCGTGAAGCTCATCGGCAACCCGAAGGTCATGAAGATCGCCACCCAGCGCGGCCTCACCCACCCGATGCTGATGCGCTTCACCCTCAAGATGCTCGCCAACCTCACCGACCCCACGGGCGGCGACGCGATGGACCGCATCATCAACGGTCTGAGCAAGGTGGCGCCGAAGGCGTAGCCGGACGCGCCCCGGGCGCCCCCACGACGAGAACCCGCTGCATCGAAGGATGTAGCGGGTTCTCGTCGTCGCGGACGAAGAAACGGGATCTTCCCGGCCGGACGATGGGGGTGTGAGCGAGCACCGGGGGACGGAGGCGGCATGACGGAGACGGTGGAATCCGCGACCGGTACGGCCGGGGCGCCGGGAGCCGCGGGTGCGGTCCGGGCGTCCGGGCAGGCCGGGCGGCTGCCCCTGCTGGACGTGCTGCGCGGGGTGGCGATCCTGGGGACGTTGATGACCAACGTCTGGATCTTCGCCGCGCCGGGCGCGGAGTGGGGTGTCCTGAACGGGAACGCCTCCGGCGCACCGTTCGGCACGTCGTGGGCCGGGACCGTGGAGGGGAGCTTCCGGTTTCTCGCGGACGGCAAGTTCCTCTCGATGCTGACGATCCTCTTCGGGGTCGGTCTGGCCATCCAGTTCCGGTCCGCCGGGAAGCAGGGGCGCTCATGGCCCGGCCGGTACAAGTGGCGCGCGCTGTTCCTCTTCGTCGAGGGCACCGTGCACTTCGTTCTGGTCTTCGCCTGGGACGTGTTGATGGGGTACGCGGTCGTCGCCCTCCTGGTGGCCTGGCAGTTGACGCGCGCCGCGCGTACGCAGCGGGTGCTGATGTGGGTCGCGGCCGGTGTGCACGTGGCGGTGCTGGGGCTGCTGACGGCCGCGGCGGCGGGCGGTGGCGGCGGCGATACGGCAAACAGCGGTTCGGGAGCGCGAGTTGTCGAGCTGTATGCCGAGGGGAATTACCTGGAGCAGGTCGCTTTCCGGCTGCAGAACGCGATCGCGCTCCGCCTGGAGCCCGTCATCTCCTTCGCGCTGCTCGTCTTCCTTTTCCATCTCGGTGTGCGGCTGTTCCGGGCGGGCGCCTTCCGTCCGGACGCGCAGGGGCGGCGCATCCGGCGGCGGATGTGCGGGTGGGGCCTGGGCATCGGCATTCCGCTCAACCTCGCTCTGCTGTGGGCCGGTTCGGACTTCCAACTGGTGGCCCGGTACGGGGCGGCTCCCGTCGTCGCCGTCGGCTATGTGGGTCTCATCGGCCTGATCGTCGACCGCGTACGCCGTCCGGGCCCGCTGACCGCCGGCCTCACCGCGATCGGCCGTACGGCACTGTCCTGCTACGTCCTGCAGAACGTCCTGTGCGTACTGGCCTGTTACGGCATCGGCCTCGGCCTGGCCGCACGGTGGGCGGGTCAGGGCCCGTGGTGGGTGATCGGCTTGTGGGTGGCGGTGTGCGCGGTGCTGTTCACCGGGGCGCGGCTGTGGCTGCGGCGCTTCCCGTACGGTCCGCTGGAGTCCGTACAGAAGCGGCTGCTCCGCCCCTGAGGTGTCCGGGGGCGTGGAGGTTGCGCAGCGAGGCGGGCCGGGGGGCCGCCGCCGTCCACGCCTCGGCCGTACGGCAGCGGGGGCACCGGACCAGGGACGAGGACGACGAGGAGGGGGCCGAGTCCGGGTCCGGGTCCGGGGGCGCGGGCATGGCCTCGAAGGGGAGGCCGCAGAACTGGCACTCCTGTGTGGTGTCGCGGACCCGCCGTGGCACCTCGGGCCGTACGGGGAGCGGTGGCGGCAGCCACTCGCTGAGGCGGTACTCCAAAAGCGCGGCCGGGCTGAAGATGACGCCTGGCGGGAGGTCCGAGGCGAGCGTGCGGACGACGTGCTCGGGGGCTACGCCGTGGCTCAGCCAGGTCGCCACCGCCGGGGCCAGGCGGGTGACGTCGCGCACGGAGAGCATCAGGCGCGCGTCGGCGAGGCGCAGTTCGGAGAGGAGGTCGGTGCTGGGGGAGGGGGTGAAAGCGGGGGGTGGGGGAGTGGTGGGGGGATCGGGGGGTGCGGAGGGCCTGGGAGGTGTGGGGGGCTTGCGCGACTTGGAGCGCTTGGAGCGCTTGGAGGGTTTGGGCGGCGTGGAGCGCTTGGGGGGCTCGGCCGGCTCCTGTGGGGGCTCGGGGGTGTCCACAGGGTGTGGGTGGGGCGCGGGCGGTGCCGGTGGCGGGTCCGGCGGGCACTCGGAGGGCCGGTCGTCCGGGTGCTCGTAGTACGTGGTTCGGGTGACGATCCGCTGGCCTGCGATGCGCTTGCGGCGCCGCTCCAAATAGCCCGCCTCCTCCAGCTCGTTCAGCGCGCGGGCGATGCGGTACTCCGACTCCGGCAGCTGCATGGCGAGCGCCCGGATGCTGACGCGGGCGCCGTCCGGGAGGGCCTGGATGCGTACGGCGAGGCCGACGGCGGTGGCGGAGAGGGTGGGGTGGAGGGCGAGGTGGTTGCCGACCACGGTGAAGCAGGAGCTGTGGCGGTGCCGTACGTGGGTCACACCACGGGGCGGCTTGGCAGCGGGCGGGCGAGGGCGGGCGTTAGACTCGGATCGAGTCATGGGGAAGGGTCTTCTTCCTCTTGATCAGGCCCTCGGCAATGGGATGGCAGTCCCGTCGGGGGCCGTTCATTTTTGGGTTGCGGCGCGAACGTACCGCCTCCCGGCCCCCATTTGCGAGCCCGTCACCTGATCAGGTGACAAACGGAAAACGGGGGCAGGGGGGGAGGTTGGTCAGTTCTTTCCCCGGTTCTTTGAAAGGCCTCGTGGCGTGCCGCGTCATCGGTCACCGGGTCGTGGAAATCCGCGACCCGGTGACGGGGACGCGGGACCGGCCGGTTCTTTCTCGTGGAACCGGCCGAACCCGCCGCATCCGCAGAACCGGAAGAAGTCACCGAACCTGAAGAAGCCACCGAACCTGAAGAAGTCACCGAACCCGAAGAAGCTGCGGAACCCGAAGAAGCCACTGCACCGGTAGAAGCCGCGGAACCCGGAGAAGCCGCATAACCCGCGACGGGGAATGCGGAAGCGGCCCGCGACCACCGCGCAGGCCTACACCGGACGTGCCACGGCGCGGCGACGCGGCCCGTTGAGCAGCTGGGAGCCCGCGGGGCAGGGGACCGTGGCGAAGGCCCGGTTCAACTGACCCGTGAGCTGCGCCCGGCGCTGGGAACTCGTGTTCGGGCGATGGGCCTCCTCGTACAGTGCCCGGGTGCGCGTCTGGGCGGCCCGGCTCTTCGGGGTGTGGAACTGCAGCTCGTACGGATGGCCCGAGTTGTTCGCCCGCCAGGCGGTGTTGATGCCTTTGTAGCCGCGCGGGCGCGCCCAGGTGTTCGACCAGCGGAGGTTCGCGTTCTTCCACTGGCCCAGCAGCTTGGTGGTGTCGTTGACACCCTTGACGTACGACGCGTCCGGCCACTGGAGGATGTAGCGGACCGAGTCGTTGATCTTCTCCAGGGCCTCGTCCATCGTCCGGGTCGGATTGTCCTGCATGTCGCGGGCGACCGAGCGTTTGACGGCCTCCGGGGACCGCAGGCGGTCGTTGAGGCCGACCACGGTGGCCTTGGTCCGGCGGGCGATGCTGCGCACCTGGGGGGTGATGGTGCGCTCGGCCTTCCTGGCGCGTACGAGGTAGACATTGACCTTGCGCAGGTCGGCGGCGTCGATATAAAGCCCATCCCAGCTCCAGCCGTGGTCCTTCTTCAGCTGCCGCTTCTTGGCCGGCGGCTTCTTGGTGGGCGGGCGCTTGGCCGGAGGCCGCTGGGTCGTCGGCTTCTTCGCCGCCGGCTTCTTCGCGGCGGGCTGCTTCCTGGCGGGCTTCTTGGGCGCGGCCTGGCAGCGGGGCGGCCTCGGCCGGGACGGACGGCAGGCCGCCTGCTTCTTCGCGGCCTGCTTCTTCGCCGCCTGCTTCCTCGGGGTCTTCTTCTTGGCGGCCTGCTTCTTCGCCGCGGTCTTCTTCGCTGCGGTCTTCTTTGCCGCGGTCTTCTTCGCGGGCGGCGCCGGACAGGAACTGGCGGGCTTCTGCTTGGGCTCGGCCGGTGGGCAGGCGGGCTCGGCGGCGTGGACCTGGCTGCCGAGGCTGAGAGTGGAGGCAAGAGCGGTCGCCGTCACCGTCCAGGTGACAGCCCGAAAAGTGAGGGCGCGGTGGATTTTCATATAAGAAAGTGCTTCCTCTCGTCAGCCGCCGTCCGATGCCTCGGGAAAGGGTGCCGGCAATACGGGACGGAAGGGATGAGTACGGCGAGAGGTACAACTGAGACAGAGTCGTTACGGTAGTTGTGCCGAACGGGCGTTGCTTTGTCGAATGGACACTGCGGGCTTATCCGATGATTAGTCACAAAGTAGGACGGGCCGCCGCTTTGCCCGTGCAACGCGCGAGGGCCGCCGTTCCCGAGCGGTGGGAACGGCGGCCCTCGGCCGTGCGTGGGGGGCGAACTACAGGACGCGGACCGCGCCGGTCGGCTGGCTGTAGTTCAGCGGCTTCTCCACGATGCCGGTGCTGGAGTTCTGGGCACCGATGAAGTTGCCGTTACCGCTGTAGACGGCGACGTGGTACGCGCTGCCCGCGCTGCCCCAGTACAGGATGTCCCCGACCTGGAGGTTGTCCATGCTCACCTGGGTGCCGGCGGTGGACTGGGGCTGCGAGGTGCGCGGCAGGTCGATGCCCACCGTGCGGTACGCGGCCTGGACCAGGCTGGAGCAGTCGTACGCGGACGGGCCGGAGGCGCCCAGCACGTAGGACTTGCCGATCTGCGCGCGCAGGAAGCCGATCAGCGACGAGGTGCTGCCGGTCGAGGCCCCGGAGGTGGGGGAGTCGGCGGACGGGGCCGACAGGGAGCGCAGCGAGGTGCGCTCGGAGGAACGGGAGGCGCGCTCCTGGGCGGCCTTCTCCTCCTTGGCCTTGCGGGCCTCTTCGGCCTTCTTCTCGGCCGCCGCCTCGCGGTCGGCGTCGGCCTTGTCCTTGGTGGCGGTCTCGGCGGCCTGGACGGTGGCGGTGTCCTGCGCGGCCTGGCGCTCGTAGTCCAGGGCCATCTGCTGAGCGGTGTCCGCGCTCTTGGCCAGGCTGGTGGCCAGTGCCGAGGTGATGGTCGGCATCTCCTGGGTTTCGGAGACGGGCTTCTCCGCGGCGCCGGCGGGCATGCTCGCGCCGGTCACCGCCAGGGTGATGATGCCACCGGTGACCCCTGCGCGCAGTGCCCGCGAGGACGCGGAACGGCGGGGCTTCCGGTGGCTGGGTATGACTGCGTTCGGGGACATGGCACCACGGCTATCAGGAGCCACAGGTTGCTGCCAACAAAGGTGGCGTGCACCACACTTGACGCGTACGCGATGAATAAAAGGGACTTTTCGCCGGTCAGCGGCCGGGCGGCGGTCTGTCCGAATTTCGTGATCATGTTCCTACGCATGGCGTTTACGGGCCGATGCGCCCCCTGGGGCCACTTATCACCTACTGATCCGCCACGCCAAGGCTTCCCGAGGGTCAAGCGTTCAAGACAGCAAGCCGCGTGGGATAGGTCACTCGTGAGTGCCCGTTATGTTCCCGTGATGTTGCCGTGACGGGTGTGCTCGTGAACGCGAGCACGTACTGATGATCACGGCACGGTCACGACGGTCTCAGGAAGATCACGACGGGACGGCCCGGAGTGGCCCCGAGGTACCTCCGGCTGGTCTGCTCCTGTGCCCGGCCATGCGCTAGCAGTTGGTCGCGTCCAGCGCCAATTTGCTTGAATCCCCCACCTCTTGATAGTGGCAACCCCACGCTGACCAGGCGTAACGCCGCCGAATGTGACCGGTGGTGATCATCCGCGCGCTTCCCGTACGAAGATCGACTCTCATCGGACCAGATGACCGGGTGTCAGGTGGTGGAGATCACAAAGGCGTTGTCGCACCCCGTGTCGCAGATCACAGACCAGCGGGCATAAGATGCAGGCGGCTCGGGCTTGTGAACTGCCTCACATAGGCGCGATCTTCGTGGGGCCGGTGAGCGGGACCGGGCGGACCGCCATCCAGTCATCGTCGACTGAAGGGAGCGAGGACGGTGAACGCTTACGCGCCCATCCTCGTACTGGGAGCCCTCGGGGCAGGCTTTGCGATCTTCTCTGTCGTGATGGCCACGCTCGTCGGACCCAAGCGCTACAACCGGGCGAAGCTAGAGGCGTACGAATGCGGAATCGAGCCCACGCCGCAGCCGGCCGGCGGCGGTCGATTTCCGATCAAGTACTACCTCACGGCGATGCTCTTCATCATTTTCGATATCGAGATCGTCTTCCTCTACCCCTGGGCCGTCACCTTCGACGCGCTCGGGCTTTTCGGGCTCGTGGAGATGCTCCTCTTCGCGCTCACCGTCTTCGTCGCCTACGCCTACGTATGGCGTCGTGGCGGCCTGGAATGGGACTAGGGGCCATCAATGGGACTTGAAGAGAAGCTGCCGAGCGGCTTTCTGCTTTCCACCGTCGAACAGGCCGCGGGCTGGGTGCGCAAGTCATCGGTCTTCCCCGCCACCTTCGGCCTCGCCTGCTGCGCCATCGAGATGATGACGACCGGCGCCGGACGCTACGACCTCGCCCGCTTCGGCATGGAGGTCTTCCGCGGGTCGCCGCGCCAGGCGGACCTGATGATCGTGGCCGGCCGGGTGAGCCAGAAGATGGCGCCCGTGCTGCGGCAGGTCTACGACCAGATGCCGAATCCGAAATGGGTCATCTCGATGGGCGTGTGCGCCTCGTCGGGCGGGATGTTCAACAACTACGCGATCGTCCAGGGCGTCGACCACATCGTCCCGGTGGACATCTACCTGCCCGGCTGCCCGCCGCGTCCCGAGATGCTGATGGACGCCATCCTCAAGCTGCACCAGAAGATCCAGGGCACCAAGCTCGGGGTCAACCAGCAGCAGGCGGCCCGCGAGGCGGAGGAAGCGGCCCTCAAGGCGCTCCCCACGATCGAGATGAAGGGGCTGCTGCGGTGAGCGACGGCACCAAGGGAACCGGCGGGAACGGTGACACCAACGGCACTGGCGGTGTCAACGGCAACGGCGGTACCGGAGGAGCGGGCGGGGTCAACCCCGACCAGGACCTGAACGCGCAGAACCTCCCCGGCCAGCGCGGCGACCACGGCGAGGTCATCGGCACCCGCCGCGGCATGTTCGGCGCGAGCGGCGGCGGCGACACCTCCGGGTACGGCGGGCTCGTCCGGTCCGTACGGATGCCGGGGGCGACCTCCCGCCCGTACGGCGGCTGGTTCGACGAAGTCGCGGACGAGCTGGAAGGCGCCCTGGACGAGCAGGGGCTGGTCCCCGAGAACGTCATCGAGAAGACCGTCGTCGACCGCGGCGAGCTGACCTTCCACATCGAGCGGGAGTATCTGCCGGCCGTCGCGAAGACCCTCCGCGACGACCCGGCGCTCCGCTTCGAGCTGTGCACCGGCGTCAGCGGCGTGCACTTCCCCGACGACAAGGGCCGCGAGCTGCACGCCGTCTACCACCTGCGCTCGATCACCCACAACCGGCTGATCCGCCTGGAGGTGTCCGCGCCGGACGCCGACCCGCACGTGCCGTCCGTCGTGAGCGTCTACCCCACCAACGACTGGCACGAGCGCGAGGCCTACGACTTCTTCGGTCTGATCTTCGACGGCCATCCGGCGCTCACCCGGATCATGATGCCGGACGACTGGCAGGGCTTCCCGCAGCGCAAGGACTACCCGCTCGGCGGCATTCCCGTCGAGTACAAGGGCGCCCAGATCCCGGCTCCCGACCAGCGGAGGTCGTACACCTGATGTCCACCAGCCATGCGACCCCTCGGGAGACCACCGAGGGCACCGTCTACACGGTCACCGGCGGCGACTGGGACGAGATCGCGGCCGCCGCGGCCCGTACCGACGACGAGCGGATCGTCGTCAACATGGGTCCCCAGCACCCCTCCACCCACGGCGTGCTGCGGCTGATCCTGGAGATCGACGGCGAGACCGTCACCGAGGCCCGCTGCGGCATCGGCTACCTGCACACGGGGATCGAGAAGAACCTCGAATTCCGTACCTGGACGCAGGGCACCACCTTCGTGACCCGGATGGACTACCTGACGCCGTTCTTCAACGAGACGGCGTACTGCCTGGCCGTGGAGAAGCTGCTCGGCATCACCGACGAGGTGCCGGAACGGGCCTCCGTCATCCGCGTGCTGCTGATGGAGCTGAACCGGCTCTCCTCCCACCTGGTGGCCATCGCCACCGGCGGCATGGAGCTGGGCGCCACCACGATCATGATCTACGGGTTCCGGGACCGCGAACTGATCCTGGACATCTACGAGCTGATCACCGGGCTGCGGATGAACCACGCATACATCCGGCCCGGCGGCCTCGCCCAGGACCTGCCGCCGGGCGCGGTCGACCAGGTGCGCGAGTTCGTGAAGAAGATGCGCAAGAACCTGACCGAATACGACAAGCTGGCCACCGGCAATCCGGTGTTCAAGGGCCGGATGCAGGACATCGGCTACCTCGACCTCGCCGGATGCCTGGCCACCGGCGCCACCGGGCCGGTGCTGCGCTCCGCCGGACTCCCGCACGACCTGCGCAAGACCCAGCCGTACTGCGGATACGAGCACTACGACTTCGACGTGCCGACCGCCGAGACCTGCGACTCCTACGGGCGCTTCCTGATCCGCCTGGAGGAGATGCGCCAGTCGCTGCGCATCGTCGAACAGTGCCTGGACCGGCTCGCGCCGGGACCGGTGATGGTCGGCGACAAGAAGATCGCCTGGCCCGCCCAGCTGGCCATGGGCCCGGACGGGCTCGGCAACTCGCTCGACCACATCAAAAAGATCATGGGGACCTCGATGGAGGCCCTGATCCACCACTTCAAGCTGGTGACGGAAGGCTTCCGGGTGCCCCCCGGCCAGGCCTACGCGGCCGTGGAGTCCGCCAAGGGAGAGCTGGGCGTGCACGCCGTCAGCGACGGCGGGACCCGCCCCTACCGGGTGCACTTCCGCGACCCTTCCTTCACCAACCTCCAGGCCATGGCGGCGATGTGCGAGGGCGGCCAGGTGGCCGACGTCATCGTCGCCGTCGCGTCCATCGACCCCGTGATGGGAGGCGTCGACCGGTGACAGACGTCAGTTTGGGGATGCCGCAGCTCCCCGCCCCCGACTATCCGGCCGATGTAAGGGCCCGGCTCGAAGCGGACGCCAAGGAGGTGATCGCCCGCTACCCCGGCTCGCGCTCCGCGCTGCTGCCGCTGCTGCACCTCGTCCAGGCGGAGGAGGGCCACATCACCCGTACCGGCGTCCGCTTCTGCGCCGAGCTGCTGGACCTGACGACGGCCGAGGTCACGGCGGTCTCCACGTTCTACTCCATGTACCGGCGCGGGCCCGGTGGCGACTACCAGGTGGGGGTGTGCACCAACACCCTGTGCGCGGTGCTGGGCGGCGACGCGATCTTCGAGGCGCTGCAGAAGCACCTGGGGGTGGGCAACGGCGGGACCACCGAGGACGGCAAGGTCACGCTGGAGCACATCGAGTGCAACGCGGCCTGCGACTTCGCGCCCGTCGTGATGGTCAACTGGGAGTTCTTCGACAACCAGACGCCGGACAGCGCGAAGCGGCTCGTGGACGACCTGCGGGAGGGGCGGACCGTCGAGCCGACCCGGGGCGCGCCGCTGTGCACATACAAGGAAACGGCCCGCATCCTCGCCGGGTTCCCCGACGCACGGCCGGGCGCGGTGGAGGCCACCGGCGGGGCCGGGCCCGCGTCGCTGGTCGGGCTGCGGCTGGCCAAGGGCGAGGCCGTACCGGGCGCGGGCCCGGCGGACCACGTCGTACCGCAGCGGGGCGCGGACCCCGCCGAAGCCGAGGGCGGGCCCTCCGGACGGGCCCCGGGCGAGGCGCCGGCCACCCACCCCAGCTCGCACGACGCACCGCGCGAGACCTCGGCCAGCGACCCTGCCCACCCGTCTCCCGCCACCACCCCGGATGGAGGGGCTTCGCCCCGCGGTGACATTGCCGGGCCGACCGCCGAGGAGGGGGAGTGATGACCGTGGCCGCCGAAGTCAGCAAAGCCAACCCGGAGAAGCTGCTCGCGCCCGTACTCTCCGCCTTCTGGGACCAGCCGGGCTCCTGGACGCTGGAGACCTACCTGCGCCACGAGGGCTACGAGGGCATGCGCAAGGCCCTCGCGATGCCACCGGACGACGTGATCGCGTACGTCAAGGACGCCGGGCTGCGCGGGCGCGGCGGCGCCGGCTTCCCCACCGGGATGAAGTGGCAGTTCATCCCGCAGGGCGACGGCAAACCGCACTACCTCGTCGTCAACGCCGACGAGTCCGAGCCGGGCACCTGCAAGGACATCCCGCTGCTCTTCGCCAATCCGCACTCCCTGATCGAGGGCATCGTCATCGCGTGTCACGCGATCCGGTCGAACCACGCCTTCATCTACCTGCGCGGTGAAGTCGTGCCCGTACTGCGGCGGTTGCACGAGGCCGTCCGGGAGGCGTACGACGCGGGATTCCTCGGCCGGGACATCCTCGGCTCGGGCCTGGACCTGGATGTCGTCGTGCACGCGGGCGCGGGCGCGTACATCTGCGGCGAGGAGACCGCGCTGCTGGACTCCCTGGAGGGCCGTCGCGGACAGCCCCGGCTGCGTCCTCCCTTCCCCGCGGTGGCGGGCCTGTACGCCTGCCCCACTGTCGTGAACAACGTCGAGTCCATCGCGTCGGTTCCCGCCATCATGAACAAGGGCAAGGACTGGTTCAGGACGATGGGCAGCGAGAAGTCCCCGGGCTTCACGCTGTACTCGCTCAGCGGCCACGTCGCCAACCCCGGCCAGTACGAGGCCCCGCTGGGCATCACGCTGCGCCAGCTGCTCGACATGAGCGGCGGGATGCGCCCGGGCCACCGGCTGAAGCTCTGGACGCCCGGCGGCTCCTCCACGCCGATGTTCACCGACGAGCACCTCGACGTGCCGCTGGACTACGAAGGCGTCGGCGCCGCGGGCTCGATGCTCGGCACCAAGGCACTCCAGTGCTTCGACGAGAGCACCTGCGTCGTACGGGCCGTGACCCGCTGGACCGAGTTCTACGCGCACGAGTCCTGCGGCAAGTGCACCCCCTGCCGCGAGGGCACCTACTGGCTCGTCCAGCTGCTGCGCGACATCGAGGCCGGCCGCGGCCGCATGAGCGACCTCGACAAGCTCAACGACATCGCCGACACCATCAACGGCAAGTCCTTCTGCGCGCTCGGCGACGGCGCCGCGTCCCCGATCTTCTCCTCGCTGAAGTACTTCCGCGCGGAGTACGAGCAGCACATCACCGGCAAGGGCTGCCCCTTCGACCCCGCCAGGTCGACCGCCTGGGCCGACACCGACGCTCACCTGGGGGTGAACGCATGACCGTCACCAGCGACGCCCCCACCGGGGCCGGCGGGGCGGCCGTACCGCCCGAAGACCTCGTCACGCTGACGATCGACGGCATCGAGATCTCCGTCCCCAAGGGGACGCTGGTCATCCGGGCCGCCGAACTCCTCGGCATCGAGATCCCGCGTTTTTGCGACCACCCGCTGCTGGACCCGGCCGGCGCCTGCCGCCAGTGCATCGTGGAGGTGGAGGGCCAGCGCAAGCCGATGGCCTCCTGCACCATCACCTGCACCGACGGCATGGTGGTCAAGTCCCAGCTCACCTCGCCCGTCGCCGAGAAGGCGCAGCGCGGCGTGATGGAACTGCTGCTGATCAACCACCCGCTGGACTGCCCGGTCTGCGACAAGGGCGGCGAGTGCCCGCTCCAGAACCAGGCCATGTCCGCCGGGCAGGCCGACAGCCGGTTCGAGGGCAGGAAGCGCACCTTCGAGAAGCCGGTGCCGATCTCCAAGCAGGTGCTGCTGGACCGTGAGCGGTGCGTGCTGTGCGCGCGCTGCACCCGCTTCTCCAACCAGGTCGCGGGCGACCCGATGATCGAACTGATCGAGCGGGGAGCGCTCCAGCAGGTCGGTACGGGCGAGGGCGAACCCTTCCAGTCGTACTTCTCCGGCAACACCATCCAGATCTGCCCGGTCGGCGCGCTGACCTCGGCCGCTTACCGCTTCCGCTCGCGCCCCTTCGACCTGGTGTCCTCGCCGAGCGTCTGCGAACACTGCGCGGGCGGCTGCGCGGTCCGTACGGACCACCGGCGCGGCAAGGTCATGCGGCGGCTGGCCGCCGAGGACCCCGAGGTCAACGAGGAGTGGATCTGCGACAAGGGGCGCTTCGGCTTCCGGTACGCGCAGCAGCGCGACCGGCTGGAGTACCCCATGGTGCGGGACGCGGAGACCGGCGAACTGGCCACGGCGAGCTGGCCGGAGGCCCTGGAGGCGGCGGCGCGCGGGCTGGGCGCCGCCAAGGGCCGTACCGGAGTGCTCACCGGCGGGCGGCTGACCGTCGAGGACGCGTACGCCTACGCCAAGTTCGCGCGGGTCGCGCTGGACACCAACGACATCGACTTCCGGGCGCGCCCGCACAGCGCCGAGGAAGCCGACTTCCTGGCGGCGCGCGTCGCCGGGCGCGGCCGTGACCTGGAGGGGCCCGGAGTCACCTACGCCTCCCTGGAGAAGGCGCCGGCCGTCCTCCTCGCCGGGATCGAGGCGGAGGAGGAGGCGCCCGGCGTCTTCCTGCGGCTGCGCAAGGCCCATCGCAAGCGCGGGCAGCGCACCTTCGGGCTCGCGTCCCACGCGACACGCGGCCTGATCAAGGCGGGCGGCACGCTGCTGCCCGCGGCGCCCGGCACGGAGACGGAGTGGCTGGACGCGCTGGCCGGCAATGAGGCAGCAGGCGCGGAGCGCCTTCCCGTGGAGGGTGGTGGCGGGCGACGGGCGGGCCTGGAGGGCGCGGGGCGTACCGCGGCCGAGGCGCTGCGCGGCGAGGGATCGGTGATCGTCGTCGGTGAGCGGCTGGCCACGGTGCCGGGCGCGCTCACCGCGGCGGTACGGGCCGCCGCCGCGACCGGCGCCCAACTGGTGTGGATCGCCCGGCGGGCCGGGGAGCGCGGGGCCGTGGAGGCCGGTGCGCTGCCGGGGCTGCTGCCGGGCGGGCGCCCGGCGACCGACCCGCGCGCCCGTGAGGAGGTCGCCGCCGCCTGGGGCGTCGCCGACCTGCCGCAGCGGCACGGCCGGGACACCGGCCAGATCGTGGCCGCCGCGGCCGGCGGGGAACTGGGCGCGCTGCTCGTGGCGGGCGTCGACCCGGCGGACCTGCCGGACCCGGCGCGGACCCTGGAAGCGCTGGACTCGGTGGGCTTCCTGGTGAGCCTGGAACAGCGGCCGTCGGCCGTCACAGAGCGCGCGGACGTCGTCCTGCCGGTCGCGGCGGTCGTGGAGAAGTCCGGCACCTTCCTCAACTGGGAGGGCCGCGCCAGGCCGTTCGAGGCCGCGCTCAAGCCCGACCAGATGACGCGGCGGCACCTGCTGCCGGACGCCCGGGTGCTGCACATGCTCGCCGACGCGATGGACATCCGCCTGGCGCTGCCCGACGTACGGGCGGTACGGCGGGAGCTGACCGCGCTGGGGCCGTGGGGCGGCTCGTACGCCACCGACCCGCTGGAGACCGGGCGCGCGCTGCCGCGGCCGGAGCCCGGCGAGGCCGTGCTGGCGGGCCACAAGCTGCTGCTCGACCAGGGACGGATGCAGGAGGGCGACGAGGCGCTGGCCGGTACGCGGCACGCGGCGGTCGCCCGGATGTCGGCGGCCACCGCCGAGGAGAGCGGCGTCAAGGACGGCGACCTGCTGGCGGTCACCGGGCCCGGCGGGTCCGTACGGCTGCCGCTCCAGGTCACCCCGATGCCCGACCGGGTGGTGTGGCTGCCGCTGAACTCGGCGGGCGGCGGGGTCGCCGCCGACACGGGCGCGCGGCCCGGGGAGTTGGTGAAGGTCGCGGCGGTGTCCGGGGCCGGTGGGCGGGGCCCCGAGCCGGGTGCCACCGGCGCCGCGGGCACGGCGTCCGGCCCGGTCGAGGAGGTGGACGCGTGATGCAGCACCTGGCCCTGTCCGGCAGTGCGCTGGCCCAGGAAGACCTGTCGATGTTCGGCCGCGACCCGTGGTGGCTGATCGCCGTCAAGGCGGTCTTCTGCTTCGCGTTCCTCATGCTGACCGTGCTCTTCTCGATCGTCTGGGAACGCAAGGTCGTCGCGTGGATGCAGCTGCGCATCGGACCCAACCGGCACGGCCCCTGGGGCATGCTCCAGTCCCTCGCGGACGGCATCAAGCTGATGCTCAAGGAGGACCTGGTCGTCAAGCGGGCCGACAAGGCGGTGTACGTCCTCGCGCCGGTCGTCGCGGCCGTACCCGCCTTCATGGCCGTCGCGGTGATCCCCTTCGGCCCGGCCGGCAACGAGATCTCGATCTTCGGCCAGCGGACGACGATGCAGCTGACCGACCTGCCGATCGGCGTGCTCTACATCCTGGCCACGGCCTCCGTCGGCATCTACGGCATCGTGCTGGCGGGCTGGTCCTCCGGCTCGACGTACCCGCTGCTCGGCGGCCTGCGCTCGTGCGCCCAGATGATCTCGTACGAGATCGCGATGGGCATGTCCTTCGCGGCGGTCTTCCTCTACTCCGGGTCGATGTCGACCTCGACGATCGTGGAGTCCCAGCAGGACAAGTGGTACGTGCTGCTGCTGCCGGTCTCCTTCATCATCTACATCGTCGCCATGGTGGGCGAGACCAACCGCGCACCGTTCGACATGCCGGAATCCGAGGGCGACCTGGTCGGCGGCTTCAACACCGAGTACTCGTCGATCAAGTTCGCGATGTTCATGCTCGCCGAGTACATCAACATGGTGACCGTCTCGGCGGTCGCGGTGACCCTCTTCCTGGGCGGCTGGAAGGCCCCGTACCCGATCAGCACCTTCTGGGAAGGCGCCAACCACGGCTGGTGGCCGCTGCTCTGGTTCGTCATCAAGGTCCAGCTGCTGCTGTTCTTCTTCATCTGGCTGCGCGGCACGCTGCCCCGCGTGCGCTACGACCAGTTCATGAAGCTGGGATGGAAGGTCCTCATCCCGGTCTCGATGGTCTGGCTGATGCTCGTCGCGACCGTACGGGCCCTGAAGAACGAGGGCTACGACTTCCAGCGGATCGTGATGTTCGTGGGCGGCGCGGCCATCGCCGTCCTGCTGGTCTCGCTCGTCGCCGACTTCTTCCGGCGGGGCGAGAAGGAGGAGCCGGACCAGGAGCCGGCCTTCGACCCCATGGCGGGCGGCTTCCCCGTGCCGCCGCTGCCCGGACAGACCCTGCCACCCGTGCCGCGCCGCAGGCCGCGACGGGAGCGCGAGTTGATTGTCAGTGGTGGGGTGGACACTGTCAGTGACGGAATCGACAAGGACGGAAAGGGGGGCGACGGTGCCTGACTTCCAGAACCCCGTGGCCGGCTTCGGCGTGACCTTCAAGGCCATGTTCAAGAAGCGGCTGACCGAGCAGTATCCGGAGGAGAAGAAACCGACGGCGCCGCGCTTCCACGGCCGCCACCAGCTCAACCGGCATCCCGACGGCCTGGAGAAGTGCGTCGGCTGCGAGCTGTGCGCCTGGGCCTGCCCGGCCGACGCGATCTACGTGGAGGGCGCGGACAACACGGACGAGGAGCGCTACAGCCCCGGCGAGCGCTACGGCCGCGTCTACCAGATCAACTACCTGCGCTGCATCCTGTGCGGCCTGTGCGTCGAGGCGTGCCCCACCCGCGCGCTGACCATGACCAACGAGTACGAACTCGCCGACCGGTCCCGCGAATCGCTCATCTACACGAAGGAGGAGCTGCTCGCGGGGCTGGAGGACACGATGGTCGACAGCCCGCACGCCATCTATCCCGGCATGACGGAGAAGGACTACTACCGCGGCCTGGTCACCGAGGCCGCGCCGGGCACGGAGCGCCAGGTGGCCACGTCGAAGGGCGAGACGGCCGACGGCGCGGGCGGCGCGGACACCGCGGCGCCCCAGGAGGCCGCCTCCACCTTCGGCCCCGACGAGCCGGCCTCCCGGGAGGTGACCCGGTGACGACGACCTCCCTGGCCGCGGCGGCCTCCACCGGCGAGGCGGTGCAGTTCTGGATTCTCGGTACGGTCGCGGTGATCGGCGCGCTCTGCACGATCCTGATGCGGCGCGCCGTGCACAGCGCCCTCTCACTCGCCGGCACCATGATCATCCTGGCGGTGTTCTACCTCGCCAACGGCGCGTACTTCCTCGGCGTCGTGCAGATCGTCGTCTACACCGGCGCGATCATGATGCTGTTCCTCTTCGTCGTCATGCTCGTCGGCGTCACGGCGGCCGACTCCCTCAAGGAGACGCTCAAGGGCCAGCGCTGGCTGGCCGCCGCCTGCGGCCTCGGCTTCGGCATCCTGCTCGTCGCCGGCCTCGGCAACGCCTCGCTGAAGCACTTCAACGGCCTCGGCGAGGCCAACGCCGGGGGCAATGTCCAGGGCCTGGCCGCGCTGATCTTCACCAAGTACGTCTTCGCCTTCGAGGTCACCGGCGCCCTGCTGATCACGGCGGCGGTCGGCGCGATGGTCCTGACGCACCGGGAGCGCACGGAGCGCGCCAAGTCCCAGCGCGAGCAGTCCGAGGCCCGTATCCGCGAGGGCAGGCAAGTGCCCCCGCTGCCCGCCCCCGGCGTCTACGCCCGGCACAACGCCGTCGACGTCCCCGGTCTGCTCCCCGACGGCACGCCGTCCGAGCTGACCGTCAACCCGACGCTGCGCGAGCGCGGCCAGATCCGCGACGTCTCCGGTGAGTCGCTCGCCGAACTGAAGGCGCTGGAACAGCGCTCCGAAGAGTGGCTGGGCCGCAGCGAGGAGGCGAAGCGATGAACCCGGTCAACTACCTCTACCTCGCCGCCCTGTTGTTCACCATCGGCGCGGCCGGGGTGCTGATCAGGCGGAACGCCATCGTGGTGTTCATGTGCATCGAACTGATGCTGAACGCCTGCAACCTCGCCTTCGTGGCCTTCTCGCGGATGCACGGAAATCTGGACGGTCAGATCATCGCGTTCTTCACGATGGTCGTCGCCGCGGCCGAGGTCGTGGTGGGCCTGGCGATCATCGTGTCCATCTTCCGCACCCGCCACACGGCCTCGGTCGACGACGCCAGCCTGATGAAGCTGTAAGGGGTCGTAAACGTGGAGAACTTGATCGCCCTGCTCGTCGCGGCCCCCCTGGTCGGCGCGGCCCTGCTGCTGTGCGGCGGCAGGAGACTGGACCGGGCGGGCCACTGGCTCGGCACGCTGCTCGCGCTGGCGTCCTTCGCCCTGGCCGTACCCCTGTTCACGGAGCTGCTGAGCCGCGACGCCGAGCACCGCACCCTGCACCAGCACCTGTTCAGCTGGGTGCCGGTGGGCGGCTTCCAGGCGGATGTGGCCTTCCAGCTCGACCAGCTGTCCATGACGTTCGTCCTGCTGATCACCGGTGTCGGATCGCTGATCCACATCTACTCGATCGGCTATATGGAGCACGACGAGCGGCGCCGCCGCTTCTTCGGCTATCTGAACCTGTTCCTCGCGGCCATGCTGCTGCTCGTCCTCGCCGACAACTACCTCCTGCTGTACGTCGGCTGGGAGGGCGTGGGCCTGGCCTCGTACCTGCTCATCGGCTTCTGGCAGCACAAGCCCGGCGCGGCGACGGCGGCGAAGAAGGCGTTCCTGGTCAACCGCGTCGGTGACGTCGGCCTGTCCATCGCGATCATGCTGATGTTCACGACGTTCGGGACGTTCGCGTTCGGCCCGGTGCTGGGCGCGGTGGGCGACACCTCCGAGGGCAAGCTCACCGCCATCGGCCTGATGCTGCTGCTCGCCGCCTGCGGCAAGTCGGCGCAGGTCCCGCTGCAGTCCTGGCTGGGCGACGCGATGGAGGGCCCGACCCCGGTCTCCGCCCTGATCCACGCGGCGACGATGGTGACCGCCGGCGTCTACCTGATCACCCGCTCCGGCGCGATCTTCAACGGGGCGCCGGACGCGCAGACCGCCGTCGTGGTGGTCGGCGCGGTGACGCTGCTGTTCGGTGCGATCGTCGGTTGTGCGAAGGACGACATCAAGAAGGCCCTCGCGGGCTCGACGATGTCGCAGATCGGCTACATGATCCTGGCCGCCGGGCTCGGCCCGATCGGCTACGCCTTCGCGATCATGCACCTGGTCACCCACGGCTTCTTCAAGGCGGGCCTCTTCCTCGGCGCCGGCTCGGTGATGCACGGCATGAACGACGAGGTGGACATGCGCCGTTACGGCGGCCTGCGCAAGTACATGCCGGTCACCTTCATCACCTTCGGCCTCGGCTATCTGGCGATCATCGGCTTCCCCGGTCTGTCCGGCTTCTTCTCCAAGGACAAGATCATCGAGGCGGCGTTCGCCAAGGGTGGCACGGAGGGCTGGATTCTCGGCGGCGCCGCCCTGCTGGGCGCCGCGATCACCGCGTTCTACATGACGCGGGTGATGCTGATGACGTTCTTCGGCGAGGAGCGCTGGCGCAAGGCGCCGACGCCGTCCCCGGACGAGCCGTCGGTGGAGCCCGCGGCCGAAACCCGGGGCGCGTACACCCCGCCGCATCCGCACGAGTCGCCGAAGTCCATGACGATCCCGATGATCCTGCTGGCCGTCGGCTCGGTCTTCGCGGGCGGGCTGTTCAGCCTTAACGAGGCGTTCGTGACCTGGCTGGAGCCGGTCACCTCCTTCGAGCACGGCCATCCGCCGATCGGCGCGGGGGCGATCACCACCGCCACCATCGTGGTGATGGTCCTCGGCGTCGCGCTCGCCTACCTCCAGTACGGGCGCAAGCCGGTCCCCGCCGTCGCCCCGCGCGGCTCGCTGCTGACCCGCGCGGCCCGCCGCGACCTGCTCCAGGACGACTTCAACCACGCCGTGCTGGTGCGCGGCGGCGGGGAGCTGACCCGGGCCCTGGTCCAGATGGAGCACTCCGTCGTGGACGGCGCGGTCAACGGCACGGCGGCGTCGATGGGCGGCCTCTCCGGCCGGCTGCGCCAGGTGCAGAACGGCTTCGCCCGCTCGTACGCCGTACAGATGTTGGGCGGTGCGGCCGTGCTGATCGCCGCGACCCTGCTGATGAGGGGTGTCTGAGCCATGTCCTTTCCCCTTCTGACGGCCACCGCGGCCCTCCCGGCGCTCGGCGCGATCGCCACCGCCGCCGTGCCCGCCGCCAAGCGCACCGTCGCCAAGTGGCTGGCGCTGCTGTTCTCGCTGGCCACCCTGGTGCTGGCCGCGGTGGTCGCGGTCCGCTTCGACGCGGGCGCCGAGGGCCCGTTCCAGCTCACCGAGTCGCACGCCTGGATCAAGGACTTCGGCGTCCGGTACGAGCTGGGTGTGGACGGCATCGCGGTGGCGCTGATCGCGCTGACCGCACTGCTGATCCCGTTCGTCATCCTCGCGGGCTGGCACGACGCCGACCCCCTGGAGGACGCCACACCCAACCGGCGCTGGCGGCCCACCCAGGGCTTCTTCGCGCTGATCCTCGCCGTCGAGGCGATGGTGGTCATCTCCTTCGAGGCCACCGACGTCTTCCTCTTCTACATCTTCTTCGAAGCCATGCTCATCCCGATGTACTTCCTCATCGGCGGCTTCGGGGACCGCGCGGGGACCGGCGGCGAGGAGGGCAGCGCGACGCTGCGCTCGCAGGCCGCCGTGAAGTTCCTGCTCTACAACCTCGCCGGCGGCCTGATCATGCTCGCCGCGGTGATCGGGCTGTACGCGGCCACCGCCGACCAGCTCGGCAGCGGCACGTTCTCCCTGACGGAGATCGTCCAGGCCCGCGCGGACGGCAAGCTGGCGCTGGGCACGGGTACGGAACGGCTGCTGTTCCTCGGCTTCTTCTTCGCCTTCGCGGTGAAGGCGCCGCTGTGGCCGCTGCACACCTGGCTGCCGGGCGCGATGGGCGAGTCCACCGCGCCCGTCGCCGTACTGATCACCGCGGTGGTCGACAAGGTCGGCACGTTCGCGATGCTGCGCTTCTGCCTCCAGCTCTTCCCGGAGGCCAGCAGCTGGGCCACCCCGGTCGTCCTGGTCCTCGCGCTGATCAGCATCCTGTACGGGGCGCTGCTCGCGGTCGCCCAGCGCGACATCAAGCGCCTGGTGGCGTATGCGTCCATCTCCCACTTCGGCTTCATCGTCATGGGCATCTTCGCGATGACGAGCCAGGGCCAGGGCGGCGCGACGCTCTACATGGTCAACCACGGCATCTCGACGGCCGCGCTGATGCTGGTCGCCGGGTTCCTGATCTCGCGCCGCGGCTCGCGGCTGATCGCCGACTACGGCGGGGTGCAGAAGGTCGCGCCGGTGCTGGCCGGCACGTTCCTGGTGGGTGGTCTGGCGACGCTGTCGCTGCCGGGCCTCGCGCCGTTCGTCAGCGAGTTCCTGGTCCTGGTGGGCACGTTCAGCCGCTATCCGGCCGTGGGCGTCGTGGCCACCGTCGGCATCGTGCTCGCCGCGCTGTACGTGCTCGTCCTCTACCAGCGGACGATGACCGGCCCGGTGAAGTCCGAGGTGCGGGCGATGCCCGACCTCAAGGCGCGGGAGCTGGCCGTGGTCGCCCCGCTGATCGCGCTGCTGCTCTTCCTCGGTGTCTATCCGAAGCCGCTGACGAACCTGGTCAACCCGGCGGTGGACCACACCCTGTCCGTCGTCGACCAGCACGATCCCCGCCCCGACGTACCCGTGAAGGCAGATGCGGAGGCCGCGAAGTGAGTTCCGTGGCGAGCGTCCACAGCCTGTGGACCATTGCGGCCGAGGCGCCGGCCAAGATCCCGGCGCCGAAGATCGAGTATGCCCAGCTGGCCCCGGCGCTGATCGTGCTGGGGGCCGCGGTCGTCGGCGTCGTACTGGAAGCGTTCCTGCCGCGGCGCAGCCGCTACCACGCCCAGCTGCTGCTGTCCGTGCTCGCGCTGGCCGCCGGGTTCGCGGCCGTCGTGGGGCTGGCGGCGGGCGGCTTCGGCAGCACCAAGGCGAAGATCGCGGCGATGGGCGCCATCGCCGTGGACGGCCCGGCGCTCTTCCTCCAGGGCACGATCCTGCTGGTGGCGCTGGTCGCCACGTTCACCTTCGCCGAGCGCCGGCTCGATCCGGCCGCGCACGGCAAGAAGGTGGACTCCTTCGCGGCGCAGGCCGCCGCGGTGCCCGGCGGCGAGGCCGAACGGGCGGCGGTCAGGGCCGGGTTCACCACGACCGAGGTGTTCCCGATCGCGCTGTTCGCGGTCGGCGGGATGCTGGTCTTCCCCGCGGCCAACGACCTGCTGACGCTGTTCGTCGCGCTGGAGGTCTTCTCCCTGCCGCTGTACATCCTGTGTGCGCTGGCCCGCCGCCAGCGGCTGCTGTCGCAGGAAGCCGCGGTGAAGTACTTCCTGCTCGGGGCGTTCTCCTCCGCGTTCCTGCTGTTCGGCATCGCCCTGCTGTACGGGTACGCGGGCACGGTCACGTACTCCGGTATCGCGCAGGTCGTCGGCGACGGCGCCAAGCAGATCAACCCGGCGCTGGCCGACACCATGGGCAATGACGCGCTGCTGCTGATCGGCGCGGCGCTGGTGCTGATGGGGCTGCTGTTCAAGGTCGGCGCGGTGCCGTTCCACATGTGGACGCCGGACGTCTACCAGGGCGCGCCGACCCCGGTGACCGGCTTCATGGCGGCGGCCACCAAGGTCGCCGCGTTCGGCGCGCTGCTGCGGCTGCTGTACGTGGTCCTGCCGGGGCTGCGCTGGGACTGGCGGCCGGTCATGTGGGGCGTCGCGATCGTCACGATGCTGGGCGGCGCGATCGTCGCGATCACCCAGACCGACATCAAGCGCCTGCTGGCGTACAGCTCCATCGCGCACGCCGGGTTCATCCTGGCCGGTGTGATCGCCACCAACAAGGACGGCATCTCCTCCGTCCTGTTCTACCTGGCGGCCTACTCGTTCGTGACGCTCGGCGCGTTCGCGGTGGTCACGCTCGTGCGGGACGCGGGCGGCGAGGCGACGCACCTGTCGAAGTGGGCGGGGCTGGGCCGGCGCTCGCCGCTGACCGCGGCGGTCTTCGCCGTCTTCCTGCTGGCCTTCGCCGGTATCCCGCTGACCTCGGGTTTCGCCGGGAAGTTCGCGGTGTTCAAGGCGGCGGCGGAGAGCGGCGCCGGCTGGCTGGTCGTGGTCGGTGTCGTCTCCTCCGCCATCGCCGCGTTCTTCTACATCCGCGTCATCGTGCTGATGTTCTTCAACGAGCCGAAGGCGGACGGCCCGACGGTGGCGGTGCCCAGCCCGCTGACGATGACGGCCATCGCGGTCGGCGTCGCGGTCACGCTCGTGCTGGGCCTGGCGCCGCAGTACTTCCTCGACCTGGCGGGCCAGGCGGGGGTGTTCGTGCGCTGAGCGACGGCCGTCGCGGGACGGCCCACGGTCCACGGCCGCCGTCCGGTGCCCCTGCGTGGGTGCCGGGCGGCGGCCGTGGCGCCACTGTGGCGAAGGAGACCGGCGCGGCCCGAAGCGACGTGCGAGGAGGGCCGGCCGGAGTACGGAAGGCGCGGGTCGGCGGGGGTGGGGCCGGGCTCAGCGGGAGAACATCACCGAGCGGACCAGGACCTTCTTCGGGGCGGCCTTGTTGGGCGGCACGACGAAGTAGACGTCGCTGCTGCAGTCGTCGTCGGCGAAGAGCGTCGCGGTGGCGTCCGTCCGGTTGAGCGCGGCGTAGGCGAAGTCGGCGTCCTTCGGCAGCTTGATGGTGATGCACTGCTTGCCGGGCGGGTCGAAGAGGGCCCCGCGCTGGTCCAGGGTGTTGCCGGTGTTGAAGCCGTAGGAGAAGACCCCCTCGGCGGCGAAGGCCGAGGTCGGGGTGGTCAGGGCGAGTACGGCCGCGCCGAAGGCGGCGGCGACGGAGGTGCGCAGGCGCATCTCGTGACTCCTCGTGGTTGTCGGTGTCGAGCAACTACTCGGAGTGAATATGGCTCAGCGCGCCTCGTCTTTACCCGGCGCCGCCCCGGAAACACCCCTGGTGGCGTAGCGGCCCTCAGCCGTTCGCGCCGGTCAGGGCCGCGGTACGGCCGAGGGGGTGAGGGCCCGTCAGGACGCCGGTGTGCCCGGCGGCAGGCTCGGCATCCCGGGCAGCTTCAGCTTGCCCTCGGCCTTGGTGAAGTCGTCGGTGGGCCCGCCCTTCCAGCTCACCTTGAGCGTCCTGCCGTCGGCGCCGGGCTTTACGGTGCCCATGGTGCGGGTGGCGTGGCCGCCCATGCACTTCAGGGCGATCATCGTGACGCCCATCGTCTCCACCTTGCCCTGGCAGGCCGTCCCGCTGTCGTTGCCGAGGCCCATCGACGCGATGCCCCGGTAGATCACCAGGGTCAGGTGCGAGTCGCCGGTCCTGGCCGTCCAGGCGCCGTCGAGGGCGCTCGGACCGTCCGCGGGCTTGTCGCCGGCGGGCTGCGAGGGGGAGGCGGCCGGTGCCTTGCCCGGCTCACCGGCCGCGTCGCTCCTGCCGCCTCCGCCGCCGCTGCCGCAGCCGCTGAGCAGCAGTGCGGCTACGACGGCCGTCCCGGCGATCTGCGCTGCCTTGCGCACGTACGTCTCCTCCGTTGTGGGACAGGGAGACGAGAGGCTAGCAACGTGGCTCACCCGCGTTCACCCGCATCCACCGCGTTCACCCGCCCGCGTTCGCCGCCTCGTCGTACTGCACGGCGGACTGGACCGCGCGGGCGATCCAGTCCTCGCGGACCAGCCGCTTGAGCGTGCGGCGTACGGAGCGCTGGTCGCGGCCCGGCGTCAGTTTGCGGTCCAGGTGGACGGCCGCGACGAGGGCCGCGTACGTCCGGTCGCGCGGGTCGGCGAAGGCGCCGGCCAGGGCGCCTTTGAAGCGCGCGCGGGCCGGCCCGGCGAGATCCACCGGTCCGGCCGTCAGACGTTCGTAGCGGAAGATGCCGAGTGCGCGCCGGGACTCCCGGCGGATCGCGCCGCGCTGTTCCAGCCGCTGCCGGCACAGCTCGTCGATGCCGTGCGCGGCGCTCCGTAACCAGCGCCGGGCCTTGATCTCGCCACCCTGGCCGCCCTTCGCGGGGCCGGGCAGGGCGGCCAGCGCGCCGTCCAGCAGCGGGTCGCCGAGCGGCAGCGGGCTGAGCACGGCGATCCGGCCGCCGCGGCCCTCGCCGACCCGGCCGGCCCACGCCAGCTCGGCGAGGGCCGCGCCGGCCAGGCCGTACCGGAGATGGGCGGGCTCGCACAGCGGCTTGCCGCGCTCCGGGTCCAGGGCGAGGAGCAGCAGGTCCTCGGGCAGGGTGGGCCCGCGGCCCGGGCCATCGCCCGCCGCGCCGTCCGCCGCGCCCCCGTGCGGACCGCCCCGCTCGCTCCCCGCCCCGGGCCCGGTCATGACGTACGCGCGGGCCGGATGCGTCCGGTGACCTCGCCCAGGCCGATCCGGGAGCCCTCGGGCCCCGGCGCCCAGGCGGTGAGGGTGACCTCGTCGCCGTCCTCCAGGAACGGTCCCTTGCCCTGGGTCAGTTCGAGGAGGCAGCCGAGCTGGTCCGGCTCGGGTCCGGAGACCGTGCCGGAGGCGTAGAGGTCGCCGGTGCGCAGCGAGGCGCCGTTGACCGTCATGTGGGTGAGCTGCTGGGCGGCCGTCCAGTACATGGCGGAGAAGGGCGGGCGGGCGACCGTCTCGCCGTTGATGTCGACCTGGATGCGCAGGTCGATGCCGCCCCGCTCGGCGCCCGTGTCATCCAGATAGGGGAGTACGGGAACGTCCCGGGCGGGCGGCGCCGTACGGGCGTGGTCCAGCGCGTCCAGCGGCGTGATCCAGGCGGACACGGAGGTCGCGAAGGACTTGCCGAGGAAGGGGCCCAGCGGCACGTACTCCCAGGCCTGGATGTCGCGCGCCGACCAGTCGTTGACCAGGCAGACGCCGAAGACGTGGTCGCGGAAGCCGTCGAGGCCGACCGGCTCGCCGAGCGCGGACGGCGTGCCGACGACGAAGCCGACCTCCGCCTCGATGTCCAGACGGGTGGAGGGGCCGAAGACGGGTGCCGCGTCGGCCGGTGCCTTGCGCTGGCCGCTGGGCCGCACGACCGGGGTGCCGGAGACGACGACCGTGCCGGACCGGCCGTGGTAACCGATCGGCAGGTGTTTCCAGTTGGGGGTGAGGGCGTCGGCGTTCGGGCGGAAGATCCGGCCGACGTTGGTGGCGTGGTGCTCGCTGGCGTAGAAGTCGACGTAGTCCGCGACCTCGAACGGCAGGTGCAGCGTCACACCGGACAGCGGGATCAGCAGCGACTCGGTGGCGCCGCGGTGTGCGGGGTCGGTCACCGCCGTACGGACGGCCTCCCGCACGGCCCGCCAGACGTCGCGGCCCGCGGCGAGCAGCGGGTTCAGGGTCGGCGCCGCGAGCAGGTCGGCGTGCGGCGACTCGGAGGTGGCGGCGAGCGTGTTCAGGTCGAGGACGTGGTCGCCGTAGCGGACGCCGATGCGTCGCCGGTCCGGCTCGTCCGCCGTACTGAAGACGCCGTAGGGGAGGGTGTGCGGCCCGAAGGGGTGGTCCTCGGGCAGGTCGAGCGGGTGGTGCTCGGGCATGTACGGCTCCTCGCGTGGTCGTCTCGCGTGCGTCGTCACCTGTGGCCGCGGCCCCGGCCGGTGGGTCGGCGGCACGCCGATCAGGTTACGGCCCATCGGCCTGTGAGGGGATGGGCAATCGGACGGCGGGGGCGGCCGCGGATGACGGGAGGCGGAGGTGCTCCGGGCGGCCAGGGGAAGAGAAGGGAAACGGAACAGCGCCAAAGGCGTTGGCAAAGCAGGCTAAAGAGTTCGCAATGTCCTGAAAAACGGTCCCGGAACGGTCAGTTCGGCTCTAACTTCCTTGCGGGGCGTGGCCGGGGTGGGACGCGTGCCGTTGGGGGGTCAGGTGGCTCGTAGCAGCACATCGTTCGCGGTGGACCGGACCGTTCCGGGGCTCATCGTGAAGATCGGCGACTATCCGCTGCACCACGGCGGGGTGGGGGCGATCCGCAGCCTGGGGCGCCTCGGCGTGCCCATGTACGCGATCACCGAGGACCGGTTCACGCCCGCCGCCGTCTCGCGCTACCTGCACGGACGCTGCGTCTGGCCGACCACCGGCCGCGAGGACCCGCAGCGGCTCGCCGAGGTGCTGCTGCGCATCGGCAAACGCATCGGCCGGCCCGCGGTCCTGATACCGACCGATGAGGAGGCCGCCGTCCTGATAGGGGAATTCGCCGACGTCCTCGGCGGTCATTTCCTCTTCCCGCGCACCGAGGCCCGGCTGCCGCGCCGCCTGGCCAGCAAACAGGGGCTGCACGAGCTCTGCGTCGAGCACGGCGTGCCGTCACCGGCCGCCGCCTTCCCGGAGTCGCTGTCCGACATCGAGCACTTCGCCGCGCGGGCGCGGTTTCCGGTCGTGGCGAAGAACCGCGAGGCCTTCCAGCGGCGCCGGCACCCCGCGGTGGCCGGTACGACCCGGATCTCGGGCCCCGGCCAGCTGCTCGGCCTGGCCCGCGACTGGGGCCCGCGGCCGGGGGTGATCCTCCAGGAGTACCTGCCCCGGGAGGAGGCCGAGGACTGGATCGTGCACGCGTACTTCGACGCGGACAGCAGCGCGCTGGCCCTGTTCACCGGGGTCAAGGTGCGCTCCTGGCCGCCGCACGCGGGTATGACGGCCTGCGCGTACGTCGTGGACAATCCGGAACTGTCCGACATGACCGCCCAGTTCATCAAGCGCATCGGCTTCAGCGGCATCATCGACCTGGACTGGCGCTACGACCGCCGGGACGGCGCGTACAAGCTGCTGGACTTCAACCCGCGGATGGGCGCCCAGTTCCGGCTGTTCGAGAACGAGGCGGGGATCGACGTCGTACGGGCGCAGCACCTGGACCTGACCGGCCGCAAGGTGCCGGAGGGGGAGCAGCGCGCCGGGCAGCGGTTCGTCGTGGAGAACATCGACCTGCCGGCGCTGCTCGCGTACCGCCGCAGCGGCTACACGACGCCGCACGCGCCGGACCGCGCCACCGGCACCGAGCTGGCGTGGCTGGCCGCCGACGACCTCAAACCGTTCTTCACGATGCTGGCCCGGTTCGTCGGGCCGGGGGCGCGGCACCTGGTGGAGCTGCGGCGCGCGAGCAGACGGGCGCGGGCGGCGGCGGACAGCGGGGCGTTCCGGCAGACGCGGCCGTAGCGGCGCGGAGGGCGCCGGGGCCGTGCGGAGCGGGAACGGTAAGGGGGACGGCAGGGGAGAGCGGGGGAGCCATGGAGCAGTTCCTCGCCAGGGCAGTGGGGAGCACTGCCGGATCAGCAACACCCTGGGGAGGGGAACCAAAGTGAACACTCCGGTAGCGGTCATCGGAGCGGGCCCGTACGGCCTGTCGACGGCGGCTCATCTTCGCGCGCACGGCGTGCCCGTACGCGTCTTCGGCCGGCCGATGGTGAGCTGGCGCGAGCACATGCCCGCCGGGATGCTGCTCAAGTCGACGCCCGCGGCGTCCAGTATCGACACCCCGCAGGCCGGGTACACGCTCCAGGACTTCTGCGACGCGGTCGGTGAGCGGCGTTACGAGTCCGACTGGGACGTCATCCCCGTCGAGACCTTCGTGCGGTACGGCCAGTGGTTCCAGGACCGGCTGGTTCCCGACCTGGAGCAGGTACGGGTCGTCTCGGTTGACCGGCAGTCCGGCGGATATGAGCTGAAACTGGACAGCGGCGAACAGTTCCGGGCGCGTTCCGTCGTCGTGGCCACCGGGCTGACCGGGTTCGCCCGGCTGCCGCGCGAACTGGCCGCCGCGGTACCCGACGGGCCGTCCCCCACCGGGCCCGTATCGCACAGCTCCCAGCACCGTGACCTGTCGGTCTTCGCCGACCGGGACGTGGTCGTCGTCGGCGCCGGGCAGTCGGCGCTGGAGAGCGCGGTGCTGCTCGCCGAGTCCGGCGCCCGGTCCGTACGGGTCGTGGCGCGCGGCCGTACGGCGGTGGGCTTCGGGGTGCCGCCGGACCGGCAGCCCCGGCTGCGCCCCGCGACACCGTTCGGCAACGCGTGGTCACTGTACGCGTTCACGTACTACGCGGGCGGTTTCCGCCACCTGCCCGCACCGGCCCGGCGGTTCCTGGTCCGCCGGGTGCTGGGGCCGCTGGGTGCCTGGTGGCTGCGGGACCGCTTCGTGGGGCGCGTCCAGGTCACGGCCGGGAAGCGGATCGCGGGCGCGCGTGTCGAGGACGGCCGCCCGGTGCTGACCCTGCGCGGCCCCGACGGCCGCACCGGCGAACTGGCCGCCGACCACGTCCTGGCCGCCACCGGCTACGGGGTCGACCTGGCGGCGATGGACTTCCTCGGCCAGGGCCTGCGCACCGGCATCACCGTGAGCGGCGGCGGCCCCCGCCTGGACGCGGGCTTCGGCTCCTCGGTCCCGGGCCTGTACTTCACGGGCCTCCCGGCGGCGGCGTCCTTCGGGCCCGTGATGCGTTTCGTGTGCGGCACGGAGTTCGCGTCCCGGCGGGTGGCGGGGGCGGTGGTCCGGCACAAAGAAGCCTGATCCCGGGGTCGTCCGGACCGGGATCTGACGGGAGCACCCCGCCGTGGGACGGCCGGGGTGCTCCTGTCTGTCCGGAACGCGACGGTGGTCCGAGGGAAACCCCTGGTGTCCCGGGGGAAAAATCGGGGGTTCCGGAAGAGATCCGCCGGTGAACCGCTGCCTCCAGGCCGTTTCCCACGGCTTCCCCGCCGTCCGCGCCGGGGCCGGGAACGCCCCGCACACCGTTCGAGCGCTTCGGAGGGGCGGGCGCTCACGGTGATCCAACAGCGACCGGATACGCTGGCCAATGGTGGAGACAGCGACAGATCGACAATCCGTTTGATCGTCAGCAGACAGGAGTACCCCTCGTGACCGTCGTCGGGCCCTTCGGGCTGAGCGTGCGGGACCAGGCTCTTGAGGCCGATGTCCAGGCCGGGTTGGCGGCTGTCGAGGAAGGCCTGCTGGAGGCCACGAAAAGCGACGTGCCGTTCATCACCGAAGCCGCGCAGCACCTCGTACGGGCAGGTGGCAAGCGGTTCCGGCCGCTGCTGGTGATGCTGGCCGCGCAGTTCGGCGACCCGCACACGCCGGGCGTCGTCCCCTCGGCGGTCGTCGTGGAGCTGACGCACCTGGCGACGCTGTACCACGACGACGTCATGGACGAGGCGGACGTGCGCCGCGGCGTGGACAGCGCCAACGCCCGCTGGGGCAACTCCGTGGCCGTGCTGACCGGCGACTTCCTCTTCGCGCGCGCCTCGCACATACTGGCCGACCTCGGCCCGGAGGCCGTACGCATCCAGGCCGAGGCGTTCGAACGGCTGGTCACGGGCCAGATCCTGGAGACCGCCGGACCGCGCGACGGCCGCGACCCGATCGAGCACTACCTCGACGTCATCGCGGGCAAGACCGGCTCGCTGATCGCCGTCGCGGGCCGCTTCGGCGCGATGATGTCCGGCGCCGACGAGACCACCGTCAACATCCTGACCCAGTACGGCGAGCGCCTCGGCACCGCCTTCCAGCTCGCCGACGACGTCCTGGACATCGCCAGCGACTCCCACGAGTCCGGCAAGACGCCCGGCACGGACCTGCGCGAGGGCATCCCGACCCTGCCGGTCCTGCACCTGCGGGCCCTGGCCGACGGCCCGGCCGGCACCGCCAAGGACCGTGAGCTGCGCGATCTGCTCGCCGGTGACCTGACCGACGACGTCCGGCACGCCGAGGCGCTGGCCGGGCTGCGCGCCCACCCGGCGCTGGAGCAGGCCCGCCGCGACACGGTGCGCTACGCGGAGGAGGCGCGGTCCACGCTGGCGCCGCTGCCGGAGTGCATGGCGAAGACGGCCCTGGAGGGGCTGTGCGACTCGGTGGTGCACCGGGCGGGGTGACCTCCGGCAACCCTTAGGGTCCCCTCCGACTTTGGTCATACCGGTTCCCCTCTGTGGCTGTGTGGGGTCATCCCACCGGAGTAGGCGGAGTTGGCCCCGGGGGCTGACGCGTACGGCTGGCCGGTTTGGTGGGATTGAGGGCACCACGCCATGGCGGAACGGGTCACAATGAGGCCCGGGAGTGGGACGAGTGCGTCGCGTAGCAAGCCGCCGCTTACGACGGAGGTAAGGCACATGCCACGGAACCAACCGACACAGGTCACCGACGAATGGGACGAAGACGGGGGGCGCTCCGCGAAGCGCCGCAGGACGATGCGGTACGCGATCCCGGCCGCTGTCGTGGGCGTCACGGCGGCCTCGATCGGGCTGGTCCCGGCGTTCGCCGGCTCCGGCTCGCCTGATCTGCCCAAGATTTCGGCGCAGGACCTCATAGCCAAGGTCGCGAAGTCCGACGTACAGCAGCTGTCCGGCACGGTCCGTACGAGCACCGACCTGGGACTGCCCGCCGCCCTGACGGGCAGCGGTGCCGGTGCCTTCGGCGGCGCGTCCGCGGGCAACGGCAGCGGTGGCGCAGCCGACAAGGACGGCGGCAACGACTCCTCCGCCAGTCCGCAGAGCAGGCTGGCGGGCCTGGCGTCCGGCTCGCACACGCTGCGCGTCGCCGTCGACGGCCCCGACAAGCAGCGGCTCTCGGTCGTCGACAAGGCCGCCGAGTACAACCTCGTACACAACGGCCGTGACATCTGGGGTTACGACAGCAAGAGCAACACCGCTTACCACAGCACCGTCCCGGCCGGCGCGGACAAGGGGCAGGGCCGGCACGGCTCCGACAAGGCGGACCGGACCGGCGAGTCCGGCGACCTGAAGAACGCCACGCCGCAGGAGCTGGCCAAGAAGGCGCTGGACGCGGTCGGCGACACCACCTCGGTGACCGTCGACGGCACGGCCAAGGTCGCCGGGCGGGACGCCTACCAGCTCTCGATCAAGCCCAAGCAGGCCGGCTCCACCGTCGACTCGATCCGGATCTCGGTGGACGCCGAGACCGGCGTACCGCTGAAGTTCACGCTCACGCCCAAGGGCGGCGGCGCCGCCGCGGTCGACGTGGGCTTCACCTCCGTCGACTTCGCCAAGCCCGCGGCCGACACCTTCGACTTCAAGGCGCCGAAGGGCGCCAAGGTCGTGGACGGCGACAAGGCCCGCGCGCAGCAGCGCGCCAAGGGCCACCGCACCTCCGAGGACCTCCAGGACCTCCTGGGGCAGTACGGGCTGACCGGCCAGGGCAAGGACGGCAAGGCCGCCGGAAAGACGAAGGGCGTCGACGTCATCGGCTCCGGCTGGACCTCGATCGCCCACGTCAGGACCGGCGGTTCGGGCCTGTCCGCGGCCACCGGAAAGGGCGCGTCCGGCGACGCGGCCAAGCTGCTGGACAGCCTGGGCGAGAAGGTGAACGGGAAGTTCGGCTCCGGCCGGATCTTCAGCACGCGCCTGGTCAACGCCCTGATCACGGACGACGGCTCGGTGTACGCCGGCGCCGTGGACAAGCAATCCCTGATCAAGGCGGCCGAGTCCGCCAAGTAGCGAGAACGGCGCGGGACGGGTCGCCGGTCCGTCCCGCGCACCGGGCCGCCGGCGCGACCGGGCCGCGGTCACAGTGCGACCACATGGGGGAGCCGATGACGCAGCCGTCCGCCGGGGACCGGGTGATCGAGACCCGGGGCCTGACGAAGACCTACCGCGGCGGGCAGCTCGCCGTGGACCGTCTCGACCTCGCCGTACCGCGCGGCAGCGTCTTCGGCTTCCTCGGCCCCAACGGTTCGGGCAAGACCACCACCATCCGGATGCTGCTCGGCCTGATCGAGCCGTCCGCCGGCGGGGCCCGGCTGCTCGGCGAGCCGATGCCGCGGGCCGCCCGCCGGGTGCTGCCCAGGGTCGGCGCCCTCATCGAGGGACCGGCCCTGTACGGCTTTCTCAGCGGGCGCGACAACCTTGTGCGGTACGACGCGGCCGACCCGGCCGCGGACCCCCGTACCCGCGCACACCGGGTGGACCACGCCCTGGAGCGGGTCGGCCTGGCCGCCGCGGCCCGCAAGAAGGCACGCGCCTACTCACTGGGCATGAAACAGCGGCTGGGGCTGGCCGCGGCGCTCCTGCAGCCCCGGGAACTGCTCGTACTGGACGAGCCGACCAACGGCCTGGACCCGCAGGGGATGCGGGAGATCCGCGCGCTCATACGGGAGCTCGCGGGCGACGGCACCACCGTCTTCCTCTCCTCCCATCTCCTCGACGAGATCGAGCAGGTCTGCACGCACGCCGCGGTGATGGCGCGCGGCCGGCTCGTCACCCAGGGCACGGTCGCCGCGCTGTCCGCGGGCACCCGCGGGCGGCTGGTGGTCGGCACGCCCGACACCGCCGACGCGGTGCGGGTGCTCAAGGAGCAGGGGGTGACCGACCTCGTGGTGACGCAGGAGCGGGTGACCGGGGAACTGCCGGCGGCGGCCGGCGGGCCGCCCGATCTGGCGGAGGTCAACGCCGCACTCGTACGGGCCGGGGCGCGCGTATGGGCCTTCGGCGTGGAACGGGCGTCCCTGGAGGACGTCTTCGTACAGCTGACCGGAGAGGGCTTCGATGTCGCGGGTTGAGACGGCCGGGGGCGCGGGACCGGATGCCGGGGGAGCGGGTACGGGCGCGGGCGCCGGGGGCGCGGCCGTGCGCCGCGCGCCGCGGCCCCTGTGGTCGCTCGGCCTGCTGCGCAACGAGATCGGTATGACCTTCCGGCGCTGGCGCACCCTCGCGCTGCTCGCCGTCCTGGCCGCCGTACCGGTGCTGATCGGTGTCGCCGTCAGGATCGAGACGGGGGGTGACGGCGGCGGGTCCGGCGGTTCGGGCGGCGCGGCGTTCGTCTCCCAGATCACCAACAACGGCCTCTTCCTGGTCTTCACCTCGCTCGCCGTCACCCTGCCGGTGTTCCTGCCGTTGGCGGTCGGCGTGGTCGCGGGGGACGCCGTCGCCGGCGAGGCACACGCCGGGACCCTGCGCTACCTGCTCGTCGCGCCGGCCGGGCGGACCAAGCTGCTGCTGGTCAAGTACGCGACGACGGTGACGTTCTGCCTGGTGGGCACGTTGGTCGTGGCCGTGTCGGCGCTGGTGACCGGGGCGCTGCTGTTTCCGGTCGGCGAGGTGACGCTGCTGTCCGGGACGACCGTGCCGTTCGGCGAGGGGCTGCTGCGGGCGCTGGCCGTCGCGGTCGTCGTGGCGCTGTCCCTGGTCGGGGTCGCGGCGATCGGCCTGTTCGTCTCGACGCTCACCAACAGCGGCATCGCGGCGATGGCCACCACGGTCGGCCTGCTGATCATGGTGCAGATCCTGGACACCATTCCGCAGCTGCACGCGATCCAGCCGTATCTCTTCTCGCACCACTGGCTGTCCTTCGCCGACGTGCTGCGCGACCCCGTCTACTGGGACCAGCTCCAGAAGAACTTCGGCCTCCAGGCGCTGTACGTGGCGGTCTTCGGCTCCGCGGCCTGGGCGCGCTTCACGACGCGGGACGTCACGGTCTGATGCCGTGGCGCCCCGCGCCGCAAGCTCCCGCGCCGCCGGCGCGGCCGGCCGGTCGCGATCCGGTCAGAAGGTGAGCTTCCAGCTGTCGATGTAGCCGGTGTCCTGCGGCCCGAGGTCCTGCACCCGCAGCTGCCAGGTGCCGTTGGCCGTCTCGGCGGACGCGTCGACCGTGTACGTGGTGATCACGTTCGCCGCCGAGTCGGAGCCGCTGGAGTTCTTCAGCCGGTACGCCCGCCCGCTCGGCCCGACGAGGTCGATCGCCAGGTCGCCGCGGTAGGTGTGCTTGATGTCCACCGCGGCCTGCAGGGTGGCCGGCGCGTTGCCGTCACGTCCGGAGACCGTCACCGACGAGGTCACCGCGGCGCCCGCGTCCGGGATCTGCACGTCGTCGGTGTTCTCGAAGACGGTGCCGCCGGGCGGGGTCGTCGAGCCGACGCCCAGCGTCCACACGGCGTGGGCGATGGCGTCGCTGTTGCGGTCCAGGGCGGTGTCGTTGATGTTCGACGACGTGTCGCAGGAGCGGTGGTAGCAGCGGTCGAAGGCCTGGCCCGCCGTACCGCCCCACTTCTGCGCCTGGGCGGCCGTCTTGGTGTAGTCGGCGCCGGAGAACAGGCCGCCGACGGGGATGCCGACGTTCTTGAACGGCGCGTGGTCGCTGCGGCCGTCGCCCTCGGTCTCGATCTCCGTGGGGATGTTCACCGAGGCGTAGTAGTCCTTGAAGACGCTCTCGATGGTGCGGTCGTCGTCGTAGACGAAATAGCCGGGGTTGGGGGAGCCGACCATGTCGAAGTTCAGGTAGCCGCTGAACTTCGTGCGTTCCGCGGCGGGCAGCCGGCTCACGTAGTACTGCGAGCCGCGCATCCCCAGCTCCTCGGCGCCCCACCAGCCGAACCGCAGGTGCTTGGCGGGCTTGGCGCCCGAGCGGGCGAGGGCCAGCGCGGTTTCGAGGACCGCGGCCGAGCCGGAGCCGTTGTCGTTGATGCCGGGGCCCGCGTTGACGGAGTCCAGGTGCGCCCCGGCCATCAGGATCTGGTTCGCGTCGCCGCCGGGCCAGTCGGCGACGAGGTTGTAGCCGGTGGCGCCGCTGGTGGTGAACTGCTGGAGGGTGGTGGTGAAGCCCGCGGCGTCCAGCTTGCCCTTGATGTAGTCGATCGAGGCCCGGTAGCCGGGCCGGCCGTGGGCCCGGTTGCCGCCGTTGGCGGTGGCTATCGACTGGAGCTGGCTCAGGTGCGCCTTGACGTTGGCCACCGGTATGTCGGGGGCGGCGGCCGTGCGGGCGGGAGCGGTGGGGCGGGCGGCGGCGGGCGCGGCGGTGGCCGCACCGGCCGCCCCGGGTATCGCAACGATCAGGCCGAGTACGGCGCCGGCGGCGAGCAGCCCGAGGCCGCCCGGGCCGCTGCCGCCGCTGCTGCCGGATCTTCGAAAACGCCTGGTCGAGCTGGGCCTTGCGACATTCCATGGCATGAGGGGTCTCCGGATTCCGAACGTGGAGTGAACGGACCGTGCATGGCGCGAAGCTGATGGTGGGCGCGCCACGCCCCGCTGACAAGGCGGAATCCGGACACCCCGACCCGCATATCGCTCGCGGCGGGTCAGGGCTTGGCGGCGTCCGGTTCCGGGGCGGCGTGCGGGGCCGCCCCGGCGCTCTCCGGGGTGTTTTGCCCGGCGCTCTCCGGCGCCGCCGGGGTCAGTGCGGCGGTCGTCTCCGCGAGCGCTTCCCGCGCCGCCTCACGGGCCTTTGCCAGCGCCGTACGCGCGGAGCGGGCGGTGCGGATCGCGTCGTACGTCAGCACCACCAGCGCCAGCCAGACCAGGCCGAAGCCCGCCCAGCGCTCCACCGGCATCTCCTCGTGGAAGACCAGCAGGCCGAGGGCGAACTGGAAGGTCGGCGCCAGGTACTGGAGCATCCCGAGCACGGTCAGCGGCAGGCGCACCGCCGAAGCGCCGAAGGCGATCAGCGGCAGCGCGGTGGCCACGCCGCAGCCCATGAGCAGCAGCATCTGCCCCACCCCGCCGGTCACGAACCCGGCCTCGCCGCGCGCGCCGAGGTAGACCAGGATGCCCAGCGCGGGCACGAACTGCATCGCCGTCTCGGCGCTGAAGCCCTCGATGCCGTCGAGCTTCACGCCCTTCTTGACCAGGCCGTACGTGGCGAACGTGAACGCCAGTCCGAGCGAGATCCAGGGCACCTTGCCGTATGCCACGGCCATCACCACCACCGCGGCGGTGCCGACGCCCACCGCCGTCCACTGCAACGGCCGCAGCCGCTCGCGCAGCACCAGGACGCCGAAGGCGATGCTGACCAGCGGGTTGATGAAGTAGCCCAGCGACGCTTCGAGGACGTGCCCGCTGTTGACCGCCCAGATGTACAGGAACCAGTTGACGGAGATGACCGTGGCGCAGACCAGGACCAGGCCGAGCCGCTTGGGCTGCCGCACCAGCCGCAGTGTCCAGGACCAGCGGCGCATCACGGCCAGGATGACGACGGCCACCGGCAGCGACCACACCATCCGGTGGGCCAGGATCTCGGCGGGGGCCAGGTCGCCGAGCAGGTGCCAGTACAGCGGGAGAAGCCCCCACATCACGTACGCGGCCGTGCCGTAGACGAGTCCTGTGCGCTGGTCGGACTGGGGTTGCAAGGGGCCCTCCGGGTGAATGCTGCTCCAGCTGCGCCGGCGGTGGTGCGGGTCGCGCTCTGAAGGTAACGCCGGACGGCCCGGCTGTCATGCGCGTACCGGAATACGGTCATGACGGCGAGGTGGGGGCAGGGCGGGGGCCGGGTGGGGGCCGAGGACGGCGGGACGGATTCCGGCCGGAAAACAGCGGTGCCCGTACGCGGTGTCGCAGGACACCTCGTACGGGCACAGAAGTCCGGCCGGCCACCGCGCGCGGACGGGCCGCCGCCTGCCGGGCGGGCGGCGCGCCGCCTCGCGGGCGGTGGGCGCCCCGGACCGGGGCGCCGGGCGGTCCCTAGCCGACCACCGTCCAGGTGTCGTTGCCGGCGAGCAGCGAGGTGAGGTCGCCCTTGCCCTTCTGCTCGATGGCCGTGTCCAGCTGGTCGCCCATGAGCGTGTCGTAGACCGGGCGGTCCACGTTGCGCAGCACGCCGATGGGGGTGTGGTGCAGCGTGTCCGGGTCGGCGAGGCGGGACAGGGCGAAGGCGGTGGTCGGCGAGGGGTTGTGCGCGTCGTGGACGAGCACCGCGTCCGCGCCCTCCGCCGTCACGTCGATGACCTTGAGGTCGCCGGTGGCCGGATCGCGCACCACGCCCTTGGAGCCGAGGCCGTCCTCGGCGGGCGCGCCGAAGCGGATGGGCTGTCCGTGCTCCAGGCGGATCACGGCTTCCTCGGCCTGCTGCTTGTCCTTGAGGACCTCGAAGGCGCCGTCGTTGAAGATGTTGCAGTTCTGGTAGATCTCCACCAGCGCGGTGCCCGGGTGGGCGGCGGCCGCGCGCAGCACACTGGTCAGGTGCTTGCGGTCGGAGTCGACCGTGCGGGCCACGAAGGAAGCCTCGGCGCCGATGGCCAGCGACACCGGGTTGAAGGGCGCGTCCAGCGAGCCCATCGGCGTCGACTTGGTGATCTTGCCGACCTCGGAGGTGGGGCTGTACTGGCCCTTGGTCAGGCCGTAGATCCGGTTGTTGAACAGCAGGATCTTGAGGTTGACGTTGCGGCGCAGCGCGTGGATCAGGTGGTTGCCGCCGATGGACAGCGCGTCGCCGTCGCCGGTGACGACCCACACGGACAGGTCGCGGCGCGAGGAGGCCAGGCCGGTGGCGATGGCCGGGGCGCGGCCGTGGATGGAGTGCATCCCGTAGGTGTTCATGTAGTACGGGAACCGGGACGAGCAGCCGATGCCCGAGACGAAGACGATGTTCTCCTTCGCCAGACCGAGTTCGGGCATGAAGCCCTGCACGGCGGCGAGCACCGCGTAATCACCGCAGCCGGGGCACCAGCGCACTTCCTGATCGGACTTGAAGTCCTTCATGGACTGCTTGCCCTCGGCCTTGGGCACCAGGGAAAGCGCCTCGATCGTCGAGGTCCCCTCCGCGATCGTCTCAGTCATTGATGGCCTCCTTAAAGACCTCCGCAAGCTGCTCGGCCTTGAACGGCATCCCGCTGACCTGGGTGTACGAGCGGGCGTCGACGAGGTACTTCGCCCGCAGCAGGGTGGCGAGCTGGCCGAGGTTCATCTCGGGTACGACCACCTTGTCGTAACGTGCCAGCACCGCGCCGAGGTTCCGCGGGAAGGGGTTGAGGTGGCGCAGATGGGCCTGGGCCACGCGCCCGCCGTCGCGCCGTACGCGCCGCACGGCCGCGGTGATCGGCCCGTACGTCGAGCCCCAGCCCAGGACCAGGGTGTCGGCGCCCTGCGCGGCGGCCGCGCCCTGGCCGTCGCGGACGGCCGCCTCGGCCGTCGGGTCGTCGACCTCCAGGTCCGGAACCTCGATGCCGTCGATCTTCGCCTGGCGGGTGCGCACCATGAAGTCGTGGTTGGCCGGGTCGTAGGAGATGTTGCCCGTGCCGTCCTGCTTCTCGATGCCGCCGATGCGGTGCTCCAGGCCGGGCGTGCCGGGCACGGCCCACGGCCGGGCCAGCGTCTGCTGGTCGCGCTTGTACGGCCAGAAGACCTCGGTGCCGTCCGCCAGCGTGTGGTTCGTACCGGACGCGAACTGCACGCGCAGGTCGGGCAGTTGGTCGACCTCCGGAATGCGCCACGGCTCCGAGCCGTTGGCCAGGTAGCCGTCGGACAGCAGGAAGACCGGCGTACGGTACGTCAGCGCGATGCGCGCCGCGTCCAGCGCCGCGTCGAAGCAGTCGGCGGGGGTCTTCGGCGCCACGATCGGCACCGGCGCCTCACCGTTGCGCCCGTACATCGCCTGGAGCAGATCGGCCTGCTCGGTCTTGGTGGGCAGGCCGGTGGACGGCCCGCCGCGCTGGATGTCCACGATCAGCAGCGGGAGTTCGAGGGAGACCGCGAGCCCGATGGTCTCCGACTTCAGCGCCACGCCGGGGCCCGAGGTGGTGGTCACCGCGAGCGCGCCGCCGAAGGCCGCGCCCAGCGCCGCGCCGATGCCGGCGATCTCGTCCTCGGCCTGGAAGGTCCGCACGCCGAAGTTCTTGTGCCGCGACAGCTCGTGCAGGATGTCCGAGGCGGGCGTGATCGGGTACGAGCCGAGGTAGAGCGGCAGGTCGGCCTGCTGTCCGGCGGCGATCAGGCCGTAGGACAGTGCCAGGTTGCCGGAGATGTTGCGGTAGGTGCCGGTCGGGAACGCCTGGGTGGCCGGCGCCACCTCGTAGGAGACCGCGAAGTCCTCGGTGGTCTCGCCGAAGTTCCAGCCCGCGCGGAACGCGGCGACGTTCGCCGCGGCGATGTCGGGCTTCTTGGCGAACTTCTGCCGCAGGAACGCTTCGGTGCCCTCGGTCGGCCGGTGGTACATCCACGACAGCAGGCCCAGCGCGAACATGTTCTTGCTGCGCTCGGCCTCCTTGCGGGAGAGCCCGAAGTCCTTGAGCGCCTCGATCGTCAGGGTCGTCAGCGGCACCGGATGGACGTTGTACGCCTGGAGCGTCCCGTCCTCCAGCGGGCTGACCTCGTAACCCACCTTCGCCATCGGGCGCTTGGTGAACTCGTCCGTGTTGACGATGATCTCCGCGCCGCGCGGCACGTCGCCCAGGTTCGCCTTCAGGGCGGCCGGGTTCATCGCCACCAGGACGTTGGGCGCGTCGCCGGGGGTGAGGATGTCGTGGTCCGCGAAGTGCAGCTGGAAACTGGAGACGCCCGGCAGGGTGCCGGCGGGGGCCCGGATCTCCGCGGGGAAGTTCGGCAGCGTCGACAGGTCGTTGCCGAAGGTCGCCGTCTCCGAGGTGAACCGGTCACCCGTGAGCTGCATACCGTCGCCGGAGTCGCCCGCGAACCGGATGATCACCCGGTCCAGGCGACGTACCTCTTTACCGCCGTGATTCCCGCCGTTGCCGTCGGTGCCGGCGCCGGGGGCGTGCGGCTCCCCGATGAGCGCTCCGTCGGCCTGCTCGGCTTGGCTGCTGACCTGGCTGGTCACTGCTTCGGACCTCCCTTGGGGCGGTGGCTCGGGACTCGTCGTGCCGACCGGTCGTCCCATGAACATCGTACGTGGGTAAGGGTCGCCTTCCCTGGGTCGATCACATGCTGGATGGCGACGTGAGACGCCGTTCTGTCGTGATTTGTCATGGAACAACCGCCCCCCGGCCCTCTTCTCCAAGACGCTCGCGCCTCGGCCATTGGTTCTACTCCTTAGGTCCCGGTCGGTCTCTGCGACCGCCCGCAACCTGCGTGACTGGCAGCGTGTCGGCTTTCTCAGGAGTTGAGATACGTGAGCACGGCCAGCACCCGACGGTGATCCCCGTCACTCTGCGACAGCCCCAGCTTGAGGAAGATGTTGCTGACGTGCTTCTCCACCGCACCGTCGCTCACCACCAGCTGCCGTGCGATCGCGGAGTTCGTCCGCCCCTCGGCCATCAGCCCCAGGACCTCCCGCTCCCGTGGCGTGAGGTTCGCCAGCACGTCCTGCTTACGGCTGCGGCCCAGGAGCTGCGCGACCACTTCGGGGTCCAGCGCGGTGCCGCCCTCGGCGACCCGGACCACCGCGTCGACGAACTCCCGCACTTCGGCTACCCGGTCCTTGAGGAGATAGCCGACGCCGTGACTGCTTCCCGCCAGCAATTCCGTCGCGTACTGCTCCTCCACGTACTGCGACAGCACCAGCACCCCCAGCCCCGGATGATCGCGCCGCAGTCGCACCGCGGCCCGCACCCCTTCGTCCGTGTGCGTCGGTGGCATCCGTACGTCCGCCACGACCACGTCCGGCAGCCGGTCCTCGGCGGCCAGCTCCCCGATGACCTTGATCAACGCCTCGGCGTCCCCCACTCCCGCCACGACGTCGTGTCCCCGGTCGGTCAGCAACCGGGTCAGGCCCTCCCGAAGCAGCACCGAGTCTTCGGCGATGGCCACCCGCACCCTGTCCTCCACGACTCTTCAAGCCCCCACGTTCCGTTTCTTCCCCACCCTGCGCTCCCCAGCATCCCAGCATCCGATACCGCCTGCTCCCACCTGCCTGGAATCGAGAGTTACCACTCCGGACACGCGCGTGTGGAGGGTTTCGGGCTGAGTCTGGTGTTTTTGGGGGTGGTGGGAGTTGGGGATGGGGCGGGAGGGAGGAGTGGGGGCCGGGTGCATGGGGGGTGGGTAGGGCGGATGTGGCGGTGGTGGGGGAGGGGGTGATCGGCCGGTGGGGTGGAGAGGTGGGTGGGGCTGGTGGGGCGCGGGTGGTTCTCGGGGGAGAGGCCGTGGGCAGGGCGGGAGGGCGGGCGGCTGGGGCCGAGTCGGGTGGGTGGGCGGGGTGCCGGCGCTGGGTTGTCGGCGGTTGGGTTCCGGGCTGGATGAGCGGCTGGGGCCTCGGCTGGAGGGGCGGCTGAGCCCCCGGGCTGGACGGGCGGCTGAGCCCCCGGGCTGGACGGGCGGCTGGGACCCGGCTGGAAGGGCGGCCGGGGCCCGGGTCGAAGCGTCGGGGAGGTGGGCGGTGCTTGGGCAGGGCGCCGGGAGGCCGGGTGGCCCTCGGGCAAGGGAGTCCAGGAGGGTCGGTCGGTCTTCGGGCAAGGGAGTCCAGGAGGGTCGGTCGGTCCTCGGCTCCGGCCTCGGTCCCGGTGGCGGTCCTCGGGGCGAAGGGGTGAGGGGCGGTCGGTGCTTGGGGTGGAGGGGCGGTCGGGCGTCGGCCGGCCGAGTTGTTGGGGTAGGCCGGGCCTCTCGGGTGCGGTCCTCGGCAGCGCCGGGCTTTCGGGGCCGGGGCGGTGGCTCCGGCCTTCCCGGTAGGGCGGTGGCGTCGGGCTTTTCCGGGTGGACCGGGGGCGGAGGGCCATTTCGGGCGGGTGGGTGGTGCCGGGCGTTCCCGGGCGGGTGGGGGTGTCGGGCAGGTCAGTGGCGCCAGGGGAGTTCGGCGGTTATGGAGGTCGGGCCGCCGGGCGGGGAGTCGATGACGAGGAGGCCGTCGACCGCGCTGAGCCGCTCGGCCAGACCGGCGAGCCCGCTGCCCGTTTCCGTGCTCGCGCCCCCCTGCCCGTTGTCCGCCACGAGCACCATGATCCGGTCCGCCACATGCCACACGTCGACACCGGCGCTGGTCGCCCGCGCGTGCTTGGAGACGTTCTGCAGCAGCTCGGAGACGGTGAAGTAGGTGATGCCTTCGAGTGCCGCGGCCGGGCGCCGGTCCAGGTCCACGGAGACCGTGACCGGCACCGTGCAGCGGGCGGCGAGGGCCGACAGCGCCGGGCCGAGTCCGCGGTCCGTGAGGATGGCCGGGTGGATACCGCGGGCGAGGTCCCGCAGCTCCTGGAGGGCCGTCTTCACTTCGCCGTGTGCCTCGTCCACCATCTTCGCGGCGGCTTCCGGGTCCTGCGCCAGCTTCTCCTTCGCCAGGCCCAGGTCCATCGCGAGCGCCACGAGCCGGGCCTGTGCGCCGTCGTGCAGGTCGCGCTCGATACGCCGCAGGTCGGCGGCGGCGGTGTCCACGACCACCCCGCGGTCCGACTCCAGTTCCGAGACGCGGGTGGCGAGCGGGGAGGGGCCGAGCAGCCCGTACACCAGGACCCGGTCGACCTGCGTCAGCCCGCGTATCACCCACGGCCCGGCCAGGACGGTCAGCAGGCCGATCCCGCTGGCTATCGCCATGCCGGGCGCGGTGTCCAGGTAGACGCCGTCACCGTTGCCGTTGCCCCAGAGCTGGATGCCGGGCTGGTCGAGGTAGGAGGGGAACGTCCACTGCCACAGCGGGTAGAGGAGGAGCGACCAGCCCACCGCCCAGAACGTCACCGAGAAGCAGAAGGCGAAGACCGCCCAGGGGAAGTGCAGCAGGGAGTACAGGAGGTGGCGCCAGGAGACGCCGCTCTTGAGGACCGCGCCGACCCAGCCCATCAGGCCCGGTTTGGCGGGGCGTATCGGCTCCGGGGAGTCCACGTCCAGGTCCAGCAGGGCACGCGCACGGACGCGCTCCAGGGTCCCGAGCCCCCGGCAGCCGATCAGCCCGCCCGCCAGCACCGGTATGCCCACGAACGTGATCAGCAGGCCCGCGCCGAGCGCGGTCATGGTGACGGCGTAGGTGAACATCACGCAGGCGACCGGAAGGCTGAGGAGGAGGTAGAGGAGCTCCCGCCAGGTGCGGCCCGAGAAGGGGGCGCGCAGCGCGACGGGGACTCGTGAGGCTGGGGGATGAGGTCCGTAGGCGGTTTCCATGGGCTCGTCGTCCGTTCTGCTCTGCCGGGTGCGGGTGCGGGTGCGGGTGCGGGTCGGTCGGCCTGCCGTCGGCGTTTTTGGCGCCTTCGGCAACCTCCGGCCGCTGCTGCCGTCAGACCCGCTGCCTCCGGCTCTGCCGACTACCTCAAGACTCCGCGCTCGACGCCGTCCGCACCATGAGGGAAAGCGCAGTCTTCACCCTGGGGTTTTCCCCACCCTCCGAGCCGTGCCGTGCCGCGATCGCCACGGTGCTCAGTCGCTCGTCTCCGCATCCTTCCGCCGGGACGACCGCGCCTGTGCCCCCTTGCCCCATCGCCACGCCTTACCGCCACCACCGCGCACATCCGCCCCCGTACCCGCGCTCTTCCCGGCCTTCTTTCCGGTCCCTGGCCCGGTGCGTTTCCCGGCCCCCTTCCCGGCGCCGGCCCCGGCGCGCCTCCCCGCGACCTTCCCCTCGACCTTCCCCTCGCCCTCCCCTTTCTCCCTCGCCCGGCCCCGCCACGGCAGCTCGGCCGTCACCCGCGTCGGCCCGCCGGCCGGCGAATCGAGGACGAACAACCCGTCCACCGACCCCAGCCGCTCCGCGAGCCCGGCCATCCCGCTGCCGCCGTCCAACCGCGCACCGCCCCGACCGTCGTCCTGCACATGGATCAGCAGCCGGTCCTGTGCGCGCCAGACCTCGACCTGCGCCGAGCGGGCGCCGCTGTGCTTGGAGACGTTCTGCAGCAGCTCCGAGACGGTGAAGTACGCGATGCCCTCGATCGCCGGGGCGGGCCGCTCCGCCACGTCCACGTCCACCGTGACCGCGACCGTGCAGCGCCCGGCCAGCGACGTGAGGGCCGGGCCCAGCCCGCGGTCGGTGAGGATCGCCGGATGGATGCCGCGCGCGAGGTCGCGCAGCTCCTGAAGGGCGAGTTTCACCTCGCCGTGCGCCTCGTCGACCATCTGCGCCGCCGCGTCCGGGTCCTCCAGCAGCTTCTCCTTCGCCAGCCCGAGCCCCATCGCCAGGGCGACGAGCCGGGCCTGCGCCCCGTCGTGCAGGTCGCGCTCGATGCGCCGCAGGTCGGCGGCGGCCGTGTCGGAGACCGTCGCGCGGTCCGTCTTCAGCTCGGCGATCCGCCGTTCCAGCTCGTCGGAGGGCGACAGCAGACCGCGCACCATCATCCGGTCGGCGTTGGTCAGCCCGCGCGCGATCCAGGGCAGGGCGGGCCAGGCCACGAAGAACGCGGCGACCGTCACCGGGAAGGTGAGGATCGCCCACGGCAACCGAATGAACGCGTACAAGGCGTGCCGCCAGCCGACCGGGTCCTTCAGCCGCACCCACAGCCAGGCGAAGAAACCGTTCCCCGGGGATTGCGGCGGGCTGGGCTCGTCCACCTGTACGCCCAGCAGGCGCCGTGCGCGGGCGCGCTCCAGCTTCCCGTACTGACGGCACACCAGGAGGCCCACCGCGAGCAGCGGCAGCCCGACGACGGTGACGGACAGCCCGATCCCCGCCACCAGCCAGACCGTCAGTACGGCGAAGGCCGGCACGCCCAGCGGGAGGTTGGACAGGAGATGGACGATCTCCCGCCAGGTCGCGGGGGCGAGCGGGGCCCGCGGCGACGGCAGGGCGTCGCCGTGACCGTCACCGCCGTGACCGAAGGCGGCCGACGGCGGCGCGGCCGGCCGGGAGGGGCGATCGCGGCGTCGGTCATGAGCGGAACGTGCGGTCATACGCCCTAGCTTGCCGGTGGCCGCCCGCACTGACCATGGGGAACGTCGGTGACCCGGGGTGGGGTTTTCCTCACCTTGCCGCCTTTCGGCCCCCGTGATCCGCCGTGATCCGCACCTCGGGTCACCGGGACGTGGCCGGGGAGCGGCCCGGGACAGGGCGCGGCTTGTGCGGAGGCGGACAAGGCGGCTTGGATCTGCGACATGAGTGGGTACCAGCAGGGGCCGTACGGACAGCAGGGGCAGCAGGGGCCGTACGGGCAGCAGGGAGCGTACGGGCAGCAAGCGCCGTACGGACAACAGGGGGCGTACGGGCAGCAGGCGCCGTACGGGGCATACGGTCACGAACAGGCGCAGGGGTACGGGGCGTACGGGGCGCCGGGGCCTGGACAGGGACCGGGGTTGGGGCAGCAGGGCTACTACCCGTACGGAGCGCCGCAGATGGGCGGGCCGCCCATAGCCATGTTGGCGAGTCAGGGGACGCGGCTCGGGGCGCGTCTGCTGGACGGGCTCTTCCAGGTCGGCGCGGTGTTCGTGCTGGTCCTGGTGATCGCCGTCATCGAGTCCGTGCTGCCGCGCGGCGCTCTCGTGGGCATTCCGGCGGCGCTGATCGGGATCGCCGGTGTCATCGCGGTGTTCCTCTACGAGCCGTACATGAACTGGAAGTACGGCGCCACGTTCGGGAAGCGGATCTGCGGTCTGCGGGTCGCGCGGCTCGGTGACGGGGCGAACCTGTCCTTCGGGCAGTCGCTGGGGCGTTGGGCCGTGGTGATCCCGATGGGGTTCGTACCGTTCCTGGGGCTGCTCAACGTGCTGTGGTGCTGCTGGGACGAACCGTTTCGGCAGTGCCTGCACGACAAGGTGGCGGGCACGGTGGTGGTCCGGCGGGGCGCGTAGGCATCCAGGTGTCGGCAACCAGGCGTAGGTATTCAGGTGTGGGCAACCTGGCGTAGGTATCCGGGCGTAGGCAACCGGCCGGGTTTCGGCCGGGTCAAGTTGGGTTCTAGTACGGGGGCTTTGTCGGCATGGTGAGTGCTGGGGCCGGGCAGCGGGTGGCGTTGCGGCGGGTGGTGCTGGCGGGCGAACGACGGCGGGTCGACCTGGTGTTGCCCGCGCACGAGCCGGTCGGCGCGTTGCTGCCCGAGGTGCTGCGGGCGATCGACGACGGGGCGCCGCCCGAGCGGGCGGAATCCGGGCCGGCGGCAACCGGCCGGACGGCGCCCGAGCTGTTGTCGTGCCGTCTGGTGACGGCCGGCGGAGCCGTGCTTGCACAAGGCGAGACGCTTGCTTCTGCGAACGTTGCTGACGGGTCCGTGCTGCGACTGGTCCGCGAACACGGGACGCCGGGAAACCCGCCCCGGCCGGTCGCGGCCGGCGGGGCGCCCGGCGGCCTCGGCGTGTACGCCCGGCGGTGGGACGAGCGGAGCCGGACGTCGGCGGCGGTCGTGGCCGCTGTGCTGTCGGCGGCCGTCGCCGGGGTGTTCGCCGGTGCCTGGTTCGGGCCGGAGCGGGCCGGGTTGTGGCTCGCAGTGGCCGCGTTTGTCACGGCCGGGGCCGGTGCGGCGGTCGGCTCGCTGCTCACCAGGAGGACGCTCGGTACGGCGCTGCTCCTCATGGGCGGAGCGCTCGGCGTACTCGCTTCCTGGGACGTGACACCGGGCGGGGCCCCGCGCTTGGCCGCCGTCGGACTGACCGTGGCGGTCGTGCTCGCGCTGCTCGGGCTCTGTACGGGCCTGGGGCGTGGCGGGCTCGTCGGGGCCGCGGCCGTCGCGGTCGGCGTGTGGGAAGCGGCCCTGGCGGTCGCCGACCCGGCGCGCGCCGGTGTCGCGGTGGGCGTGGTCTCGGTGCTCGTACTGGGCTACCTGCCGCGTCTCGCCCTGGCGTCGGCGGGCCTGACGCGGCTGGACGACCGCCATTCCGGTGGCACCCCGGTAAGCCGGTACCGGGCCGCGGCGGCGCTGGGCGCCACGCACCGCGGCCTCACGCCGGCCGCCGTCACGGTGGCCGTGTCGGCGGGGGCGGCCGGTCTGCTGGCCGCCGGGGGCGCCGCGGACGCGTCCGGCGCGGCCGACGGCTGGACGGTGGCGGCCGCGGTGCTGCTGTGCGTCGTGCTGTTCTCGCGGGCGCGCGCCTACCCGTTGGTCCTGGAGGTCGTGGCGCTGCTGGCGGCCGGTGCGGCGGTCTGCGTACGGCTCGCGGCGCTGTGGGCCTCCGGCGGTGGGAGCCCGGCGGGTGCGCTGACCGTGCTGTGTCTGCTGGCGGTGCTGCCGCTCGCGGCTCTCGCGGTGCGGCTGCCGGAGCGCGTACGGCCGCGGCTGCGACGCCTGTTGGACCTGGCCGAGACGGTGGGGGTGGTGGCGCTGATTCCGGTTGCCCTCGGGGTGTTCGGGGCGTACGGCGGTCTGCTGCGCATGTTCTGACCGGGCTGCGGCCGAGAAAGACGGCCGAGTCGGTGAAAATGATCGGCCTGAACGGTCGACCGGACCGGATCGATCAGTTCGACCAGGAGGGGCGGCGGAGGGTTCATGTCGGAACAGCCGGGAGAGTTGGGGCGACAGGCGGAGCCGGGGCGGACGGTGCCCGTTGTGCCGCCGATGCCTGGGTACGCGCCCGGGGCGGGAGGCGGGGCGGTGCCGACGGTGCCTGGAGCGAGGCGGGCGGAGGCTGGAGCCGCGCCGGTGCCCGGGCCCGCCTCCGCATCAGGTGTGCACCAGCAAACGAATCAGCCGCACCGCTCGGCCCCGGCCCCCGCCCCCACCCGGGCACCCGCCCCGGCCTCCACCCCCACCCCCGTCTCCGTCCCCCTCCTCCCGCCCGATCTGGACGGCGTACGGACCAGACCCCGGCACGGCGAAACCGTCGCCCGGCGTGCGGGGCGGGCGCTGCGGCGCGTGTTCGCCTCCTCCGCGGCGGCCGAGACCGAGGCCGTCACGCGGGCCGCGCACGCCATCCAGCAACCCGTGACCACCGGCCGCCAACTGGCCGTGTCCAGCATCCGCGGCGGCGCGGGCAAGTCCACCGTCGCCGCCCTGCTGGCCCTCACGTACGCGCACTACCGCTCGGACCCGGTGCTGGCGGTGGAGGCCGACCCGGCGCTGGGCACGCTGCCGCACCGGCTGGGCGCGCGCGAGGTGCGCTGGTCGAGCACCGACCTGGCGCAGATCGTCGACCCGTCCATGCTGATCACCGACCTGACCGGCTACCTGCTGCCGTTCACCGGCGGCGGCTGGCTGCTGCCCGGCAGCCAGGGCTCGATCGGTACGCGGCTGGACGTCGAGACGTACCGCATCGTCATGACCTCCCTGCGCCGCCACTTCGCGACCACGGTCGTGGACTGCGAGACGCTGCCGGCCGAGGTGGCGCGTACCGCGCTGGTCACCACGCAGGCGCGGGTCCTGGTGACGCCGGCGACCGTGGAGGGGGTGCTGGCGACCAAGTCCGTACTGGAGTGGATGGGCGGAGTGCACCGCGGGCTGCTGCCGACCTCCGTCGTCGTGCTCAACCACACATCACCCGACGGGGGCATTGACGTACGGAAGGCCGTCGAGCATCTGGGAGCGGGTGGCGCCGCGGTGCTTCCGCTGCCGTACGACCGGCATCTGGCCGGTGGCGGAGCCGTCCGTACGGAGCTGCTGGGCGAACGGACGCGGGTGGCGGCGGCGCGGCTCGCCGCCGAGGTGATGGAACGCGCGGTGTCGCGCGGGGCGGGGCAGCGGCGCGAGGGCTGAGGCCGCCGCGTGAGGGTTCGCGGTGATCTGTAGCTGTCTGTGGTGGATTGCGGCGTTCTACGATGTCCTGCCATGGTCTGTAGAGGTCTGGGCGATCCGGGCGGTCCGTGTGGTCCGCAGCGGTCCGTGCCGTCCGTATTGGTTCGTACGGAAGGGGCCAGGTGGGGCGAAGTCGGGCCATAGCCGCCCGCCATGTGACGCGACTGCTCACCTGGGGCGGGCCAGGGCCTAGACTCCCGTGCGTACAGATCGTCGAAGTCGTTGAACAAGAGCAGTCAGGGAGCGAGGGCGGACGTGCCGGACGCGACCGTACGCACCAGCATTGCCGCGGACTATTTCCAGGGGTACTCGGTCGTCGGCCTCATCGCCGTGATCGGTGTGCTCTTCGTGGCCGTGGCCTTCGGTGCCGGGCGGCTGCTGCGGCCCGTGGTGCCCACCCCGGAGAAACTGCTCACCTACGAATGCGGCGTGGACCCGGTGGGTGAGGGCTGGGCACACACCCAGGTCCGCTACTACGTCTACGCCTTCCTCTACGTGATCTTCGCCGTCGACTCGATCTTCCTGTTCCCCTGGGCGACGGTCTTCGCCGCCCCCGGTTTCGGCGGCGTCACGCTGGTGGAGATGTTCATCTTCCTCGGCTTCCTCGCCGTCGGCCTGCTCTACGCATGGAAGAAGGGCGTCCTGGAATGGACGTGACGAACGCGAAGCCGGCCACGGCGACGGGCACCGAACTGCCCGTCGTGTCCGCCGGCGGTGCCGTCGAACGACGCCGGCTGGGCCCGCTCGCCCGCCTGGCTCCCGAACCCATGAAGGTGGTCCTCAACTGGGGCCGCCGCTACAGCCTGTGGGTCTTCAACTTCGGGCTCGCCTGTTGCGCGATCGAGTTCATCGCCGCGTCGATGGCCCGGCACGACTTCATCCGGCTGGGCGTCATCCCGTTCGCGCCGGGGCCCCGGCAGGCGGACCTCATGATCGTCTCCGGCACGGTGACGGACAAGATGGCGCCCGCGGTCAAGCGGCTGTACGAGCAGATGCCGGAGCCGAAGTACGTCATCTCCTTCGGCGCGTGCTCGAACTGCGGGGGGCCCTACTGGGACTCGTACGCGGTCACCAAGGGCGTCGACCAGATCATTCCCGTCGACGTGTACGTACCGGGCTGCCCGCCCCGGCCCGAGGCGCTGCTGCAGGGCATCCTCAAGCTCCAGGAGAAGATCGCCCGCGAGTCGCTGCCGGAGCGGTACGTGAACGGGAGCGACGCGAGCAACGGCGCCGCGCCTTCCGGGCCGTCGGCTGCCGCGCTCCGCAGCGGGCTGGTGGCGCCGCCGGTGCCCGGGGCGACGGCCGGGGCCGGTGAGGCCGCCGGTGCCGAAGCCGAAGCCGGTGCTCACGCCGAGGCGGCCGGTGACGGGAAGCCGAAGGGAGCGGGGGAGCAGTGAGCGACGAACAGCCTCCGGGCCCGTCGGCCGAGGCCGCCGGCGCGGCGGAGGGCACCGGCCCCGCGCAGGACACCGATCCCACGGAGGGCACCGGTCCCGCAGCGGCCGCCGACGCGGCCGAGGACGTCGCGGCGCCGCCCGTCGGGTGGCTGCCCGGCCCCGCCACCGAGATCTTCGGGCCCGGTGCCACGGCGGAGGAGGCGTACGAGCTCCTGACCGTCGACGTGCCCGCCGACGCGTGGATCACGGCGCTGACCGCCGCCCGCGACGATCTCGGGTGCAGCTACTTCGACTGGCTGAGCGCCGTCGACGAGCCCGGTACCGGCTTCCGCGTCTGCGCCCACCTCGCCGACATCGCCCGCCCCGGAGGGCCCGTACGGCGCCTGGTGCTGCGCACCACCGTCCCGCACGAGTCGGCCGTGCTTCCCACCGCCACCGGTGTGTACGCGGGCGCGGGCTGGCACGAGCGCGAGACGCACGAGATGTTCGGCGTGGACTTCACCGGCCACCCGTACCTCTTCCCCCTGCTGCTCCCCGAGAACTTCGAGGGCCACCCGCTGCGCAAGGACTTCGTGCTCGCCGCGCGGGTCGCCAAGGCGTGGCCGGGCGCGAAGGAGCCGGGCGAGTCCGAGCACGGCGGGCCCAAGCGCCGCCAGATGCTGCCGCCCGGTGTGCCCGACCCGAACGAGTGGGGGCCGCTGAAGGGCCAGCTGCCGCCTGCCCCGGCCCGCCCGGCCCGCGGTGCCCGCGCGGCCGGTGGTGCCCGTGCGGCCGGCGGGGCGGCGGGGGAGCGGCCTGCCCGCCGTACGCGTACGGCGGGTGCGGGCTCGGCAAGCCAGCAGGGCGCCGCGGACAGCGCGCAGACGCCTGCCACGGACGCGGGCGCCTCCGCCGGGACTCCGGCCGCCGCCCCGGCTTCGGCCCCGGCCGCCCGGCCGGAACGCCCTGCCCGCCGGACGCGCAGCGCCGGCCAGGGCTCGGCCAGCCAGCAACCGGCCGCCCAGGAGGCCGGACAGCCGTCCGACAAGGCATCCGACCAGGCGCCCGCCGCCACCGGGTCCTCGGACGCTCCGTGGCACCACGCGCGCCCCGCGTTCGAGGACGAGCCGAAGGCCGGCGAGAAGCGTGCCGCCGAAGCCGCGCCTGCGTCTGAAGCCGCGCCTGCGTCTGAAGCCGCGCCTGCACCCGAAGCCGCGCCTGCATCCGAAGAGAAACCCGAAGTCGAAGACCAGCCCGAGCCCTCGGGCACCAGCACCGGCACCGGCGACGGCTCCGACGACGCAGCGGAAGAAGGCGGGACCAGACCATGAGCGACGCCCTCGACATCGCCCTGCGCCTGATCGCGGTCTTCGTCGCCTTCCTGGTCTTCCCCCTGGTCATCGGCCAGACCGAGCACAAGGTCATGGCCCATATGCAGGGCCGCCTCGGCCCCATGTACGCGGGTGGCTTCCACGGCTGGGCGCAGCTCGTCGCCGACGGGGTGAAGTTCGCGCAGAAGGAGGACGTCGTACCGGCCGGTGCCGACCGGCGCATCTTCCAGCTCGCGCCCGCCGTCGCGCTCCTGCCGTATCTGCTGGTGCTGATCGCCATTCCGATCGGCCCGGACAACGCGGTCGGGCAGTCCCTGGACGCGGGCGTCTTCTTCGTCCTCGCCGTCATGGGCGTCGGCGTGCTGGGCTCGCTGATGGCGGGCTGGGCCTCGGCCAACAAGTTCTCGCTGCTCGGCGGCCTGCGTACGGCCGCGCAGCTGCTCGCGTACGAGCTGCCGATGCTGCTCGCCGCCGCCTCCGTCGCGATGGCCGCCGGAACGCTCTCGCTGCCCGGCATCCTGGACGCCTTCCACTGGTGGTGGGTGCCGTGGCAGATCGTCGGCGGCCTGGTCTTCTTCACGGCGGGGCTGGCCGAACTGCAGCGTCCGCCGTTCGACATGCCGGTCGCCGACTCCGAGATCATCTTCGGCGCGTACACCGAGTACACCGGACTGCGCTTCGCGCTGTTCCTGCTCGCCGAGTACGCGGGCATCGTCGTCCTGTGCGCCCTGACCTCCGTGCTCTTCCTCGGCGGCTGGCACGGGCCGTTCGGCGCCGACGGCCTCGGCTGGCTGTGGACGCTCCTGAAGACCGCCGTCCTCGCCTTCGGCGTGATCTGGCTGCGCGTCAGCTATCCGCGGCTGCGTGAGGACCAGCTGCAGAAGCTGGCGTGGACCGTGCTGATCCCGCTGGCCCTCGCCCAGATCGCCCTCACCGGCGTCATCAAGGTGGTGATCTCGTAATGGCCCCGGAGAAGAAGTCCGGCTGGCCGGGCAGCGGCCTCGCCAAGGGCCTGGCCGTGACCCTGCGGACGATGACGAAGCGTTCGGTCACCGAGCAGTACCCGGAGGTCCAGCCCGAGCTGGCGCCGCGTACCCGCGGTGTGATCGGGCTGTTCGAGGAGAACTGCACGGTCTGCATGCTGTGCGCCCGTGAGTGCCCGGACTGGTGCATCTACATCGACTCCCACAAGGAGACGGTGCCGCCCGCCGCCCCCGGCGGCCGCGAGCGCAGCCGCAACGTCCTGGACCGCTTCGCCATCGACTTCTCCCTCTGCATGTACTGCGGTATCTGCATCGAGGTCTGTCCTTTCGACGCGCTGTTCTGGTCGCCGGAGTTCGAGTACGCCGAGACCGACATCCACAACCTGACCCACGAGCGGGACAAACTCCGCGAATGGATGTGGACGGTCCCGGAGCCGCCCGCCCTCGACCCCGCGGCCGAGGAGCCCAAGGAGATCGCCGCCGCCCGCAAGGCCGCCGACAAACTCGCCGCTCAGGAAGCGGCCCAGCAACAGGCCGCCCAGGACCGCGCCGCCCAGGACCAGGAGGGGGAAGCGTGACGCTCGCCGCCGCAAGCCACGGCTTCCTCTCCCCGACCGGGGTCGAGATCGCCTTCCTCCTCGTCGGCCTCGTCACCCTCGGCGCGGCCCTGGTCACCGTCACCACCAAGCAGCTGGTGCACGCCGCACTGTGGCTGGTGGTCACGCTCGGCGGCATCGCCGTCGAGTACCTCCTGCTGACCGCCGAGTTCATCGCCTGGGTGCAGGTACTGATCTACGTCGGGTCCGTCGTCGTCCTCCTCCTCTTCGGACTGATGCTCACCAAGGCGCCCATCGGCCGCTCCCCGGACGCCGACTCCGGCAACCGCTGGGCCGCGCTGACCGTGGCCGTCGCCTCCGCCGCCGCGCTCGTCTGGGTCGTCACGGACGCGTTCCGTACGACCTGGATCGACCTGGACGGCGCGGTCCAGGGCTCCACCGAAGCCTCCGGGCGCAGCCTGTTCCAGTACTGGGTGCTGCCGTTCGAAGCGCTCTCCGTCCTCCTCCTCGCCTCCCTCGTCGGCGCGATCGTGCTCTCCCGAAAGAACGGCGACCGCGAGCAGCCCGGCGGCGGAAAGCGGCCCGGCCCCCGCCAACGGTCCGGCTCCCGCGAACAGCCCGGTGACCGCGCACGTCTCAGAGAGGACCAAGGCTGATGCATCTCGCCTATCCCGCCGTCCTCGCCGTCCTCCTGTTCTGCGTCGGCCTGTACGGCGTGCTCGCCCGCCGCAACGCGATCCTCGTCCTGATGTCCGTCGAGCTGATGCTCAACGCCGTCAACCTCAACCTGGTGGCGTTCGACGTCTGGCTGCGCGACAAGCTGCACGCCGGCCAGGCACTCACCCTCTTCACCATCGCCGTGGCCGCCGCCGAGATCGGCATCGGCCTGGCGATCGTCCTGCTCGTCTACCGCAACCGCGGCAGCTCGGACGTCGACCGGCTCCGCGACCTCGCCGAGCGGCCGGACGGCAGCGACCCGAACGATGACTTCACCGGCGACGCCGGCCGCGCCGCCGGCCGGCCGCGGCCGGACCAGCAGGCGGAGGCCGCCGCGTGACGACCACGACCACCGCCGTACTCGTACCCCTCCTCCCCTTCCTCGGCGCCCTCTCGGGCATCTTCCTCGGCCGCCGGGCACCCGGGTTCGTGCGCCCGCTGGCCATCCTGCCGACCGTCGCCGCGGCCGCCCTGGCCGTCGTCGTGGCCGTGCACCAGGGCGGCGGCGCCGGTGCGGGGAAGGCTCCGGCGGAGGCCGCGACCCGGCTCACCCCGACCGGCTCGGTCCCCATCGACCTCGCCCTGCACATCGACGGCTTCGCCGCGCTCGTCGCCGTACTCGTCGCGGTCGTCGCCTGCTGCGTGCAGATCTACTCGACCGGCTACCTGCGCGACGACCCGCGCTACCCCTCCTACGCCGCCCTGGTCTCCCTCTTCACCGCCGCGATGCTGCTGGTCGTCTACTCCGGCGACCTGATGGTGCTGCTGGTGGGCTGGGAGATCATGGGCATCTGCTCGTACTTCCTGGTCGGCCACTACTGGGAGACCGAAGCCGCCCGCTCCGCCTCCCTCAAGGCGTTCCTCGTCACCAAGCTGGGCGACGTCCCCTTCCTCTTCGGCATCTTCGCGCTCGCCGCCGACGCCGGTACGTTCCGCATCACCGGCATCCTCAAGACCGTCGCCGTCGGCGGCCTGGACCACCCCACCCTGATCGCGCTGCTGCTCCTGGCCGGCGTGGCGGGCAAGTCGGCGCAGTTCCCGCTGCACACCTGGCTGCCCGACGCGATGGCCGGCCCGACCCCGGTCTCGGCCCTCATCCACGCGGCCACCATGGTCGCCGCCGGCGTCTACTTCGTCGCCCGTCTCCTCCCCGTCTTCGCGGCCTCCGCCGCCGCGATGGTCGTGCTCGCCGTCATGGCCGCGGTCACCATGGTCGGCTCCGGTCTCGCCGCCCTGGCGCAGGACGACATCAAACGCGTCCTGGCCTATTCGACGGTCGGCCAGCTCGGCTACATGACCGGCGCGCTGGCCGTCGGCGACCGCGGCGCCGCCGTCTTCCACCTCCTGTCGCACGGTGCGTTCAAGGCCCTCCTCTTCCTCGCCGCCGGTGTGGTCATCCACGCCGCCGGCACCAACTCGCTGGCCGCCATGTCGCGGATGCGCGGCCTGGCCCGCCGCATCCCCGACGCCTACTGGACGATGACGGTCGCGCTGCTCGCCCTCGCCGCCATTCCCCCGTTCGCCGGCTTCTTCTCCAAGGAAGCCGTCCTGGGCGCCGCCGAACACGCCGCCACCGGCCACCCGACGGCCTCCGGCACGCTCGCCGCCGTCCCCACCGCGGCCGGCTGGACCGTCCTGATCGCCGGCCTGCTCACCGCCCTCCTCACCGCCGGGTACGCGACCCGGCTGTGGCTGCTGGCCTTCCACGGCAAGGGCCCGGAAACCGCCCCCGACCACGGCAAGCAGCCGCTCGTGATGAACACCGTGCTGTGGGTGCTGTTCGTCCCCACCCTCGCGCTCGGTCTGGCCACCCCCGTCCTGCCCGACTGGTTCGACGGCCGCTCGCTGACGCCGACCCTGACCACCTCCGTCCTGGGCACCGGCGTCGCCCTCGTCGGCGCCCTGGTCATGTACGGAGCCTGGCGGCACACCACCGCCCTCGCCGCCCGTGTCCCGCTCGGCGCGGTCGCCGTGGCCCCGGACGCCGCCCCGGCGGACTCCGAGGAGAGCGCCATCGCCACCCACGCCGCGGCCTACGGCGACAACGCCGCCGCCCCGGACCCCGCCGACCCCGGCCGGCTCCTCCTGGGCCCGCTGCACCGCCCCGCCGCCCTCGGCTTCCACCTCGACGCCGTCTACACCGCCCTGTTCGTCCGGCCGGTGCGGGCCGGCGCCCGGCTCGTGCGCTTCCTCGACCGCGAGGTCGTCGACACGTACGTCAACGGCGCGGGCACCGCCTCCCGCTGGCTGGGAGCCGCCGTCCGCCGCGCCCAGACCGGCAATGTGCAGACCTACTTGGGCGCGCTGCTCGCGGGCTCGTTCGTCCTGGCCGTCGCCGTCGTCCTCGTCGCTACGGGCACGGGAGCCTGACCGTGAATCACACCGCTATGCAGCTTCTCCTCGCGGCCGTCGTCGTCCTCCCCCTGCTGGGCGCGGTCGCCGCTCTGCTCCCGGCCCCGCCCGGTCTGCGGGGCCGCGACCCCGACCAGGCCGTACTGCGCCACGGCGTGACCGTCACCGGCGTCGTCCTGGCCGCGGCCGTCGCGCTGGCCGTCGGCTTCGACCACGACCACCCGGCCCGGATGCAGGCCACCACCGACATCAGCTGGATCCAGGCCCTCGGCATCCGGATCCACCTCGGCATCGACGGCATCTCGCTCCCCCTCCTCGTCCTGACCGCGCTGCTGACCTTCCTCTGCGCGCTCTACAGCTACTTCCACCTGCCTGTGGGCCCGTCTCCCAAGGCATTCGTGGCCCTGCTCCTGGTCCTGGAGGCCGGCACCCTCGCCACCTTCGCCGTCCTGGACCTCGTGCTGTTCTTCCTCGCCTTCGAGATGGTCCTCATCCCGATGTACTTCCTCATCGCCCGGTGGGGCGGTGCCCAAAGGACCTACGCGGCGTGGAAGTTCATCCTCTACACCCTCCTCGGCTCGGTCGTGATGCTGCTGGGCCTCCTCCTCATCGGCCTGAAGTCCGGCACGTTCGACATGGTGGCACTCGCCACTGACAACGGCCCGAAGTCCCAGCTCAGCCACACCGTTCAGCTGATCGCGGTGCTCGCGATCGGCATCGGACTGGCCGTCAAGGCGCCGATGTGGCCCCTGCACAGCTGGCTGCCGGACGCGCACACCGCGGCCCCCACCGTCGGCTCCGTGCTCCTGGCGGGCGTGCTGCTGAAGATGGGCACGTACGGCTTCGTGCGCATCGCGCTGCCCATCGCGCCCGACGGCATGCACACCTTCGCGCCGTACCTCGCCGCCTTCGCCGCCATCGGCATCGTCTACGGCTCGCTCGCCTGCCTGGCGCTCGCCCGGCGCGGCGCCAAGGGCGACCTCAAGCGCCTGATCGCGTACAGCTCGGTCGGCCACATGGGCTTCGTGCTCCTCGGCATCGCGACCATGACACCGACCGGAGTCAACGGCGCGCTGTTCGCCAACATCGCCCACGGCCTGATCACCGGCCTCCTCTTCTTCCTGGTCGGCGCCCTCAAGGACCGTTACGGCACCACCGACCTCGACCGGCTCGCGGGCCGCACCGGAGCCGCGCTCTACGGGCGCGCGCCGCGCTTCGGCGGCCTGCTGGCCTTCGGCGCCATCGCCTCCCTCGGCCTGCCCGGACTCGCCGGGTTCTGGGGCGAGATGCTCGCGATGTTCGGCGCGTTCCGGCCCGCCGAGGGCCTCAGCCGCCCCGCGTTCCTCACGTTCATGGTGCTGGCCGGTCTCGGCACGCTCCTCACCGCCGCGTACCTGCTGATCGTCGTACGACGGGTGTGCATGGGAGGCAAGGAGACGGCCGAGGCTGACGTGGTTGCCGTGGCGGCTGGTACTTCCAGTGCCGCAGATGCCACGGATGCCGCAGATACCTCAGGGGCAGCCGAGGCAGCCGAGCCCGGGGCCACCCGCACCGCTCCCGCCATCCCCGACCTGGCCCGCTACGAATACGCGGCCTGGTCGCCCCTCGCCGCCCTCACCGTCCTCGCCGGCCTGTGGCCCGCGGCCCTCCTCGGCCTCACCGACCCGGCCGTCCAGCAGCTCCTCGGAGGCGGTAAGTGATGAGTTCCGTGTCCTCCCTGGTCCAGTCCGTCGACTGGCTCGCCATCGCGCCGCCCACCATCACCGCCGTCGTCGCCCTGGCCGTCCTGGTCGCCGACCTGTTCGTACCCCGGCACCGCAAGCCGGTCCTCGGCTGGTGCGCGGTCGGCGGCCTCGCCCTGGCCGCCCTCTCCCTCATCCCCCTCGTGGCGGGGGACCGCCGCACCTTCTGCCTGACCGACGACCCCGGCGTCTGCAGCTACGCGGCCGACCACTTCGCCGTCGTCATCCAGTTCCTGGTGCTGGCCGGCGCCCTGCTCACGGCCCTGCTGTCGGTCACCGCCATCGAGGAACACCGCCTGCCCGCGGGCGAGTACTGGTTCCTGCTGCTGTCCTCGGCGGCGGGCGCGGCCCTGCTGCCCGCCTCCCGGGACCTGGCGACCCTCGTCATCGCCCTCGAAGTGGCCTCGCTGCCCGCCTTCGCCCTCGTAGGACTCAAGCGCGCGAACCGCCTCTCCTCGGAAGCGGCGCTGAAGTTCTTCCTGTCCTCGGTGGCGGCCACCGCGGTCATGCTCCTGGGCGTCAGCTTCGTCTACGCGGCGACCGGCAGCCTGCACCTGAGCCGCGTCGCCACCGCCCTGACGAACCTGCCCGACCCCCAGCTGGCCACCCTGGCCACGGCGGGCGTCGCGCTGACCCTCGTCGGCTTCGCCTTCAAGACCGCCGCCGTGCCGTTCCACTTCTGGGTGCCCGACACCTACGTGGGCGCGCCGCTGCCGGTCGCCGCGTACCTCTCCGTGATCGGCAAGGCCGTCGGCTTCTCGGGCCTCATCCTGGTCACGGTCGAGGGCTTCCCCTCGTACGCGGACGTCTGGGGGCCGGCGATCGCCGTACTGGCCGCCCTGACCATGACCGTCGGCAACGTCGCCGCGCTGCGCCAGGCCCCGGAGCGCGCGCACAGCGCCGTACGCCTGCTCGCCTGGTCCTCGGTGGGCCAGGCCGGCTACCTCCTCGTGCCGATCGCCGCAGCCGGGTACGCCCGGGACGCCGCGCACGCCATCGGCTCGACCGTCGCGTACGCCCTGATGTACGCGGCCGTGAACCTCGGCGCCTTCGGGGTCGCCGCCCTCGTGGCCCGTACGAGCCCCGCCAACCGCATCAGCGACTACCGCGGCCTCTACGCACGCAGCCCGCTGGCCGCGCTCGCCCTCGGCTTCTTCCTGCTCTGCCTCGCGGGTCTGCCGCCCGGCATCATCGGCCTGTTCGCCAAGGTCACGGTCTTTTCCGCGGCGGTCGACGCCGGGCCGGCCTGGCTCGCGGTCGTCATGGCCGTCAATGTGGTGATCGCGCTCTACTACTACCTCCAGTGGACGGCGGTGCTCTTCCGTACGGCGGGGGAGACGGCCGGGTCCGAAGCCGGGGCCGAGGTGAAGGCCGGGGAGCGGGTCGCCGTCGGTGCCGGTGCAGGTGCCGGGACCGGCACGGGTACCGAGAGCGGGGTCCAGGGCGGCGGCGGTTCCGCGTCCGGTGCGACCCGGCTTTCCCAGGCGAAGATCCCGGCTTCGATCGCCGTGGCCGTCGCCCTCGCCGCCGTCCTCGGCATCGTCCTCTCCGGGGCACCGCAGCTGGTCCTCCGGTTCGCCTCCGGCGCGCTCCTCTGAGGGTGCCTCCCCGGCCGCTCGACGACCGCTGTCCGACCGCTTCCTGAGCACTTCCTGCCCGCTGTCCGACCGCCTCCTGATCATTTCCTGCCCGTCCGGCGGTGATCTTCGGCCGTTCCGCGGCGCGTACCCGACCGCCTTCTGGCCGGAATCCGCCCTGCCCCATCCGCCCCCTGGGGAGCGCCCGGAAGGCGCCCGCGCGCGGGCTCACTCGCACGGCCGTACGCCGCCTGCGGATGCACAAGGGAACTAGCACCCCTCATCTGGCGTTGACCAGACAGAAAGGGTCCACTGAAAAGTGGAGGAAACGTCAGCAAAGGGTTCCCCTGCCGCACCACCTGGAGGGCGTACCGTGCACCGCAGGCACAACGGGCTCAGGACCGCCGTACTCCTCGGGGGGCTGTCCGCACTCATCATCGTCATCGGCAGTCTTTTCGGCCGTACGGGCCTGATCATCGCGGTCCTCGTGGCTCTCGGAACCAACGCCTACGCGTACTGGAACAGCGACAAGCTGGCCCTGCGCGCCATGCGCGCCCGGCCGGTCAGCGAGTTCGAGGCCCCACAGCTCTACCGCATGGTCCGGGAGCTCTCCACGGCCGCCCGCCAGCCCATGCCCCGTCTGTACATCTCCCCGACCCAGGCCCCCAACGCCTTCGCCACCGGCCGCAACCCGCGCAACGCCGCGGTCTGCTGCACGGAAGGCATCCTGCACCTCCTGGACGAGCGCGAGCTGCGCGGCGTCATCGGCCACGAGCTCAGCCACGTCTACAACCGCGACATCCTCATCTCGTCCGTGGCCGGGGCCCTCGCCTCGGTGGTGATGTTCCTGGTCAACTTCGCCTGGCTGATTCCCATAGGCCGCTCCGACGACGACGAGGGCCCCGGCATCCTGGGGATGCTGCTGATCATGATCCTCGGGCCGGTGGCGGCCTCCCTCATCCAGCTGGCCGTCAGCCGCTCCCGCGAGTACCAGGCCGACGCCTCCGGCGCCCAGCTCACCGGCGACCCGCTCGCCCTCGCCTCCGCGCTGCGCAAGCTGGAGGCGGGCACGCAGCAGCTTCCGCTGCCGGCCGAACCGCGGCTGGAGACGGCCGGACACATGATGATCGCCAACCCGTTCCGGGCCGGTGACGGCCTGACCAAGCTCTTCTCGACCCACCCGCCGATGCGCGAGCGCATCACACGCCTCGAACAGATGGCGGGCCGCCACTCCTGAGGCCCCGGGCCCGGCCCCGAGCCTGGCCACCGGTCCCGGCCCTCGCCCGCCCCGGCCCCGGGCCCGCCCGGTCCTCGGCCTCCCCGGCGGCCGACCCGGCCCGCGGCGCCTGCAACGATTCCGGCGGTCCCAGCGTCTACCTGGGGAAAGGACACAACCACCGCACGACTCCGGTGCATGGAAGGCTGCCGCTACATGAAGCTCATCCTCAACGTCATCTGGCTGATCCTGAGCGGCTTGTGGATGGCCATCGGCTACGTCATCGCGGGCCTGATCTGCTGCGTCCTGATCATCACGATCCCCTTCGGCATCGCCTCGTTCCGTATAGCGGGCTACGCGCTCTGGCCCTTCGGCCGTACGACGGTCGAGCGGCGCGACGCGGGCGCCGGCTCGGTCATCGGCAACGTCATCTGGGTCATCTTCGCCGGCTGGTGGCTGGCGCTGGGCCACATCGTCACGGGGCTCCTGCTGTGCGTGACGATCATCGGCATCCCGTTCGGCATCGCGAACTTCAAGATGGTGCCGATCTCGCTGCTCCCGCTCGGCCGCGAGATCGTACCCACGGACCAGCCCTTCGCCGCGCGTTACTGAGCAGGGCGGGCACCTGCCGCCCGCCCTGCCCGGCGCCCCGCCCCCTCACCTCCGTACGAGCCCCCGCGGCGCCACGTACCGCTTGAAACCGAGCGGCGTGACGCCCGGGACGCTCTCGACGAACCGCATCACCGCGCCGCCCCGCTGGAGCGACGTCTCGACCATGCGCTGGTGCGCGGCCTCGTCCGTCCACTCGCTGTAGTTGAAGACCCGGGTGCCGTCCTCGCTGATGTGGAAGTTCGAGGAGATACCGCCGGACCGCGTCCGGGAGCCGACGGCGTCGTCCGGCTGCGCGCCGTTCATCATGTCCACCAGACCGTCGACCAGCTGCCTCGCAGCCTCGTGCCCCGTCGTTTCGAAGCGGACGGTCACGATGCACCCGGGCTCCGGCGGCTCGCCCTGGGGCAGCAGGCTGCGGTAGTAGCGGTAGCGCCGCGCCCCGCCCTCCCCGCCGGCCAGGGGTGCGCCGGCGGCCCCCTCCTCCCACTGCCCGAAGCCGAGCACCGTACGGCCGTCCGTCCCGGCCAGGAAGACCTGCGACACCAGCCCGTCCGGCAGCGGCCCCGCCCCCAGCGCCCGCGCGGCTTCCTCGATCATGGCCTGCTGCTTCCCGGTGTCCTCCGCGTCCCACTCACTGATCAGTACGGGCCCTACGTCGGGACGCCGTACCGCGGGCAGCGTGTCCGCGAGGAAGCGCGCCGGGTCCTGGAACCCGGCCGGGGCCGTGGCCGGGGCGTGCGTGATCGGCTGGTTTTCCATGTCCGAAGTCATGCGTGCACTTTCTGCCCTCAACCAAACTTGAGGTCAAGTCCCGGTTCCGGAGACCCCGTAGCCCTGCTTTCCGGGTGCGACCCGTATGCCAAGGTGGCCCTTTCACGGCTGATCCGGCGGACGGGGGCGACTGACGACCATGGGGCGGGCGGGCAGATGGATCATGGCAGGACTGGCGACCGTCGCCGCGACGGTGCTGCTCGGGCCGGGAGCCGACGGGGCAGGCAAGCCGCGCCCGGACGGCGGGAGGCCGTCCTTCACGCTCCGCACCCATGAACCACGCGTCCTCGCCGAGACGTCCCGCCTCCCGCGCCTGACACCCGCTTTCTCGAACACCGGGACCGCCACGGCGTCCCGAGGTGTGGCGCTGCGCGTGGACCTCGAAAACGCGGCCTTCCTCTCCTCCGGTAGCTCCGCGGTCCACGACAACTGCTACTACGGGCTGAGCGGTGAAACGGTCACCTGCGAATTCCCGGACGCCGTGCCCGCGGGAGCCGCGTACGAGACGGCCGGGCCCCTCCCGGAGGTCACGGGCAGTTACGGCAGGGTCGAGGGGGCCTACAAGTACGCGGTCTGGCCGCTGGACGATCCGCCTCCGGGCGACGAGGACTACAAAGCGCACTCCGTACGCGGCACGGGCCCCGCGCTCGGCCTCGTACCGGTCGCCGCCGACACGCTCAAGGGCGGCGGTGAACTGCGCTTTGCGCCGCCCGCGCACAGCAGGAGAGCGGACTGGTCGGTCAAGGGCATCACGCTCCGCGGCAGGGTCGGTGAGTACGTCTCCGTGGAGGTGGCGGGCATCGGCCACGGGGACGGCAAGGTGCGCGTGGAGCTGCCGCCGGGGACGTCGTTCGCCCCGCTGTCGAGGGCGGAGCGGGAGGGGACTCCGTCCGAGGTGGACACCTGCGCACGTGACGACCTGGACGGACATCTCTACTGCGACGGCCGGCACCCGTTCGTGACGCTGCGGGTGCGGATCGACCGGCGGGTCCAAGGCGCGGAGGGAAGGGTCTCGGTGCGCGAACCCATCGAAGGCGACACCGACCCCACCAACAACTCCGCGCCGGTCAAGCTGGAGATCACGGGCACCGCCCCGCCCGAGGAGACCGACCCGCCGGTCGCCGAACGCGCCGCCGGTCTCCCCGGGTGATCCGGCGAGGCGAACGCGACGGGGGCCACCGCCGAGAACGTTCTCGGCGG
>NZ_JBHWHY010000023.1:8316-152474 GCF_042732265.1 Streptomyces sp. NPDC059788 | reverse complement strand
CGGACGGTGGACTCGCTGGCCTCGGCCGCCTGGGCGACGGCCCGGATCCCACCGTGTCCCAGGATCCGGGCCTCGGCACCCATCAGCAGACGGCGCTGCCGCTCGTCCAAGTGCGGGAACAGCACTTCGAACTTCACAGCGAGTTGACCACGGACCTCGTCGGAGATGCACATACCACACCAACGAGCCGAATCACGGGAAGCAACACCTTGATTCTCTGCAAGCCCTAACGAGGTTGTGAGCGAATGAGGTCGGGGCGTGCTGGTCTGGAGGGTTGGCTGGGGGGTGATTGAGCAGGCCGTCGTGTGTACGGGCACGAGTTCGGTGCTCGGCTTGCCTCGGGTGGCCCGCTGGGCGGCGCGGTCGGAGACCCGGCCGGCAATGGCCCGGTGGGTGGCCGGGTGGTTTTCGCGGTGTCCGAGGAAGCGTTGCAGCGGACGCCACTGCTTGTGCTCGGCGTTGGCGTGCTCGACGCAGCTCCGCGCGGAGGACTGGCGGCGCCGCTGCTCGCGCCGGGCGTACCGGTCTCCGGGCGGAGCGTCGCCCTTCGGCTTCTTCGGCGGCGCGCTGACCTGGTCGGGGAACTCGTCCGCAAGGCCCCGGTAGTCCTCGTCGACCTCGGCTTTCACATTCGGGTGGAGGCGGAGCTGTTCGGCGATGCCCTCGGTGCGGACTGCGGTCTGGTCGTGCATTCTTCCGGGCCGGTCGGCTCCAGACCACAGGGGGGCCCTGGCCGTCACTGACCGTGGTGGTTTTGCATGTGTTCTGCTTCTTCTTCCCGCAGACGAACGCGCAGCGTCCGGGACGGTGGGCCCGGGGGCGGCGGGCCTGGGTTTCGGTGCCGTCGATCCGCAGCTTCCCGTTCTCGGCTTCGGCGTAGGCGCGCACGTCCGCCAGCGTGCGCAGCCGCAGCCCGGGCCGGTCGGGGACCGCGAAGCCCGCTTGGCCGGCAGCGGACGCATCTCACCGGTTGCGCGGGTGATGTGATAGTGGACCGCTCCAGGCCGTAGAGCTCCGCGAGTGCGGCGTGCGGGAGGTGGGTGCGCAAATGGACCGGGGTGACCAGCACCCGGTCGGTGAGGACCAGGTCGTGCTCGGGCCCGGCGCCGGGCTGCTGCTTGTGCTTGCCGCCGCGCCGCTCGTGCAGCGCGGGCTCACCCCGCGCGGTCCACGGGCCGACCAACTCCTCGGTCAAAGCACCGGGATGTGCACGGGAGATGCCCGTGAAGGCAGGGTGGGGCAAGGCCGCACGGGCCCGTTTCTTCGTCGTGACACACGAGGAAGCCGTGCGGCCGGCTGAACGTGACGTCCAGTTCCCCCGTCCCAGTTGATCTTTGCTGACGGGTGCTGCCGTGACCGGGACAGGCGGAATCAGATGTCCGTCACCTGACGGCGGCCAGGCGGTGCAGTACCAGGGCTGGGCTTCACAGCCACCGCTGGGCTGCCTCGACGCTGTCGCCGCCGCTGGTGTTGAACGCGATGGAGGCGCCCGGTGCGTGGCGTCGGACCAGGTTCACGACCTGCTCGAAGAACGTCGCAAGGGGTTCCGGCTTGCGTATCCCACCCCCGATGACGACGACGTCCCAGTCTTGCCTGGAAAGCGCCGCGACCACCGTGGACTCGGCTGATGCGTCCGGCGCGATCAGCGCCATGGAAGCGTCGATGGCATGTTCGCCAAAGCGGGCCAGTTCCTTGTCCAGGACCGCGCGCATGGCGTCCCCGTCCATACCAGGCACTGCGTGAGGGTCGAAACCGAGAATGAGAACAGAAGGCATGCTCTGCATGACGATCACTCCAGCCTCCCGGTTCCCGCTACACGAAACTGCCATCCCGACGTGAGACGGCAACTTCGCCCACAACCTCGTAAGAGTGCAATGGTGCGTACGGCGAGGGACCACGGCAGGCCACGCTGACGGGCTCCCTCGCCGTACTCGAACCCGTCGGTAGCCGTCAGGCTCAGCTGCACGATCCGTGCGGGGCCGTTCCGGGGCGGGCGGCGGGCAGGCGGCGGACGTTGCCGGGGGCTGCGGCCTGTTCCCGTAGACGCATGATCTCGTCGTGCTGTGCTGCCAAGCGCGAGACGGCAATGTGGTGAGTTCGGCAACGGTCTCGTTCCGCTGAGCCAGGCGTTCCTTGATCCCGGCGACCTAGGACTTGAGTCGTTCGATCTGCGAGATCCGCGGACCGACGACCTCTCCGGCCTCCTGCACCCCGCACAGCACACCCCATACGTCAGCTTTCCTTCACCGATCAGGAGGCGTCCTGATGACCGACCAGCCCACGCGCCCGGTGCGCACTGTCCTCAAGCGTTTCCCTGCCGCCGGCCCGTACGGCTCATGGCCCGTGGACCAGTACACCGCCCACAAACAGGCCCAGGGACAGCCCGCCCGGGGCGTCATGGACCTGCACGCCGACGAATTCCTGGTGATCGCCGACAGTCCCGCTCCGCACTGACCCGCCCACTCCCCAGTGCCGTGCCCGCCGCTGTACGGGCACGGCGCCCCTGCTGAGCGAAAGGCGCTCTGCCCATGCCTGCCCGACCCGCGCCATGCCCGTGCTGGTCACTCTTGCGCTCCTCGTTCCCGCGGCGGCTGCCTGTTCGGACCGCCGAGACCGGCACCGCGACGACAGGGCGCTCACGCCGACCGCCGCGCTGTGTGGGCTCTGTCCACGCTGTGCTGGACCCACGTGAACGCCTACGGCCGGTTCGATCTGGACATGAACAGTCGCGTCGATCTCGGTCTAGTCCCGGCAGGGCCAAGCGCGGTAGTGGATCCGAGGGCTGCTCCGGTGAGCTGGCAGGCCTTCGGCGACGGTGAGGTTGGAGCGGATCTCAGGGAGTGAGGCCCGCGTCGCGGGCCAAGAGCGCGGCTTGGACACGGTTGGTAACACCCAGAGTGGTCAGAATGCGGCTGACGTGCGATTTCACGGTGCTCTCCTGCATACCGAGGCTTTTCGCGATGTCGGCGTTGGTGTCTCCTTGGGCGAGCAGCGTCAGGACGTCCCTTTCGCGCGGGGTGAGGGTGTCGATGCGGGCTTGGGCCTGGGTGATCTGGGGGCGGCCCGTGTGGTGGTAGCGGTCGATGAGACGGCGGGCAGCGGTGGGGTGGAGCATGGCGGAGCCGGCGGCGACGAGGTGGACGGCGCGCAGGATCTCGGCCGGGTCGGTGTCCTTGAGGAGGAAGCCATCGGCCCCGGCAGCCAGTGCGTTGTAGACGTACTCGTCGAGGTCGAAGGTGGTCAGGGTGATGATTTTGGGAGGGTGAGGCAGGGCGCGCAGCCGTCTGGTGGCGGTGATGCCGTCCATGCGGGGCATGCGGACGTCGACCAGGGCGACGTCGATACGGTGGGCGGTTGCCTGCTCGATGGCATGGAGTCCGTCAGTTGCCTGGGCGACGACATCGTTGGTGGCGTCGCTGCCGAGGAGGTCGGTCAGTCCGAGACGGACGAGGGCGTCGTCGTCGACGACCATGGCGCGGATCATGGGCGGGGGCCGTTCTGGTGGGATCCGGTGGGGTGAGGGATGCGGGCGGCCAGACGCCAGGTTCCGGCGCCGCCGGGTCCGGCGTTCAGGTGTCCGCCGAGTGCTTCGACCCGCTCGCGCAGGCCGATCAGGCCGAATCCGGAAGAGACTTGCTGGGCGCCAGTCAGGCCGGTACCGGGCGGGTTGGTGACCTCGACCAGGGTGTCGGGCGGCGCGTAGGCGACGCGGACGCAGACTGGTGCGTCGGGTGCGTGCTTGCGGGCGTTGGTCAACGCCTCCTGGACCAACCGGTAGACGGCCAGCCGGTGAGCAGCGGGCGCCTGTGCGGGCCTGCCCTCCACGGTCACGCTGATGGCCTGTCCTGCCGACCGCGCCTGCTCGATCATCTCTTCGACGTCACGCAGGACCGGTGCGGGCGGATTCGCGGCGGACAGGGGCTCGGCGGTGTGCAGGGCGCCGAGCACGTCGCGCAGGTCGGTCAGGGCGTCGGTCGAGGCGGTGCGCAAGAGGCTGAGGCGTTCGATGACGGGATCGGGCAGCGTGTCCTTTTTGGTGGCCATGATGCCGGTGTGCAGGGCGATCAGGCTGAGCCGGTGGGCGAGCACATCGTGCATCTCCGCCGCGATCGCGGAACGTTCCGCCATCCGCGCAGCCTGCTCACGTAGTTCCCGTTCGGTCCGCAGATGCTTTACCTGGGCATTCAGTGCCTGGACCAGGCGGCGCCGGTTGCCCATCCACAGCCCGCCGATCACGGCCAGTATCAGGAAGAGCATCGAGCCGTACTGCTGCGGGATCCACAAAGACGCAGCCGGGCTAAGGACGGCATTGCCGGCGAGCGCCACGGCAGAGCAGGCCACGGCTGCCCTGATACGTCGCCGGTCGGCAAGGTCGAACAGGGCGATCAGGAGCAACGGCAGTCCAGGCCACCCCCACACGCCCGTGGCCACCGTGGTCAGAGCCGGAGCCGGCCACCACCGCTGGCTCGACAGCAGAGCCAGCCCGCACGTCAGCAGCACCGCGCTACGGACGGTGACGTACTGGCCGCCGCTCGACAATGTCCCATTCTGCACAGCACCCAGGGTCAGCAGTACCACCAATGCGTAGCGCCCGTACGCGGCCCATCTGCGGCTCCATTCCCGTTCCACCTGTGCAGCGTAGGCAGACGGCCGCCGGTTCCACCGCCGACGTTCTGCCATGACACCCCCCTACTTTCGTAGGGGAAGGCGGTCGTAAAAGGGACGATCCGCAGAGGTGAGAGCGTCTTTAGCGTCGACGCCATGGACAACTGGACCACCTCACACGACCGTGTCCTCGCGCAGCGCAACGCCGAGGGCTGGATGTTCCTCATCGAAGCAGCCCGCGACCTGCGCACCACCGGAGCCATCGCTCCCAGCAGCAAAGCGCTCGCCCGCCTGCTCACCGCCCCGGTCCAGGAGCACGGAATGCAGCCACTGAACGTCCTGGAAGCGGGCGCAGGCACCGGCTCAGTCACCCGCACCTTGCTTCCTCGCCTCTCCCCAGGCAGCCGACTGGATATCGTCGAGGCCAACGGGCGCTTCGTCTCCCAGCTGCGCCGCCTCGTCCGCACCCATCCGCGGCTGGTCGGCGAGAGGGAACGGATCCACGTCCACCACACCCTGGTCGAACAGCTCGACATCGGCCACCCCTACGACGTGATCGTCTCCGGCCTGCCGTTCACCAACTTCACCCCCGCCCAGGTCGAGACAATCATGAACCGGTACATGGAACTGCTCCACCCCGGCGGCATCCTCACCTACTTCGCCTACTGCGGCACCCGCTACGTCCGCTTCCTCACTGCCTCCCGCGCCGAGGCTCGCCGCCACCGTGCCGTCGAGGAAGTCCTCGCCGACTACCGGCGTCGGTATGCCACCGGGTGCTGGACCGTGTGGGGCAACCTGCCCCCGGCCAACGTCTGGCAGCTGCGCCGCCCTCTTCCTGGGGCCGTACCGGCAGCGCTGGACATCGCGGCCGGAGTGGCCCTGTGAATACGCTGGCAGGTCTGATCGGCCACGTCCCCGCTCCAGCCGCTTACGCGATTCTGGCCGCCGCGGTGCTGGCTGAGTCCGTGTTGCTGCTGGGCGCGTTCATCCCGACCCTGACCCTTCTGCTGGCCTCCGGCGCCCTGGCCCGCGCCGGCGACCTCAACCTCGTCCTGATCATCGCCACCGCCGCGAGCGCGGTCTTGGCCGGTGACGCGCTCGGCCACCGTACCGGGCACCTGCTCGGCAGCCGCCTGCGAACCGGCCGCATCGGCCGCCGCATCCCCGCCGTCGCCTGGCAACGGGCGCAAGCCCTCATGAACCGACGCGGCGGGCAGGCCGTTTTCCTCTCCCGGTTCGTCCCCGTCGTACGAACCCTGACCCCACACCTGGCGGGGGCGACCCGCTTGCCCTACCGCCGCATCGCCCCCTACAGCCTGCTCGCCGCCCCTTTATGGGCCGGCGCTGAGGCCATCGCCGGATACGCCGCGGTTGCTTCCTTCCAGCACGTCATCACCTACGGTGGCCCGGCCCTCGCAGCCGCCGTAGCAGTGATCGCCACCATCGCACTGGCCGTGCACAAGATCCGACACCGTAGCCGAAGCCGGGCAGCCGACAGCAAGAGCCCGACCGCGTCCCCCACCCCGGCCGCCCTGCACACCTGAGGGCCCTGTCACAAACGACCCTTCGGGCGAGCACGTTTCATAGTGGGCCGCCGACCTCCATCGATCATCAGACGCCTCCGCGACGCCAACTGCGGCAAGATCCCGCTCGTCGCTCGCTACGACGAACACGAACGCGCCACCGGGCCGCTGCTGCCGCACCTCTTCCAGCGCCGCCACTACCGGCAGCCGCAGGTCATGGGCCAGAACACGGTCGCCCGCCTGCTCCGCAAGGCCCTGGAACGGAGGGGGCTGCGCGACCAGGCAGGCACCCCGATGCGCTACACGCCCCACGACTTCCGCAGGATGTTCGCGACCGAGGCCGTGACCGGCGGGCTGCCCGTCCACATCGCCGCCCGCATCCTCGGACACAAAGCTCTGACGACCACTCAGGCATACCTCGCGGTCTTCCAGGACGACCTAATCCGCACCTACCGCGGCTTCCTCGACCGCCGCCGGCAGGTCGTCTTGCGGCCGAGCCTGTGCCCCCATCATGCGGTGATCTACCGCTCCCGCTCCCACAGCTACCGCGAACTGCCCCTGCGGATGGCCGAACTGGGCGGCATGTACCGCTCCGAACTCTCGGGCGTTCTCGGTGGGCTGACCCGGGTGCGGGCCATCCAGCTCAACGACGCGCACATCTTCTGCACCCTGGACCAGGTCGCGGAGGAGGCGCAGGCGGCGCTGGAGATGATTCGCCAGGCGTACGAGGCGCTCGGCATCACCCCCACTCGTTATCGGCCCTCCCTCCCGGGGCCCGGTGGCAAGTACGTTCCCGCACCCGAAAAGTGGCAGCGTTCCACCGCCCTTCTGACCGGCGTCCTGGACCGCTCCGGCCTGCCCTACGAGGCGGCCGGGGGAGAGGCCGCGTTCTACGGCCCCAAGATCGACGTCCAGGTCACCGACGGCGCTGGCCGGGAGTCCACCCTGTCCACCGTCCAAGCCGACTTCCACCAGCCCGAGCAGTTCGACCTGCACTACATCGGCGCGGACAGCGCCAAGCACCGCCCGGTCATGGTCCACCGCAGCATCATCGGCAGTGTGGAGCGAGCCGTCGCCCATCTCATCGAACAGCACGGCGGTGCTTTCCCCGCCTGGCTCGCTCCCACTCAGCTGGTGATCCTCCCGATCTCCGACACCGAACTGCCGAACGCCGCAACCCTCGCCCAACGCTGCACCCGTCTGGGACTGCGTGCCCAGATCGCGGGGCCGGACCGCGGCAGCCTGAGCGCCCGAATCCGAGAGGCCCGCCTGGTTCCCTACCAAGCCGTCATCGGAGCCAAGGAGGCCGCTGACGATCACGTCGCACTGCGCTTGCGTGACGGACGCCGACTCGACCCGCAGCCGGTCAGCAACGCACTCACCCACATCAGCGCTCTCATCGGGGAGCACAGCACCGAACTGTGGACCGACCCGGCCTCAAGCAGGCGCCGCGATCACGGTGGGCCAGCCGCCCTTACTGCCGCGGCGGTGGCGGTTGGCCCGCTCGTTCTTCGTGCGGCTCCACGGCTGCTTCTTTCCGACTCCGGCCGCCTCCCCTTAGACGGCGTCCTACATGGTGAGGTTGAGGAGCCGTTTGTAGCAGCAGAGGGCGGCGGCGAGGCCGAGGAAGGCCAGGTAGTTGCGTGCATGGCGTTCGTAGCGGGGCTGAGCCGGCGGTAGCCGGTCAGCCAGGACATCGTCCTTTCGATCACCCACCTGCGACGCCCCAGGCGTTCGCTGGAGTCGATGCCCTTGCGGGCGATGCGGACACCGATGCGCTGGCCCCCCAGCCGTCGCCACAGGTGGGGGATGTCGTATGCCTTGTCCGCGTGCAGACGCCGGGGCTTTGACCGGTCTGCGTGGGATTCGTGTCCCATGTGGATATGGGACAGCATCGGCTTCAGCGCGAGGCTGTCGTGGGTGCCGGCCGCGGAGATTTTGACCCGTAGGGGCAGTCCTGCCGCATCGGACAGGATGTGCGTCCTGGAACCGGGCTTACCCCGGTCCACGGGTGACGGACCTGCACGTTCGCCCCCTTTTGGCGCGGACGCAGGCGGCGTCGAGGACCGCCCTGGACAGGTCCACCAGGTCCCGCGTGTCCAGGAGCTGGAGGACCTTGTGGTGCAGTCGGCCCCAGAGACCGGCCCGGGACCAGATGACGAAGCGGCGGTGCACGGTCGACTTCGATGCACCGAAGCATGGTGGCAGTGCCCGCCAGGCACACCCGCTGACCAGCACATAGACGATCGCCGCGAAGACCGCCTCATCATCGATGTTCGCCACCCCGCCGCCTTGCGGCCGCACTCTCGCGGCGGGCAGCAAAGGCTCCGCGACCTCCCACAACCCGTCCGGAACAATCCAGTCCCAACGCCCACTCCCCATAAAGGCGGCCTACCCCAAAACGTGACGTGGCGACGCGCGCGAGGCCGCACTCAGCCTCGGCGAGCAGGCGCAGGAGCTGGCCAGGCGCCCCTACGACCTTCGTCATGCACTCATTTCGTTCTGGTTGGCGTTCGGCGTCGATCCTGCCGAGTGCGCCCGCCGGGCCGGGCAGAGCATCCAGGTGCTGTTCCGCTACTACGCCAAGTTCCTCGCCGAGGCTCGTGATCACGCCAACCACCTGATCGAGGAATCGATGCGCCGGTGGGACGGCAGCACGGAGACCACGGCTGGGGAGTGAACGGGACTCTGGCCCGCGTATGGCCCGGAACGGCTGGTCAGGACGGGTGTATGGGTGGGGCATATTGGGAGGAGGGGAATATTTGGCTACCTCCCCTCGGGGGTGTCGCGAAGGGCGCCTGGTCTGTATAAGTGCAGGCCAGGCGCCCTTCTCGGGCTCCTAGAAGAACCCCATCTTCTTCGGCGAGTAGCTCACCAACAAATTCTTCGTCTGCTGATAATGATCCAGCATCATCCTGTGCGTCTCGCGGCCGATGCCGGACTGCTTGTAGCCGCCGAAGGCGGCGTGGGCCGGGTAGGCGTGGAAGCAGTTGGTCCAGACGCGGCCGGCCTGGATGGTGCGGCCGGCTCGGTAGGCGGTGTTGGTGTCGCGGGTCCAGACGCCGGCGCCGAGGCCGTACAGGGTGTCGTTGGCGAGGGTCATCGCGTGGTCGAAGTCGGTGAAGGGGGCGACGGCGACGACCGGACCGAAGATTTCTTCCTGGAAGACGCGCATGTCGTTGGTGCCTTCGAGGATGGTGGGGCGGACGTAGTAGCCGCCTTCCAGTTCGCCGCCGAGTTCGGCGCGGGTGCCGCCGGTGCGGACGCGGGCGCCTTCCTTCTGGCCGATGTCGAGGTAGGAGAGGATCTTTTCGAGCTGGTCGTTGGATGCCTGGGCGCCGATCATGGTGTCGGTGTCCAGCGGGTGGCCCTGCACGATGCGCTCGGTGCGGGCGACGCCGTCGGCCAGGAAGTCCTGGTAGTGCCCCTGTTGGATGAGGGCGCGGGACGGGCAGGTGCAGACTTCGCCCTGGTTGAGGGCGAACATGGTGAAGCCTTCGAGGGCCTTGTCGTAGAAGTCGTCGTCGGCGGCGGAGACGTCGTCGAAGAAGAGGTTGGGGCTCTTGCCGCCCAGTTCGAGGGTGACTGGCTTCAGGTTCTCGGAGGCGTACTGCATGATCAGGCGGCCGGTGGTGGTCTCGCCGGTGAAGGAGATCTTCGCGACGCGCGGGCTGGAGGCGAGGGGTTTGCCGGCCTCCGCGCCGAAGCCGTTGACGAGGTTGACGACGCCGGGCGGCAGCAGGTCGGCGACCAGGCTCATCCAGTAGTGGATGGAGGCGGGGGTCTGTTCGGCGGGTTTGAGGACGGCGGTGTTGCCCGCGGCGAGGGCCGGGGCCAGTTTCCAGGCGGCCATCAGGAGCGGGAAGTTCCAGGGGATGATCTGCGCGACGACGCCGAGCGGCTCGTGGAAGTGGTACGCGACGGTGTCGTCGTCGAGCTGGGAGAGGGTGCCCTCCTGGGCGCGGATGGCGCCGGCGAAGTAGCGGAAGTGGTCGATGGCGAGGGGGAGGTCGGCGGCCAGCGACTCGCGGACGGGCTTGCCGTTCTCCCACGTTTCGGCGACCGCGAGGGACTGGAGGTTGTCCTCCATGCGGTCGGCGATCCGATTGAGGATCCGGGCGCGTTCGGCCGGGGCGGTGCGGCCCCAGGCGGGTGCGGCGGCGTGGGCGGCGTCGAGGGCGCGTTCCACGTCCTCGGCCGTGCCGCGGGCGATCTCGGTGAACGGCTGTCCGGTGATCGGGGTGGGGTTTTCGAAGTACTGACCCTTGGCGGGCGGTACGTACTCGCCGCCGATCCAGTGGTCGTAGCGGCTCCGGTAGGACATCACGGCGTCGGCGGAACCAGGGTTCGCGTAGCGGGCCATGGGGGCTCCCAATCGCTCTCGGATCGCGCCTCCGCTCCCGCGGCGGGGCGCCGTGCGCAGGCTAGGGGCGGGGACGTTGCGGGGAGGTTGCGGGTGTGGTGGGAAAGGGGGAGGAGAGCACGGGCGGTGTGGAGGGGGGTGGGCTAGGGAGTGGCGGGTGAGGAAGTTGTGGGTGAGGGAGTTGAGGGTGGGGGGATGGGGAGGGAGTAGGTCGTGCGGAGGTGGGCTGCTCTGGCCGTTGTTCCGGTGTCTTCGGGAAGTGTGGTGGCTTCCAGGGCCTCCCAGATCTGCAAGTCGTCCTCGCCCCAGGGGGTGTCGGCCCACAGGCGCAGGGTTTCCGGTTCGCGGCGGGTGAGGACGGCCCGGCGCAGCCGGTCTTCCAGGAGGGAGCGGAGGCGGCGGACGCCGGGGGCCTCCGAGAGGGGGAGGAGAGGGCCGCGGTAGGCGCGTAGCGCTGCTGCCAGGTCATCGGCGGCCAGGTCCGCTTCCACTTCGGCCAGGTCCGTCCGCACGGTTGTGGTCAGGCGGTACGGGCGCGAGTCGAGCAGCGGGCCCACCACCTGGCGCAGGCGGGACATCTCCGCGCGGAGGGTCACCGGGCGGACGTCGCGCTCTCCGTAGAGGAGGGTGGCCAGCCGGTCGCCCGTGAGGCCTTCCGGATGCCGGGCGAGCAGCAGCACGATTTCACTGTGCCGGCGGCCGAGACGCAGGGCGCGGCCGTCCACGACCAGTAGTGCTTCGTCCCGGGCGAGGACGGTCAAGTGAGCGGTGGGTGCCGTCCGTTCCGGGTGCGAGGCCAGGTGGGCTTCGGCGGCCCGGGCGGTGGCCTGCACCAGGGCCAGGATGTGCGGGCCGGCCAGGTGGTCGCCGCCGGTGATGTCCACGGCGCCCAGCAGCCGGCCGGTCCGCAGGTCGTGCAGGGGTGCCGCCGCGCAGGTCCACTGCTGTACGCGCCGGTTGTAGTGCTCGGTCGCGAAGATCTGTACGGCGTGGTCGGCGGCGAGCGCGGTGCCGGGGGCGTTGGTGCCGGCGTGCCGTTCGTCCCAGCGGGCGCCGGCGACGAAGTTCATGCGTTCCGCGTGCCGCCGTACGCCGGGGTGGCCTTCGACCCACAGCATCCGGCCCTGCGGATCGCAGACGGCGAGCAGGTGGGCGCCGTCGTGGGCGAAGGCGCCCAGCAGGTCCCGGAAGACCGGCATGGCGCGGGCCAGCGGGTGTCCGTCGCGGTAGGCGCGAAGCTCGGGCTCGTCCAGGTCGATCGGCGCCGGCCCGTCGAGCGTGGCGTGTGCGGACGCCGACCGGCGCCAGGAGTCGGCCACCACCCGGCGGACGGGCTGGGCCACCGGGCCGCCCGCCAGGAACTGCTCGTGGGCGCGCCGTAGCGTTCGGGTGCGTTCCACGGGGTCGGCTCCCGACTCCATCGCCAGCCAAGGGTTGACCACGCGTCACCTCTCCGTTGCGGCTGCTGCCCCCGTCCCGTAGCGATGGTGCTCGTACGGGGCGGAGCAGTAAAGCCCGGGGCGAGCTGGGGGCAGGCGCGGCGGGTGCCCGTACGGTCAGGGACGCGCCGTCACCCGCTTCTCCGGCAGCAGGTCCGCCGTGGCGCGCCAATGTCCGCTCGGGAGGCCGACCAGTCCGTACAGCCGGCGGACGGGGGAGCGGCGTGGCAGCAGGAGCGCCCCCGCCACGACGGCGAAGGCGGCGAGTCCGGCGGGGAAGCCGAGGAAGCGGACCAGCATGCTCGCCAGGAGGGCGCCGAGCAGCGGCAGCCCGTACAGGCCGGCCCCGGCGATGGCCACGGCGAGCAGGCGCGGGACCTTCCGGTCCTGGGCGCCGCCCGGCAGGAGCCAGCCTTCGGCCAGCCAGCCGATCTCGGTCAGCAGCAGGGTGCCGAGGACGGCGGCGCCGAGGACCAGGAGGGTCAGGAAGGTGCCGGAGGTCAGGAAGCGCAGCACGTTGTTGATCACACTGTCGTCGGGCCAGGCGTGCAGGGCGGCGGCGTCGGTGGTCAGGAAGCGGCGGTAGCCCTGGCCGTCCCAGCCGTGTACGAGGGTGCCGAAGAGCAGGAAGTGTCCGCCGACGCAGTTCAGGTACGCCCAGTAGCCGGCGCCGACCAGGCACAGGGCCTGGGCGAGCAGGAAGCCGAGGAGGGTGGCGGTCACGACGCCGCCCGCGTACAGGAGGGCGAAGCCCGCCCAGACACCGCGGTGGTTGTCCGCGATGTGCATCGTCGACCAGGACGGGTTCTGCCACATCAGGAACAGCCCGGTCGGCACCAGCAGCACCGCGGCGTACAGGAGGGTCAGGCACAGATACGGGTTCGCGGCGCGGCTGATCAGGCGCGGGGCGAGCAGCCGGGGCAGCCCGGCACGGTCGGTGGCGCGGCGTTCGAGGAACTGCAGCTGCCGGGCGGCGGAGAGCGCGAACGTCGAGCCGATGGCGTACGCCCAGAACAGCGCGGCCGGCAGGCCGATCATGCCGTCCTCGCTCCCGCCCCGGCGTCGAGCGTCAGCCCGTCCGCGACGATCAGATCGGAGGTGACCAGGGCCTGTTCGGCGTCCACGTCGGTCATGAAGACGAAGGGCGGTACGACGGGCGGCACCGGCAGCGTGTCGGGGGTGAAGGTCAGGCAGACGAGCCCTTCCAGGCAGCCGCTGAACTTGGTGAGGTAGAGCGTCACGTTGCCGCTGAGGTCCAAGTTACGTGCGCCGAGGCGTAGTTGCGGGCCACCGGCGTCACGGGTGGTGAGCCGGTAGTCCGTGAGCGAGGCGGCCTTCATCCGCAGGACCATCGCCTTGACCGGGCCGTTGACCGTCGGCACCTCGGTGACCCCGGCCAGCAGGAAGCCCTTCGGCGCGAACATCGTGGTGGTCACCGTCGGCGGGGTGGGCGGCGCCGGGATGTCCGCTGCGTGCGCGCGTTCGCCGGGGGTGCCGATGACGGCGATCAGGACGACCGGCAGGGTGACGGCGAGTGCCTTGGTCCGGCCGCCGTTGCCCCCGCCGGGCCGGCCTTCGCCCTCCCGCGGGCCGGCTTCGCCGGTCGTGGCAGGGTCCCCGTCCTCGTCGTCCTCCTCCCGCAACGGCGTCCACCCGAAGCCCATGGCGCTCCCCGCGATGCCCAGCCCCATCCCCACCAGGAACCCGCCGAGGTTGGTCGCCGCGAAGGACAGGACGGACAGGATCAGCGCGTGCAGGCTCACGTAGTGGTGGGCGGCCGGGCGCAGCCACAGGAACAGCCCGGCCACGATCAGCGCCAGTCCGATGCCGATCGCGGCCAGCCCGCCCAGTCCGAGACTGATCAGTACGGTCAGCGGCGACAGCGGTACGAGCAGCAGTTCCGCGCCGCCCAGGATCAGCAGCAGTCCGGCCCAGAACGGCCGGGTCCGCCGCCAGCCGCGGAACGCCGCCCGCCGCTCGGGCCAGGGCAGTCCGGCGGCCGGGCGCCGGGTGCTCAGAAGCACTTCTTGCCGTCCAGGCTCACGTCCAGCCGCAGTCCTTTGAGGCGGAAGTTGCCGCCGGTGGCGGACCAGGCGTGTGACCTGACCCCGGCGACCTCGATGTCCCCGGCCTGGAGCCCGAACTTGCCCTTCTCGCCCTGGACGCCGGGCACCTGGTCGAGGGTGGAGGCGTCCCGGCCGATCTGGGCCGTACCGAACCGCGCGTCGCCGACCAGGTCCTCGCCGTCGATGACGAGGTTGTCGGCGGTGACCTGCCCGGCGGCGCCGCCCGCGGTCAGCTTGAACACCACGGTGCCCAGCGGCGTCTTGACCTCCGCCGCCTGGCAGATGTCGCTCAGCACCGCCTTGCCCAGGCCGAGCAGCGCGACGGGGTGCCCCTTGCCGCTCGCGTCACGGTCGGTGTGCACGTACGAGGCCAGCCCGCGGCTGGTCAGTTTTCCCGATGTGACCTGGAAGTTGGTGCCCGAGACGGCGAACGACGCGGCGAGCGCGCCCTCGGCCATCACCGAGGCCATCGCGCCGACCGCGAGCACCGCGGGAATCGCCGTGACCGCGGTCTTCTTCCAGGACGTACGTCCCTGCGGCAACGGCCGCCTGCTCTTGCTCACTGCTTCCTCCCCGGGGCAGCGATGGGCCGGCTGCCGGCGCAGCCGTGGATACGTGCGAGCGCGCGAGGGAAGTGCCTGTGTGGAGCCGTCACGGGACGAAGCCGCAGGTGGCGTACCTCTGCCATACTGCGGAAAACCCGTGGCAGTTGGAGACTAGGGCTCGAATTGAATAATAGTCAACAGCGCGGACCCGGTGCCCCACGGGCCGCCCGTACCACCGAACGCTCGCAGGCGCGCCGTGCCGAACTGATCGCCATCGGAAGGAGACTGTTCGCCGACACCTCCTACGACGCCCTGTCCATGGACGACATCGCCCGCCAGGCCGGTGTCGCGAAGGGCCTGATCTACTACTACTTCAAGAACAAGCGCGGCTACTACCTCGCGATCATCGAGGACGCCGTCGCCGAACTGGTCCGGCGCGCCGCGAGCACCCACGACCTGCCGCCCGTGGAACGGGTCCAGCACACGATCGACGGCTATCTGCGCTACGCCGAGCACCACCAGGCGGCCTACCGCGCCATCGTCACCGGCGGCGTCGGATTCGACGCGCAGGTGCTCGCCATCCGGGCGGAGGTCCGCGAGCGGCTGCTCGGCACCATCGCGCATGCCGCGTGGGGCCGTGCGGAGATACCCGCGCTGGCCCGTACGGCACTGGTCGGCTGGCTCTCCAGCGTGGAGGGCGTCACCCTCGAATGGATCGCGAAGCGGGAACTGGACCGGGAGACGGTCGGCTCGCTGCTCGTACGAGGACTGGGCAACACCCTGCGCCTGATCGAGGAGTTCGAGCCTGCCTGCCCGGCGCCGAGCCGGCCGCCCATCCCGTGACGGGCCGGAGGCGGGCACCGGGCGGATACGCCGGAGGCGGAAGACCGTGTGGCGGGCGGCCGCGGTATCGCGCCCCGGCACACCGCCCGGCGGTGCCGCAGAGGGTTCCGTGGCATCCGGCCGCGGAGCCCGCGCGAAAATCCGTTGGCGGGCCACGGCGGCCCCTGCTACTTTCCGTGTGGCCGTGCGAAAGAACGAGGAGGTGGTATCCGTGAACGCAGTATCGACACGGGTGCTCCCCTCCGGGGTCACGGTCGGGCGACAGGGCGTCCGGGAGCGCCGCTGAAGAGCACTCCCGAAAGGCACGACCATGCGATTCACTTCCGAAGCACGCCTCGACGACGGCGTCCTCGAACGCGAATTCATCCTCGGCGAGACCCCCGGCACCCTGTGGACGCCCGCATCCGCCGCACCGGCCGCATCCGCCGCACCGGCCCCGCTGATCCTGATGGCCCACAACAACGGCCTGCCCAAGGGGGAGGCCCGGCTGGTGGCCCGGGCCCGGCGATCCGCGGCACACGGCTACGCGGTGGCGACCATCGACGCCCCCGGGTGCGGTGACCGGCCCCGTTCCGCCGCCGACGAGCAGGCTCGCGCCGACCTGCGCCGGGCGATGCGGGCCGGCGAGCCGGTCGACGAGATCTTCGAATCCTTCATCGGCCCGCTGGTCGAATCGGCGGTACCGGAATGGCGGACCACCCTGGACGCCCTCCTTTCACTGCCCGGAATCGGCGGACCGGTCGGGTACTCGGGGTGGACCGCCGTCGGCATTCGGCTGGCGGTGGCCGAACCACGCATCGCTGCCGCCGGTCTCTTCGCCGGGGGGTATGTGCCTCGCGCCCAGCGCGAGGAGGCCCGGCAGGTCACCATTCCGCTGCTGTTCCTGTTGCAGTGGGACGACGAGGGGAATCCCCGGCAGCGGGCCCTGGATCTGTACGACGCATTCGGCTCCAAGGAGAAGACGCTGCACGCCAACATGGGCGGGCACACCGGCACCCCGTGGTTCGAGGTGGAGGACGGGAACCGGTTCTTCGCCCGGCATCTGAAGTGAGGCCGGGCCCAGGCGGGCGGGGTCAGATGGGCAGGGCGCAGCCGAGCGAGGACGTGGTGAAGGGGGGCCCGGAGGGAGCGAGGGCGCCGGTGTCCCGGTTCACGGTGAAGACGCCGACCGTCCTGCCGTACTGGTTGGCCGCGAACAGCAGCGTGCCCGACGGCGCGAGGCCGATGTGCCGGGGCCAGGAGCCGCCGCTGGGCACCGTGTCCACCAGGCGCAGGCCGGAACCGTCGTCGGTGACGGCGAACCGGGCGATGCTCTCGTGCCCCCGGTTGGAGAGGTAGAGGAACCGGCCGTCAGCCGAAATCGCCACCTCCGAGGGGTAGTTGCGGACGGCCGCCCCCGAGCCGCCGGGGACGGTGGGCCGGCTCTCGCCGCGGGTGAGCGCGCCGGTCGCCGGATCGTGTCCGTAGACGGTGACGGTGCTGTTCAGTTCGTTGGCGACGTAGGCGTAGGGGGCCGTCGGGTGGAAGACCATGTGGCGGGGGCCGGCGCCCGGCACCGAGCGGGTCTCGGAAACCGGCCGCAGCGCGCCGCTCGCGGGGTCGAGCCGGTATGTGTACACCTTGTCGGTGCCCAGGTCGACGGCGAAGACGTGGCGGCCCCGGGGGTCGGTGATGATCTGGTGCGCGTGCGGACCCTCCTGGCGCCCGGGGTCCGGTCCGGAGCCGGTGTGCTGGACGAGTGCGGTACGGGCGCCCACGCTGCCGTCGGCGTTGACCCGGTGCGCCGCGACGCTGCCCGCGCCGTAGTTGGCGCTGAGCAGATGGCGGCCGGTGGGGTGTACCGACAGATGGGTGACGTTGGCGCCGCCCGTGGACTGCGCCGGACCCAGGGGGGTGAGCGCGCCGCCGGCGCCGATGGCGAAGGCCCGCACCGCACCCTGCCGTCCGCCGTTGTCGAGGGAGTAGAGCACCTTGCCGTCGGGGGAGACCGCGAGGAAGGACGGGTCGGTCACCGCCGGGAAGCCGCCCCGCCGGGTCAGCGCGCCGGTCGTGGTGTCGTACGTGCAGGAGACGATGCCGTTGCCGTACGTACCCAGGAACACCGGGCGCAGGTCCGCGCGCTCCGGCCGTCGGGGCGGGGGCACGGCGCGCGCGGCGGAAGCCGGGAGGCCGGACGCGGGGATGCCGGACGCGGCGCCGAGCACGCCGGCGCCCAGCACCCCGATGAGCGAGCGGCGGGCGAGGCCGGAGGCAGCGGCGGTCCGGCCGGTGTGCTCCACGGGCTGTCGTGGCTGTGGGGGCATGACGGGCACCTTTCCACACCGAGGGGTTGGCGTGTGCTCGTCAACAGCATGGCGACCCGACGGCCTCCAGGTCCAGACCAATGCCGCCATCGGTGGTGACCCGGCCCTCGCGCGGGCCGGAGCTGCGGTCACTTCGAGCCGTTTCGTGACGGGCGGGGCAACCGTCCTCGCGGCGGCCTTCGGCGAGTCGCCGGACCAGCACGTGGCTTCAGCTGTCCCGGCCCTGCCACGTGGTGACGCAGGCTTCGTTCCCCTCCAGGTCGGCAAGCACCCAGAAAGCGGGGGCATCGGTTGCGGACACAAGCCGGCCCCCGGCCGCCAGCGCGGCTTCGATCCGTCGGGCGGCCTCGTCGTGCGGAACGCTGATGTCGAGGTGGAGGCGATTGCGCTGCGGGCGCGCGCGGTCCATCTGCTGGAACCAGATGGCCGGTCCCTGCCCGACCGGGTCGACGAGCGGCTCCTCCGGTCCTTCGGTGCCCGCCTCGTCGGTATAGCCCAGCACCGCCTTCCAGAACGGGCGAATCCCGGCGATGTCCAGGGCATCGATCGCGATCTCCAGAATCTGGACGGTCCGTGGTGCTCCCGCACCGATCCCGGGCTCCGGCAGAAACCCGGACTTGTCGGCGGCGGCGGAGATCCGGCGCGCGAGTTCGATATCCCGGGCGGTAACCGTTGCGCGGTCCGACGACTGCAAAGTGAAGACGGCCCGATCGGCGCGGACGTCGATCCGGAGATGGCGATCGGCATCGTCGCCACACACGGCGGCGGCGTCCGCTGCCAAGCTGACCGCTTGGGCCAATGTCCCCACCGTGACCGACGTTTGCAAGGCACCCAGCACATAGCGCCACCCGTGATCCTGGACCGCCTCCGACGCTTCCTGCCGACTCACTGTCTGTTCCATGACCGCATCCTTGCATCCCCGCTGTTCCGCCTCCTCGGCAGGAACCTCGGCGGGCAGTGGTTCGCCCAGTTCGCCCGCCACGGCGTCCGACATCGCGCGCAGTACGGCGAGCGTGCGGGCCGCCTCGGTCTCGTCGACGGTGGTGATGGCGAAGCCGACGTGGACGACGACGTAGTCGCCGACGGCGGCCTCCGGCGTGTACGCCAGGCACGCTTCGCGGCGGATTCCGCCGAAGTCCACGCGGGCCATGTGCAGTCCGGTGCTCTCGTACGTCTCCAGGACGCGTCCCGGGATGCCCAGGCACATGGGTGTCAGCCCCCTTTCAGTCGGGCGGCGGCGATCGCTGCCTGGCCGTAGCTGATGCCGCCGTCCCCGACGGGCACGGCACTGCCGACCAGCACCCGCATCCCCTGGGCGCGCAGCAGCCGGGACACGTCCGTCAGCAGGCGGCGGTTGACGAAGCAGCCGCCCGCCAGACAGACGGTGCGCGGGGCGCCGCCGACGCCAGCCCGTTCGACGAGGGCGGCCGTGACCTCGGCGATCGTCGTGTGGAAGGCGGCGGCCAGCAGCGGTACGGGTGTGCCGCCTCCGAGCTGGTCGAGCAACGCGACCAGGGTCGGCGCCGGGTCGTAGACCCACAGGCCGTCGGCGCGGACCAGGCGCCAGGGCAGGGCGGCCCGCCGGGCGCTGCCGGCGGCGTTCTCCAGGGCCGCGGCGGCCTGCCCCTCGTAGGAGACGTCGTCGGCGAGGCCGAGCAGCGCCGCGGCGGCATCGAAGAGACGGCCGGCGCTGGAGGCGCGGGGGCAGTTGAGGCGTCGCAGGACCATGGTGCGCACCGTCGCGACCGTGTGCGGGTCCATCCGGCCGGTGAAGGGGCGGGCCAGTTCGGGGGACGGTGGCGGCACACCGAGCGGTTCGAGGCCGTGCAGGTAGCCGAGGGCCATCCGCGCCGGGTGCCGGACCGCGGCCTCGCCGCCGGGCAGCGGCGCGGTGGCGAACCGGCCGACGCGTCGGTAGCCGGTGTAGTCGGCGACCAGGACCTCGCCGCCCCACAGCGTGCCGTCGTCCCCGAAGCCCAGGCCGTCGTAGGCGATCCCCAGAAACGGCCCGCGCAGCCGGTGTTCGGCGGCGCAGGCCGCGATGTGGGCATGGTGGTGCTGGACCGCGATGCGTCGCTCGGGAGGGAAGAGTTCCGTTGCCCACCGGGTGGACAGGTAGCCGGGGTGCAGGTCGTGTGCCACGGCGCCGGGTGTCACGCCGGTGAGCGCCACGAGATCCGCGTAGCAGCGCCCGAAGGCGTCCAGCGTGCGGGCGTCGGACAGGTCTCCGGTGTGCGGGCCCAGCACGGCACGGCTGCCATCGGCCACCGTCACGGTGTGCTTGGTCTGTGCGCCGGCCGCCACGACCGGTGTGCGGGCCGCCACCGGCAGCGGCAGCGGTGCGGGCGCGTACCCGCGGGCCCGCCGGATGGTCAGGACGCGTCCCCGTACGGCCTGCGTCACGGAATCGTCATAACGGGCGGCGATCGGGCGGTCGTGGCCGAGGAAGCCGTCGGCGATCCCGGCGAGACGTTCGCGTGCGTCGTCGTCCGTGGTCGCGATCGGCTCGTCGGACAGATTGCCGCTGGTGACCACCAGCGGCCTGCCCAGGTCGCGCAGGAGGAGGTGGTGGAGGCCGGTTGTGGGCAGGAAGAGGCCGACGCGTCCGGTGCCGGGATGGACGGCCGCGGCGGCCGTCCCGCCGGACGGCCCGTCCGCGACCAGCACCACGGGCCGGGCAGGTGAGCCGAGCAGTCGGCTTTCGGTACGGGTCGGCCGGGCGACGCGGCGCGCCGTGGCCAGGTCGGTGACCATCACGGCGAACGGCTTGTGCGGCCGGTGCTTGCGCCGGCGCAGGAGCAGGACGGCCCGGGCCTGTTCGGCGTCGCACATGAGCTGGTAGCCGCCCAGCCCTTTGACGGCGACGATGCCGCCGCTCGCGATCAGTTCCTCGGCGGCCTGGAGGGCCGCCGGCCCGGTCGCGTTCCGCCCGTTCGCGTGCCAGGACAGCCGGGGCCCGCAGGCGGGGCAGGCGAGCGGTTCGGCGCGGAAGCGCCGGTCGGACGGGTCGCGGTATTCGGCCGCGCACGCCGGGCACAGCGGAAAGGAACGCATCGTCGTGCGGGGCCGGTCGTACGGAAGCCCGGTGATCACGGTGGCGCGCGGGCCGCAGTCGGTGCAGTTGATGAACGGGTAGCGGTAGCGGCGGTCGTGGGGGTCGAACAGCTCGGCCAGGCAGGCGTCACAGGTCGCCGCGTCCGGTGGGACCTCGCGCGGCGCGGGCCGTGTACCGGCGTCAGCGCTGGCACGTACGGTGAATCCGCTGCCGGCCACCGGGTGTTCGGGGACGTCGGCAGAGGTGTGGATCCGGCGTACGACGGACAGGGGCGGTGCCTGGGCCCGCAGGGCGGCAGCGAAGCGGTGCAGCGACCGCGGGGTCCCGGCGACGTCGATGACGACATGGCCGTCGACGTTGCGTACCCAGCCGTCCAGATCAAGACCGGAGGCCAGACGCTGGACGAACGGGCGGAAGCCGACGCCCTGGACCGTTCCGTACACCTCGAAGTGCCGCACCTCCCGGTCGCCGCCCATGGCACTCACCCGTCCGCCGGGCGGGAACCACCGCCGACGCGACGGCTCGCGTTCCGTGCGCGATCGTCCTTGTGCGCGGTGATTTCCGCCTCGACGGTCTCGGCGAGACGGTCGACGGCCGCGGCGACGGCATGCGTCAATCCGGTGCCCAGGGTCGTGTCCGCGCCTTCGACGGCGAGGACGATCAGTCTGCCCGGCAGGCGGCCGAGTACGTCGGACAGCTCGATGGCTTCCCCCAGGCCCAGGCCGTGCGAACTGGTGGCCGCCCGGTGGGCGTAGGGGCCTTCGTGGTCGAAGCGGTGGACGCGGCCGGGGTGGCCCGGGTGGGCGTGGGCGGCGTCGATCACGATGGCCAGCTCGGCGCCCTCCCACAGGGACATCAGCCGTCCGGTCTCCCCGTCACAGTCGACGAGCGTGACCGACGGCGGCAGCGGGCGGTCCAGGGCCCGTTCGCGCAGGCGCCGTACGACGGCCGGCCCGATGCCGTCGTCGTGGCGGAACGCGTTGCCGACGCCGATCACTGCGATACGGGGTGGCGCCTGTGGCATGGGACTCTCCTGTCCGGAAGGCGGCCGGTCGACGGGCCCGGACCAGGGTTCGACAGCCGCCGGAACTCCGGGATACCGGGCCCTTCTCCGTCAGAGTGCGACCTCGACCTGCCCCCTGGCTTGGGGCCGAACGGCCCTCGACATACCCAGAACCACCGCTGCGCGGCGGCAGCGGGCGTGGACGGATCCGGCAGCAGCTGGTGCGCGATGTCCGAGGGCATCCAGCGACCGTTGTGTATGGCGCTGCCCAGCCCTCGTGCGCCGTCTCAGCAGATGCGGGGCAGTTGTTCGCCCACCGGCATGTCGATGACGCGCCGGGCCCCGACGCGGGTGCGCAGGTCCACGCGTCCGGGGTGTGCGGCGGTGGTCCGGCCGATGCGAATGCCCTGCCGGCGGCAACGGGCCGGACGGCCGCCGACCTGCTGCGGCCCAATGCCGGAGGGCCGAGGAACGGGCGCCCCCGCCGGACCGACGGGGCGTTGTCCCGTAGGGCGTCCGCCGTAGGAAACTTCACCGCGCCCGGCCCCGAGACCGTCCTCAGGAATCTGGCCAGATGGCTGACCCGTCGGGATGCTCGGAGCAACCCGGGTTGTTCGGTGTCGGAAACCACAAAGGGGGCTACGGCTATGAAGGCGATTGTTCAGGATGCGTACGGCTCGGAGGATCTTCTGGACCTTCGTGACATCGATCGCCCCGTACCGCGCGCCGACGAGGTGCTCGTCGAGGTACGTGCCGCCGGTGTGGGGCCCGAAGTGTGGCACCTGATGGCAGGCAAGCCGTACGTGGTCCGGGTCGCCCTCGGACTTCGCAGGCCCAGGAACCCCGTCCGAGGCTGGGACGGGGCGGGGCGCGTCGAGGCGGTCGGGGCGAAGGTGACCGACTTCAAACGGGGGGACGAGGTGTTCGGCAACTGCGAGGGCTCCTTTGCCGAGTACGCGCGTGCCAAGGCCGACAGGATTGTGCTCAAGCCCGCCAACCTCACGTTCGAGCAGGCCGCCGCCCTGCCCGTCTCCGGCATGACGGCCCTCCAGGCCCTCAGCGGCAAGTCCCGTCCCCAGCCCGGTCAGCGGGTTCTCGTCATCGGCGCGTCCGGCGGCGTGGGTACGTACGCCGTCCAGCTCGCCACGCTGTACGGCGCCGAGGTCACCGGCGTCTGCGGACCCGCCGGCGCGGACCACGTCCGGTCCCTGGGCGCCACCCACGTCATCGACTACACGCGCGAGGACATCACCGACAGCCCGCACCGCTATGACGTCATCGTCGACAACGCGGGACTACGGCCGCTGCCGGTACTCCGCCGGGCCCTCACACCACGCGGCACCCTCGTCATCGTCGGCGGCGAGGGCGGCAGCGGCTTCCTCGGCGGTATGAGCCGTGGCCTCCGGGCCGTCCTGCTCTCTCCCCTCATCGCCCAGAACCTGCGCAATCTCGTCTCCCACGCCCGCCGCGAGGACCTCCTGACCCTGCAGGGCCTCACAGAGAAGGGCCAGATCGCCCCGGTCATCGACCGCACCTACCGCCTCGCCGAGGCGCCCGCGGCCATCCACCACCTCAGGCAGGGCCACCCCCGGGGGAAGCTCGTCGTCACCACCTGACGGCTGCCCACCCTCAGTCTGAGCCGAGGTCGGGATGTGCTCGTGCCCGCGTCCAGGTCCGGTGCCGGGAGGCCGCCGGGAAGAGGCAGCGGGCTCGGGCCCGCCACAGGGCCCGGCGATGCCAGGCCCCGTGCGTTCTCCGGGGTTCGGGCCCGTAGAGGCAGGACGGCGCGGCTTCCACGCAGGCTTTCATTGCCGTCCCGAAGCCGACCGCCTTCGCCTCAGGAGCGCGGGCATCGGCCCCGGCTCACTACGGCTTCCAGCAGAGGTACTTGGTCTCGTAGGTCTTGCCACCGGACTTCATATAGCCGCGGATACACCAACCGCGGTCCATGGTGAGGTACCGCTTCTTCTGGACGACTTTTCCGTCCTTCGCCGTAAGCCACTTCGAGTCCCAGACGATCCCGTGGTCCTGACCGCTCGCGGACTTGGCCCGATAGCCGAGTTTGACCTTGACGGGCTTGCCGTGGTGCTTGACGTATTCGGTCGTGTAGTACCCGCCGTAGTGGTTACCGGGCGGCTGGTTGACGCAGAGCTGGCCGTTGGCCATGTCGCCGCAGCCCCGCGGGGTGGCGGAGGCGGCAGGAGCGGTGATCAGGCTAGAGGCTGCGAAGGCGGCAGTGGCCAGCAGGATGGTCTTCTTACGCACATTTCCCCTGGGTCGATCAGAAAAGTACATCCGCCGTCTGCTCATGTCGGCGGTCCGTACATGCTTTCTGACGGGCCGACGGTGACGCAACCCCTCGGCGCCCCAACGGACCGACGAGCCGTTGCGGCGCCGTGCGGCGGGGCCGGGAGCTACCTGGTATAGCGGAGGTATACCCGCCAGGCGCTCGCCTTGAAGTGGTACCGGTCGCCGGGCGCCATGGAGAAGCCGGTCCACCGGCCCCGCCCGCACACCCTCGCGGACACGTCGGTGTCGCGCAGCTGGCCGTTCTTGTACCAGCGAATCATGACCTGGACGCACCATCCGTCATTGGCGTTGTCCTTGACCCAGCCCCTGGCTCCGTATCCGTTGAGCTGGTTGAAGTGATAGACCGCGCTCGGCCGTTTGGCGCTTTCCGCGTTCCCGGTGGCCGGTGCGGCAGCGGCAGTTCCGGCTCCCGCGATCACCAGGGCGCTTGCCAACGCCATTCCCGGGACGACCTTTTTCCACGCATTCATGAGCTGGACTCCTTCGTGCGCCGTATGCCCCAGACGGGTCACAGCATCGCTCCTCCCAAGGGCTTGGGAGTGTGATCGACTGTAGACGTCAAAGTGCCTTGCCTGTAGGGCAGTTGACCGGCGCGCGGGATTGCCTGGGGGCGCACGGTCGGCGTACGGAGGGGAGGAATACGGGCCAGGCTGGGACTCCGTTCCTGGGTGGGGGCGGAATTCATCGGAGCCGGCTGTTCAGCCCCGCGGCGCGCGACACCGCGGATGCTCCGCGCTGCGATGGGCGGCGGGGACGTGCAGCCCTGTGTCGGCGAGCCGTCCTGGAGACGGTGGACCGATGCTTCCTGGCCGGAGTCTTGAGCATGGATGTCTCCATGAACCAGTGCAGAAGGTCCAGACCGCCCACGTCTTGGGCCAGAAGATAGTACTGGACGAGTCCACGGTGTTTCCGGATCACGTCCCGTGGCACGTATAGGCCGATGCAGCCATTGACTGCTCGACGCCCGCGAGTGATTTTCGTGTCGGCAAGCTGGGCTCGGAGTTCGTATCCGAGGAAGCGCGCCGCCTGGCTGACGGCGTGCGTGATCAGAGTCTTGGAATCAGAGAGTTCCAGCCTGAGATCCTCACGCAGGAACTCCTTCATCCGTTCCTTGATCTCCAGGGATTCTCGCTTCGGCCCGGCAAAACCGAGCAGTCAGTCGTCGGCATACCGGATATACCGCAGCCGTCGGTAGTCCGAATCGTCGGGATCCGCGCTGGGGACGCGTCGCAGTTGCTGCCGAAGCGCGCGCACTGCCGTCCAGTCCCCGCGATCGCTTGCCCGTCTGATCCTCGACTCGACGCGCCAGTATTCCCGGCGTCACCCGCTAGGTTCGAAAGACCGCTCCTGACCAGCGGGAATGATGAAGTCCCACTGGAGTACCAGAGGCGTCCGCCGCAGCCTGTGCGACCGGCGGCGTGCTGTCTGCGGGAAGAGGTCAGCATTCCGGTCCCGGGGCCGAGGGGCCGTGCCTTCGCCCGGGGCCGATCAGTTGGGTGCTTGCCAATTCGGCGTACAGGGAGTCACGTGCCAGCAGTTCGGTGTGGGTTCCCAGCGCCCGTACCCGCCCGGCTTCCATGACCAGGATGCGGTCGGCGGTGGTCACGGTGGACAGGCGGTGCGCGACGACCAGGACGGTGGTGCGGCGCGCGATGTCCGTGACAGTGTCGCGCAGGGCCGCCTCGTTGGACGCGTCGAGTTGAGAGGTGGCCTCGTCCAGCAGGAGCAGCCGGGGTCGGCGGAGCAGGGCCCGGGCGATCGCCACCCGTTGCCGTTCACCGCCGGAGAGCCGGCTGCCGCGGTGGCCGACTTGGGTGTCCAGACCGTGCGGCAGGCGGTCCGTCACGGTGGCGAGCCGGGCCAGGCGCAGCACCCGGGCGACCTGTTCGTCGGTGACGTCGGCTGCGCCCAGCGTCAGGTTGTCGCGCAGGGTGCCGGCGAGTACGGGCATGTCCTGTTCGACGTAGCCGATGGCGGCGCGGAGTTCACCGAGGGGCCACTGGCGCACGTCCCTGCCGTCCAGCAGCACGCGGCCGGCGTCCGGCTCGTAGAAACGCTCGATGAGGGCGAGAACGGTGGTCTTGCCCGCGCCGGACGGCCCGACGAGCGCAGTCATGCCTCCGGCGGGGACGGCGAAGGAGACGTGCTGGTGGGCCGGCGGGAGACCTGGCCGGTACGTGAAGCGCACGTGCTCGAAGGCCACGGCGGCGGGGCGTGCGCGCCGGGCATGCGGGGCCGGGGACCGCCGCATAGCCGCGGCCGCCTCGTCGCCGCGTCGTTCCGCACCCTCCGGCTGCGCGGACCCTGCTTCCGCAGGCCCTGCTTCCTCGGCCTCCAGCGTCTCGGCTTCCCGGATGCGCACCGCGGCGGCCGCCCCGATCTGCAGCTGGCCCACCCCTTCGACCAGTTGGCCGATCCGGGGGGTGAGGGCGAAGAGGTAGAGGAGGAAAGCGACGAGCGTGGAGACGCCGATGGCGCCGGAGGCGACGCGCGCGCCGCCCACTCCGAGGACGACCAGGAAACAGACCTGGAGGACGACGGCCGACAAGGTGGCGGAGACCGCCTCCCACGCGGCGGCGCGCACGCCCGTGCGGCGGGCGTACTCGGCCGCACGGTGCAGCGCGGCGGTCTCCCGATGTTCGGCACCCGCCGCCTTTACGGTGCGCAGGGCACCCAGGGTCCGTTCGAGCCCGGCCCCCAGCCGGCCGACGGCTTCCTGCGTGTGCCGGGTGGCCCGGCCGATGCGCGGGGACACCACGAGGACGACGAGGCCGACGAACGCGATCACGATGAGGGTGACGCCGAGCAAGACGGCGTCCAGCACCCCCATCAGCACGACGGTCGCCGCGGTGATCAGAGTGCCGGTGACCGCGGCCGACACGGCCTGGGGGGTGGCGCGCCGCAGCAACGCGGTGTCGGAGGTGACACGGGCGATCAGGTCTCCCGGCTCGGTGTTTTCGAGTACCGGCACGCGCAGGCGCGGAAGAAGGTGGGTCAGTCGGCGGCGGGCGGTGCAGACGATGGACTCGGCGGAGCAGTCGAGCACGTAGTGGCCGAGGCCCGCGAGAAGTCCGCCGACCGTGACCAGCGTGCTGAGGATCACCACGGGGCCGGCCGCCGGCCGCCCTTGGCCGATGGTGTCCATCACCTGTTTGGCCGCCATCGGCTGGGCCAGCCCCAGGAGGCTGCCCAGCAGACCGAGCCCGACACCGGCGAGCATGCGCCCGCGTTGCGGTCGGAGGTGGCCGGCGAGAGCCCGGAGGCCGGACCACGCGGGGCCGGGGCCGGGGAGGCCGTCCGGTCGTTCCGGTGGGCGCGCCTGTCCGCCGGTGCGGCGCGTCTCGACGGGGGGTGCTGAGGTCACGGCCTCACTCCACGGCGAAGAAGCGCTGGAAGTAGGAAGCCGGTACGTTCTCACCGACGAGTTCGCCCTCGGCCTCCACCCATGCGTGCGCGGCGAACGGAGGGCGCGCGCGGACTCCCACGCACCAGACGGGCCACTGCCCGTGCAAACGGCACAGCAGCACCGTGGCCAGGGATCGGGGCAGGCATCCTTTGCCGCCTCCGGCGGCCAGGCTCACGGCGAGCACCGTCTGCCGGGCACGTGCCGCCTCGGCGAGCGTGGCGGGCCGCGCCCCGCGCCGCAGCCGGCTCAGGACGGCGCGGATGCGGCCGGGCGGCAGGGTGGCCAGTACGTGGGCGCAGCCCACCGCTACTCGGGCCGTGAAGCGGCGGGTCAGGGGAATGGAGCGCGGGCGGTAGGGGACCGCTTCCGGTGCCGACATTGCGTACCTCTTCCCTGGGCCGGGTGCGCGCCCGGCGCGGCGATTACGGTGTGATGAGGCCCGCGGAGCGCAGGTCGTCGATGATGCGAGTGACGTCCTGGGCGGCCAGATCGGTGTCGACGTCCTCGTAACGCCCGGTCAGCGCCTGCACCGCCTGGCCGGCGCCGTGACCGTCCAGCAGCGTCTGGAGGACGACGGCCGCTGTGGGGTTGAGGGTCCAGTACTCGGCGCTCTTCTGGTCGAGCAGCGCCATGCCGTATTCGGTCTCGGTCAGCAGAACACCGGGCTTCAGCGCGTACATCGCCTTCACCTTTCCCTTCGGTCAGCGGCCGGGCGGTGCCGGCGCCATCTCGCGGGAGCGCAGCCACACCTCGCAGGCCACGGTCGGGTGCAGCAGATAGCTCTCCGTCTCCGCGGACAGCGAGCGGCGGCACCATTCCCGCAGGGCGCCCACGTCGACCAGGCCGAGCCGCCCCAGCCGGGATTCCTCGCAGAGCGCCAGCAGCCGGGCGCGGTGGCGCCGCAGCCCGGTCTCTTCCTCGAACGTGGCGTTGGCCTTGGTGTCGCGGGTGCGGACGGATTCGGGCACGATGCCGCGCGTGGCCTCGACGATCAGGGGTTTGTAGCGCCACGGGGAGATCCGGTCCGGTGTCCGGACCGCGAGGCACGCTTCGATGACGCGGTCGTCGTAGTACGGGGCGGCCACGGTGACCCCCAGGGGCGCGGCCATCTGCCCGATGTGCCGGGTCCACTGGGAAATCCCGTCCATGGCGGCCAGCTCCCGGTGTTCGCCGTGTCCCCTGCCCCGTGGCTCGGCGTCCGGCAGGCAGCCAGTCAGCAGCTCGCGCGCCGCCGCGACGGCCTCGGGCGTGGCCCAGGGCGGCATGCGGGGAGGTACGGACCAGTCGAGCAGCGGCTCGTCCGCGGCGGCCGCCGGCTCGGTCAGGTCCCGGGCGACCCGGGCGAGCCAGGACCGGTAGGAGCGGCGGTCCGCGAGTTGGCGCAGCACCTTGCGCCGGGGCCACTGGTACTTGGCGGCGTACCCGCGCACGTCCCGTAGGGCGACAAGCGGGTGGGTGGTTGTCAGGTCGTGCAGCCGGGCGGGCGTACCGGCCAGGAGTTCGTCGCCTCCCAGCCCGGTCAGGTGCAGGCCGGAGCCCCGTGCGGCGGCCAGGGCCACGAGGTGCATGCGGCGGTTACGGTCGACCGTGAGCATGCTGGGCGTATCAAGGATGTCCCGGAGCGTGTCGATACCGTCGAAGGTCAGGGCCGTGTCCTGGGCGGGTACGACGTGATGCTCGACGGACCCCAGGGCCTGGACGGTCCGCCGCGCCCAGTGCACGTCGTCACCGAGTTCGTCGTGGAGGGCCGCGGTGTACGCGACGACCTGCGCGTCCCCGCCCGCCGCGGCGCAGCACACGGCGGTCGAATCCAACCCGCCCAGGTCCGCCGTCACCAGGTCGCGTCCTTGCACGCGCACCGCGACGGCGGCGGTCAGCACCTCGCGCAGGCGCATGGCTCCCTCCGCCAGGGAGACGTCGGGGGCGGGCGGTGACCACCACCGGGCCGACCGGGCCCGTCCGTCGATGCCGAGAGTCAGGTGGTGACCACCGGGCTGGACGTGGACCCCCCGCCACTGCGGTGATCCGGACAAGGGGTGGGGCACGCCCAGGGTGAGCAGCTCCAGGGCGAGCCGGCGTTCGTCCAGCGCCGCACCGACCAACTCGGCCAGCACGTCGGCCCGGTCGGAGGCGATGCTCACCCGGCCGGACGTGGGGGAGGGGGCCTCGGTGTGGAACACCCGCCGCAGGTCGACGACGCCGCCCTGCACCCGGACCCGGCCGCCCGAGCTGGCCATGAGGTGGAAGCTGCCGGCCCACGTGGTGCTGTGCCGGTCCAGCGCCGTCAACGAGGCCGTGGTGGCCACCGCTGCGGCGGCGCGCCGGGCTTCCCGGAGGGTGACGGCGTGTTCCCCGATCACGGCGACGCGGGTCTCGCCGTGCACTCCGACGACGGCCGTCTCCGCCGCCCACCGGCCCACCAGCCAGGGTCTGCCGGACGCATGACGCAGGCTGTGCGACGCGTAGCGAAGTGCCTTCGCGGCGACCGCCGTGGCCGCGTCGGTGTCGGGCAGGACGACGAACCATTTGGGCAGGGCCGACAGGGACAGGGTCTCTTCCACAGCTACGGCCTTCGGTCGGTGGGGCTCCGGACGTCGGAAGGGGCGGGGCGCGCCGGCGGACGGGCTCGGCCGACCGCAGACCGGGCCGGCGCGGGGCCGGCCCGGACCGGGCAGGGTGCGGGTGCGGGTGCGTTCAGCGTCCCGCACCGGTCGCGTCAGAGGAGCTGCTTGCCGCCGAGAACATCCTTGGGGCCGGTGTTCTTGACGCCCGTCACCTTCCGGAAGCCGCCGGCCTTGGTCAGTGTGGGACGCTCGTACGTCATGGTCGCACTCCTTTTCCCTTGGGGGATGACGGGAATCACGGGGCCTGGCCGACGAAATGCGGAAGCATTTGCGCCTTCGCTCCCGCGAGCGGTTGTGGCCGCGACGTAACCGTAAAAGCGGCGAGAGCATCATCACAATGATTCGCTCACGGCGGTGTGTAGTGCGCTGGGGGCGGGTTTTCCGATGGTCATGTTGCGATGTGATCCCGTGCGCTCCCCGACGGCGACGCGGAACGGTTTGAAGACGCGTACTCCTGGTCCCACGCTGCTGAAAATTCCCGCAGCGAGTCAGAATCCCAGGCATCGTCACAGCGACGGTCTCCCCGTCAGCCGTGTCAGGCAGGGCGTGCCTCGCGTCGGCGACCGGGGCGGTGTGGCCTTCGTCGAAGGGCTGTCAGGAAGTGCCGCCGGTGCCTCGGCCGAGCCCGTTCAGGAATTGCCGCTGGTTGTCCGGGAATCCGGCCGCGAAGAGTGAGCGGGGCGAGAAGAGCGCGGTGAGCGTGGTCGTGGTGTCGGACTGCTCGTAAAGGGTGTTGCAGAAGGCTGTGAACTGGGCATCTCTGTCGTATGGCGGGGGTGTTGCGGGCTGAGCGGGTGTGGGTGGAGACGTTTACCGGGCTGCGGGTGGATCAGTTCGGCCGGCTGCTGAGAGCGGTCCGGGAACGCGGTGGCGAGGGCTGCGGATGGGGCCGTCCGTGGCGGCTGCCGCTGGCCGAGCGGGTGCTGCTGGTGGCCGTGTACTACCGCACGAATCTGACCATGCGGCAGCTCGCCCCGCTGTTCGGGATTTCGCCGGCGACCGTGTGCGGGGTGATCCAGCGGCTCGGCCCGCTGCTCGCGCTGGAGCCGTGCCGGACCTCCGCCGAGGTCGCCGACCGGTTGTGAATCGTGGACGGCACCCTCGTCCCGGTCCGTGACCGAAAGATCGGTGCGTCCTCGCGCAACTACCGGTTCTCGGCGAACGTGCAGGTCATCATCGATGCCGAGCCCCGCCGGATGGTAGCCGCGGCCCGGCCGGTGCCGGGGTTCCGGGGGTGGCGGCGATGGTGTCGTGGCTGGAGGAGATCGAGCGGCGGGAGGAGATCGGGGAACTGCGCGCTCAGCTTGAGGAGTTGACCGAATGCCTCGCCGAGCAGGAGGCGGCGCTGTCCCGTTTGGAGATCACCCGGGAGACGATGACGGAGATCCTGTCCGGTGGTGAGGCAGTCACGGGGCCCGGGATCGAGCTGGGGGACGCCGGAGTGGCGGAAGCGTCGGGGCAGCCGGCGAAGGAAGAGGAGAGCCGGTTCGGGGTGGGGTCGCCGGTCGGAGTGCGGCTGGTACCGCAGTGGTCGGCGGAGTTGGCGGTTGGGGTGCTGCCGCGTTCCTACCAGGACATTCTCAAGATCCTCGAAGACGCGGTGCATCCGATGCGGGCGCATCACATCTGCGCCGCGCTGGGGTTGTCGACGGACAAGGCCAAGGTGGAGGGTTTCCGGCCGAAGCTGAAACGGCTGGTTGAGCGGGGCTGGCTGACGGAGGCGCAATCAGGGCTCTTTGCCGCGCGGGGCCTGGCTCCGGTGGAGGCGGATGCGCCGGGGCAAGGACGGCCACCGGCCTCGCGCCCTCGCGCCGGTGTGGGGTCGGGCTCTCGTGCCTGGCGTCGAAGGTGCCAACCGATTCCACGCCCGAAAAGCGAGAGCCCGATGACTGGAGTGTTTGCGGCCGCCTCGACGGCTGACCCCTTTGACCGAGCCGTTTCTTTCCTCACTTCCCTCGTCTGCGACCTCTCCAGCCCCGAGACACTGCGCCTGTCGCACGAGCGGGTGGAGGAGAGCGTCGAAGAAGGGGCCAGGGAACTGGGCCGTCTGCTCCCGCAGGGCCACTTCGATCTGCGTGCCAGCCGGGAGGAAGTCCGGCTGTCCGCCTTGGACACTCACGCGAGGGCCGCTGGGGCCGGCGGCCGCACCCGTCCGGTGAAGGGGCACCGGCGCCAACTGGCCACCGTGGTCGGGACGGTGACCGTCTTCCGGTGCGCGCTGCGCTCTCCTGGCCTGCCCAACCTCCATCCGGCCGATGCCCCTCTCGGCCTGCCGCGTGAGCGGCACAGCCTGGGCCTTCGGCGTCTGGCGGTTCTGGAAGCCGCCCGCGGCTCCTACGACAGTGCGCTGGAGGCGATCGACCGCCGCTGCGGCCACCGGGCGGTCGGCAAGCGCCAGGTGGAACACCTCGTGCGGGCGAGTGCGGCGGACGTCTGCGCCTTCTACGCGCAGCGCGCCCCCGGCCTGGCCGGGAAGAAGACACTGCTGGTCCTCGGCATCGACGGCAAAGGGGTCGTGATGCGCCCGGGCGATCTGCGCGAAGCGACCCGCAAGGCCGTCGAGCGAGCCCGGTGCGCCTTCCGCACCCGCCTGTCCGCCGGGGAGAAGACCTGCCGCAAGAGGATGGCCACCCTGGCGGTCGTCCACGACGCCGACCCGGCCCCGCGCCGTCCGCACGACATCATCGCCCCACCCGGAGGCCGCACCGTCCGCCGCCCACCGCGCGCAAGGGCCCCCAAGGCCCGGCAGAAGTGGCTCACCGCCTCGGTCAGGGACGACGCCGAGCAGGTCATCGCCGCCGCGTTCGACCAGGCCGAGGCCCGTGCCCCGCAGCGCCACCGCTGCTGGGTGGTCCTGGTCGACGGCGCCGCCCACCAGCTGGAACTGATCCAGGCGGAAGCCGCCCGCCGGAGCATCACGATCCATATCGTCCTCGACATCGGGCACGTGCTGGAGGCGTTATGGGCGGCCGCGCGGTGTTTCCACACCGCCACCGATCCCGCCGCCGAAGAATGGGTCGGCACCAAAGCCGCCCGGACCCTGGCTGGTGACGCCCCCGCAGCCATTCGCACCGAGGCCGACCGCACGAGCCTGTCACCAGAACAGCGGGCCGCAGCGGACAAGGCCTGCCGCTACCTGGAGAACAATGCCTCCTTCGTCCACTACGACCAGGCCCTCGACGCGGGCTGGCCGATCGCCAGCGGCATTGTCGAATGAGCAGCCCGCCATCTGATCGCCAACCGCCTCGACATCACGGGCAGCCGATGGAGCGTCGGCGGAGCCGAAGCCGTCCTTACCCTCCGCGCCGTCATCAGCAACGGCGACTTCCCGGCCTACTGGACCTACCACGCCCAAAAGGAACGCGAACGCCTCTATCCCCCGCCCGGCCAGCGCAACGACGGACTCCAACCCTGACCGACGATCTCACCGCAGAAAAGCCCCACCCGTTTGGTTCTGCGGTCACCGATGCCAGGTCAGCGCAGCCGTTCAGCCACCTGCTCCAGGCCCTTCCTGATCAGCTGCCCGTAGTCGTCATCGCCGAGCGCACCGATCGTTTCCTGCGCGCGCTGGAAGTGTTCACGAGCACGATCGAGATCGCCCAGCTTGCGATAGCACTCGCTCAAGTTCAGGTGCAGCGAGGGGTACAGTCCGGCCACCGGAAGCGACACCCCGGCCTGCGCGACTCGCGCATCGGTGATCAGGTCGGCGGCCACCAGCGCTCGCTGGTCCCAGATCAGCTCCTCGTGCACGTCGTCCTGCACATCGGCCATCGCATGCGCGAGCGTGCAACGCTGCAGGGGGTCCCCCTGCTCGCCTCCGATCTCGTCCCAGATCTCTGCGAACTGGCGGCGGGCGGCCTCCCGCTCGCCGCTGTGGCTGAGCTGCACGGCCTGGCCAATCCGGATGATCGTCGGATCCGTGATCAATCGAGATTCCTTCCCTGCGCCATCTTGCGACAGCGGCCGTATCGCCGCGCCTGCGACCGAACAACCGCGGCATCCACGCGAATAGTCTCCCGGGTGATCTCCAAACGGGACAGCGCCGCCTCCTGCTCGGCGAGGCATCCGGTCAACTCCTCAAGCTGAGCGCGCAGTTCCCCGATCTCCTCCCGCGCGGCAGCCTCCCGCCGCTCGATCTCCTCCAGCCACGACACCATCGCCGCCACCCCCGGAACTCGGCCCCCCGACACCACGACGATCGAGCAACCAACCCCCGGTCAGCAACCACACAGGTCAAAGCTCCTTACAGAAGAGCCGCACCCAAAGCCAACCGCGTGCGGCGTGGCCGGGCGGCGGCAGACCACCGGCCTTCGACCGCGACCTTCACAAAGCCCACAACGGCCAGGCGTGGGCGGCTTCGGTGTGGTGCAGAGCATCCGCAGATCAGGACCGCCCCACCACTTGCCCTGCCGCACCTCGGCAGCGGCATCGCCAGCATCGGCCAGGCGCTCGAAGAACCGGTCGAAACCAAGACGTCTCGCACGCGAGACACCGACGCCGCGCTGTTCCAGCGCGCCCTGATCGCCGCCTCCAGCCGTACCGACGACATCGCGGATGACGTCCGCCGACTCGCCGCGCTCACCCACAACGGCCTCGATGCCTTCGATGAGCCGACGGTGCGCGTGGTGGTCCGCCAGGCCGTCCGCGACGTCTGCATCGCCCCGCCTTGAGCGCCTGCCGAGCCGTCGGCGGATCCCATGGTTGCCGCGCTGCGCCGCGTCGTCGACGACCTCGCCGCCGGCTCGTACGCGATCGGAGAGCTGATGCTCCAGGTCGCGCCGGCCTACCTGTCCGACACCGACGCGTCCGATGTTTTGGCGCTGCTGTGCGAGGAGACCGGCAAGCCCTTCGAGCACGGCCGCACAGCCCGCCGCTACGCGATGTCCGGCGACCGTCGTGCCCTGCACGAAACCGTCCTGTGGACCTCCGATGCCGGCTGTTCCTGTGTGGCACACAGCCCGTTCCCCCGGCCGCCGGTGAGCGAGGTGCGTGTGAGGCGAGGGCTTGCGGTGACGGAGCTGCTCGTGGTCCTGGCGATGGTTGCAGCAGGACGGTGTCCGGTACAGCGCAGCATTTGCATGGGCAGGCGTCACAGATGAGATCGCGGCACCGATATTCGCGGTCCCGGCCCGCATCCTCATCGTAAATCTCGCTCAAGTCCTCCAGGCGTCAGTTGAGCCTGAGGTATTGCTCGGTGGTCTCGGCGTGGGCGGGCGTGGTGGCCACGGTCACCAGGGTGCAGGTGGCCTGGAGGGCGGCTGAGGCGGGCCTCGCGAAGAGGAACGTGGCGGCTTCGCAAGCGCCGGTGTTCCGGTCCTCGTCCGCGCGCCAACCCGACGCCAACCAGACGCAACAGGAAATTCCACCCGCAAAAGTAGGTTGCTGCATACTTTTGCGGGTGAGGTTGCGGGTCCGGTGGACCCTGGCGTTGTGAGGACTTTTGAGCATGGGTACCGGTACACCGGCCGACGGCGACTTCGGCGCGCTCCTGCACAGCCTGCGCGGGAGCGCCGGGCTCACCCAGGAGGAGCTGGCGCAGGCGGCGGGGATCAGTGTGCGGGCCCTGTCGTACATGGAGCGCGGACGCTCGCGGGGGCCGCAGCGCCGGACCGTGCAGGCCCTGGCCACGGCCCTGCGCCTGAGCCCGCCGGACGCGAGGGAACTGGAGCGCCTGGCGAGCCTGGGCCGGCCCCGCCGGGCCCCCGCGGCGGAGGTACTGCCGCCTGCCGCCGGCCCCAAGGCCGTGGCGCCCGCGGATGTGCCTGATCTGCTGCCGCGCGCGCCGCGCGGCTTTCACGGGCGGGCGGCGGAGTTCGCCGCTGTGTCCCGGGCCGCTGCGGGCGAGTCGCCCGTCTGTCTGGTCATCGGGCCGGCCGGGGTGGGCAAGACGGCGCTCGTGCTGCACTGGGCCCACCTCAGCCGTGCCGGGTTCCCCGACGGGCGGCTCCATGCCGACCTGCGCGGCTTCGGCGACACGGGCGAGCCCGCTGTCCTGGAGGTGCTGCGCGAGTTCCTGCTGGCGCTCGGTGTGGCGCACGGCCGGATACCGGAGTCGGTCAACGGCGCGGCCGCACTGTTCCGGTCGCTGGCCGCCGAGCGCCGGCTCCTCGTGCTGCTCGACAATGCGCGCGACTCGGAGCAGGTCAGGCCGCTCCTGCCCGGCGGGCGCCGCTGCGTCACCGTCGTCACCAGCAGACACCGGCTTCCGGGGCTGATCGTCAGCGACGCCGCCCGGCCCGTCGCCGTGGACGTGCTCGGGCCAGAGGACGCCACGATGCTCCTGGCCGGGGTACTGGGCGCCGAACGGGTACACGCAGAGCCGGCGGCCGCACGACGGGTGGCCGAGCTGTGCGGCGGGCTGCCCCTGGCACTACGGGTGGCGGCCGCCCGGCTGGCACAACGGCCCACCTGGCCGATGGGCGCGATGGCCGCCGAACTGTCCGACGAGACGCGTCGGCTGAGCCTGCTGGACGTGGAGGACACCGGCGTGCGAGCGGCGCTGCGTGTGACGCTGCAACAGCTCCCGGGGCACGTCGCCCGCCTGTTCGCCCATCTCGGCCGCCACCCCGGCACGCACGTCGACCGGTATGCCGCCGCGGCCCTGGCGCACACCGGCCCAGCAGCCGCCGAGGCCGCTCTGGAGCGGCTGGCCGTCGCGCACCTCGTCACGGAGACGGCGCCCGGCCGCTGGACGATGCACGATCTCGTGCGGCTCTACGCACGCAGCCTGGACGCCGGGCCCGATGCGCTCAAACGCGTGCTCGACCACTACATCGCCACGGGCCTGGCGGCGGTGGCCGCCGCCGAGCCCGGCAACGAGGAGTGCTTCGCGCTGCCGGCGGACTTTCTGCCGCCCGCCGCCGTGCGGGAGTTCGGCGACCGGTCCGCCGCCGTGGCCTGGTACGCGGCCGAGCGGGACGACCTCACACTGGCGGTGGCCGCGGCGCACGCCGCCGCACTGCACGGCAGGACCTGGCGGATCGCCCTGACGCTGTGGCCGCTGATCGTCTGGCGCGTGCGCGACGGCTGGGCCCCGCTCCTTGAGACCGCGCTCGAAGCGGCCCGGGCCGACGCCGACCACCACGGCGAGTCACGGATACTCAACGTCCTCGGCTGGATCCTGATCGAGGAAGAACGCATCCCCGAGGCGCTCACCCACCTGGAAGCCGCCCGCGCACTCGCCTCCCGGGCAGGGGATGCGGTGGCCGAGGCGAACGCCCTGATCGTCCTGGCCATGGCACAAGCGGCACTCGGCAGCCTGGACGAGGCCGCGCAAGACTGCGAGCGGGCGGTGGAACTGGCGCGCCAGGCCGGCGACCGGACCATCGAGAAACTGGCCCTGCAGCACCTCGCCCGCCACCGGGCCGACGCCGGCAAATGGCGCCAGGCCCTCGACACCGCGACCCAGGCCCTGGCCCTCCACGACCGGCCGGGCACCACCGACATCCCCCGGACACTGCTGCTCATGGTCAAAGGAGAGGCGCTGCTGGGGCTCGGGAACGAAACCGAGGGCATCAGCCACCTCGACCTGGCGGCCCGGGAAGCGGAGTCCGCCGGCTACGACGACGGCGCGGTACGGGCGCTCGCCGCCCTGCTGCGCGTATCGGCCGACGCGGGGCTCCAGGCACGATACGACGCGGCACTCGCGCGACTCACCACCCGCACGTGAACCGTCAACTCGCTGCTGCCAGCCGACCTCGGCCGACGTTGCGTGGGGCGCTTCTGGGCGGGCCCGTTTAAGCCATTGGCCCAACCAGACGCCCCCTTCAGCTCAGCGGGCGGTTCCGGCATGGTCGCCGTTGTCCAGCGCGTCCTCGCGGCCGGAGAGGGTGACCGGCAGCCCTGCCGGTCACCCATGCCTCGGGGCCCCGCCACGTTGTGGACGGGGAACCGGCCCGCGCGGATCGCCTGCGAGCTGACCCGCACGCTGCGCGCGCCCGTGCGGCATGGGAAGGCCAGCGGTCCGTCGGGCAGTCCGGGCAGCGAGGCCGGCAACGTGCCGAGCGCGGCGTGGACGGCGCCGGCTGGGTGACGCGCTGCCCATTCCTCGTCCTCGCGGACATCGACCAGGGTGACTTCTCCGTCCACGACGCGGCGATGCGTCTCGGGGTGGGGCGCCTGGTCTCGCTGCACCTGCGAACGACCAGGCTGCGGGGAGACCGGTACGACGCGCGGCGACCAGCACGACGACCTCGCCGCCGTCCACGGCTGGTTCCGCGTTCGGTAACTGCTTCGAGTGCCGAGGCAGCGTCACTGGTGCGATCTGCCGGGTTGGTGTCGGTGGTGGTGAGAGTCAGTCGCGCTGGTCCATGGGTGGGTGTTACGGGGCTGGTCAGTGGGTGTTTGTGGGTGGGACCGCTGTCGTGCGGCTTGATCGCCTACAGGGCCTGGTCCCCGGACAACGGCGTACGGCTCACCCGAGCAGGGCCGCCTTGACCACTGCCTCGACGCGGGCCCGCTGCTGTGCGGGGGTGGCCCCGGTGCCGGGCCGCAGTAGGTGGACCGCCCGGCGGTGCCGGCCCGCGCTCGCGAAGATGCCGCTGGTCCAGCCGCCGCTGAAGCCGGTTTTGCCCCACACCTCGACTCCGTCCAGGTCGATCCTCATCAGCCCGCCGGCGCTGAAGCAGGCCGCGGACGTGGGGCAGCTGGTGTTCTCGGACGCGCCGGGCACCGCGGGCACTTCGAAGAGGTGCCGCTGCCCGGCCGGCGGCAGGAGCCTGCCCTCCAGCAGCGATCTGAGGAACGTGTCGAGGTCGGCCGGAGTGGAGACCAGCCCGCCCTCCGACCAGGCCCATGCGATCTCTGGATCTTCGGAGAGCCCGGTGCGGCGCAGGCCCAGCGGGCGCAGGATCCGCCGGTCGAGTTCGCGGGCGAAGGGGCGGCCGGTGATCTGCTCCACCAGCAGTCCGGCCACGAAGCTGTTCAGCCCGTTGTACTGCTGGACGGTTCCGGGGGCCGGGACACGGCCGGGGTGCGCCGCCGCGTCCGCCGCGAAGGAGGCGGCCACCACCGCGTACGGGTCCAGCGGCACCCGGGCCGGGCGGGGCAGGTCGCTGGTGTGGTCCAGGAGCTGGCGCACCGTCACGCCCGCGTAGGCGGCCGGAATCACCTCGGGCAGACGGGGGCGGACGGGCTCGTCGATGCCGATCCGGTCTTCGGCGACCAGCCGGAGCACCACGGCGTCGGTGAAGATTTTGGTCACGCTGCCCACCGGGAAACGCCGGTCCGCCGCCACCCGCCCGGCCTTCCCGGTATACGCAGGCCGCAGGCCCCGGCCGGCCACCCGCACCAGGGCCGCGTCCGTCACCTGGTCGGGCAGGGCGGCCAGCAGCGCCCTCACGGCGGCCGGGCCACGGGTGCCGGGAGCGGCATGCGGGGCAAACGGGCTGGGCACGGCCGTGGCCGCCGGAGCGGTGACGAGTGCAGCCAGTGCTACGCCGGTGGTGACCAGACGGCGGACGGCGCGAGAACGCGGGGTCATCGGTGGCTCCCTGAAACGCATCGGGACGGATCGGCGCGGCTTGCGCGCTGGAGCAACCTTCACCGCCGCACCGCGCGCTGCTCATCGGTGATGCCCCCGGCTCGTCCCGAATTCCACCCCGATACGTCGTCGGGGAGCGGGCAGGCACCGGGGCGCGGGCCCGGCATCATCTGCTGGCGGCGGCGCATCAGCAGGTCTCGTCGTGCGGTGCGCTGTGCACTTTTTGTGCAGGCCGAAGTGGGCTTGCTCCGGCTGTGATCGTCTTGATACCGGTCGTGGTGGGCCTTGCCCGGCAAGGACACCATGGCGTCCCACCTCCACCCCGCCACGGTAGAAGTACGACGGTGCCACCACACGGCAATCGGCGGCTTCGAACTCCGGCACGTGACAGCTTCGCCCCGAGCCCTGGGCGGGTGCGAGCAGGTGGTCGTATCGGCCGGGGTCAGTGCTGGATCAGGCCGCCGACCGGGACGGGAGCGACATGACCGGTTGCCGGGGAACTCTGCGCCAGCGTGAGGCCGACATCGACCAGCGATGACCGGCGCAGGCGCGCGACGTCCAAGATCGGAGTCCAGACCGACTCAGCGGTCTCGCCATTCGGCTCGGGCCGGAGCCGGCCGCCGGTGATCCGAATCCGGTAGAAGACGCCGACGTTCTGGTGCTCGGTGCCGGCACGGGCTTCGTTCGCGGGGATCACCCTTGAGTCCACCCCCAGCAGACGTTCGACCACCGCTTCGCAGCCGGTCTCCTCGGAGACCTCCCGGATCACCGCGTCGAACGGATCTTCCGCGTGCTCCACCCTTCCGCCCGGAAGTGTCCAATTGGGCCGGCCCACCGGGGGCACATGACGGGCGAGCAGCACACGCCCGTCCTCGATGCACACGGCGTACGCCGCCAGACGGAAACTCATCTCCGCACCTCCCACCGAACCTTATCCCGGCCCCCAGCACGGAGGGTGGCCAACCGTCGCTGCGGCGAGACACCAGCTCAGACCGTCGCTTGAGAGGACCCGCACCCTTCACCGACCCGCGCCCGCGCGCGGCCATTGTCAACCAGCTCATCTCAGCAGGTGCGGGTGCTGGGCTTCCCGCAAGACGGCTCTCCGCGATGCGTGAGGGACGTCAGGCACTGGGAGAGCCGCCGCCCGTGCGGTCAGGGTGAAGTCATGGGTGCAGTCGGTGCATCCGCCGCAGGCCGCAGAAATGCGGACCGTTCGCGGCAGGTTGGTCGTGATCAACTGGGAGACGACCGGGAAATCGGCGCGGCAGGCCTCTGCGAGCTTCTACCGGAAGCTGCCTACAACTGCGCGAAACTGCCGTGTGTGTACGTGGGTCCGGTGACGCAGCCCGGCCCGCGCAGTACGGGCCGGGCTGCGGTGGCGAGCGCGCGTGCGCTGCTGCGGCATCGCTGTGACCTGGCATCTCCCGCAGCGATGCGCCCTGTCCGGCACCGAACACGGTGGCGGACAGGGCGCGAACGCCGAACCGGCGGTAGTGCAGCGCCGTGACGCCTGCGGAACCCTTACTTGATGGCCTTGATCAGCTCACCATTGGTCGTGTCGCCGCTCAGCTCCCAGAAGAACGTGCCGCCCAGTCCCTGCTGGTTCTTGTACGTCATCTTGGTGCCGATGGTTTCCGGGGTGTCGTAGCTCCACCACTGGTTGCCGCACTTGGCGTAGGCCGTGCCGCCGACCTTGCCGGTTGCCGGGCAGCGGGTCTTGAGGAGCTTGTAGTCCTCGATGCCGGCCTCGTACTTGCCCGGCGCCGCGCCCGTGGCCGTGCCGCCCGGGGCGTCCTGGGTCACGCCCTGCCAGCCGCGGCCGTAGAAGCCGATCCCCAGCAGGAGCTTGTTGGCGGGGATGCCCATGCCCTTGAGCTTCTTGATGGTGTCGGTGGTGTTGTAGCCGGCCTTCGGGATGCCGTTGTACGCGGTCAGCGGCGAGTGCGGTGCCGTCGGCCCCTTGGCGTCCCAGGCGCCGAAGTAGTCGTACGTCATCGGGTTGTACCAGTCGAGGTACTGCGCGGCGCCCTTGTAGTCGGCGGCGTCCAGCTTGCCGCCGGCGGAGGCGTCGGCCGCGATCGCCGCGGTCACCAGCTTGCTGCCGAACTTCGAACGCAGCGCCTTGACGACGTTGGTGAGCGCTTCGCGGCCGCTGGTGTCGCAGGTCAGGCCGCAGGCGTTCGGGTACTCCCAGTCGATGTCGATGCCGTCGAAGACATCGGCCCAGCGCTTGTCCTGGACCAGGTCCAGGCAGGACTGCGCGAAGCCGTTCGGGTTCTTGGCGGCCTCGGCGAAGCCGCCGGACCAGGTCCAGCCGCCGAAGGACCAGATGACCTTGAGGTTCGGGTGCAGCTTCTTGAGCTTGCGCAGCTGGTTGAAGTTTCCGCGCAGCGCGCCCGCGTCCCAGGTGTCGGCCTTGCCGTCGACGCTCTGGTCCGCGGTGTACGCCTTGTCGTAGTCGGCGTACGCGTCGCCGATCGTGCACTTGCCGCCCTGGACGTTGCCGAAGGCGTAGTTGATGTGGGTCAGCTTGTCGGCGGACCCGGACGTCTGGATGTTCTTGACGTGGTAATTGCGGTCGTAGACGCCCCAGTTGGTGAAGTAGCCGACCACCTTGTTGCCGGCTGCCTGGGCGCCGGCCGGCTGGGCGGCGGCCGGTGCGGACGCGGCCGCGGGGGCGGTGGAGGCGGCGTCGCCGGTGGGGTCGGCGGCGGCCGTGCCGGCGAACAGGGTGCCGGCCAGGGCGGCCGTACACAGCGCGGTGGTGGCGGCGAGCAGCCGGCGCGATGATCGCGTACGGAGCTGTCTGGGCATGTCGTCTCCTCGGAGGGGGGTCGAGGGGTGGAGCGGAAGGGACGCGTGTGCCGAATTGGCATGGACGCGTTGAGTGTTGCGGGGGAGAACGTAGAAGGACTAGACCAGTCCGGTCAATGGTTTGGACCAATTTCGCGGTGCGTACAGCTTCCGTTGGCGGTGCCGCACCGATGGCGGGCAGGGCATGGGCCGAGGTAACAGGCCAGGTGAGAGGCCTGAGGGGGAGCGGAATGAGGGAATCCGGGGGATGGGCGGGGCGGCCGCGGGCCGCCCGTACGGAGCAGTCGGTGCGACCGGGCTCCCGCCCGCCCGGACCCGCCGCTGACGAAGTCCTGGTCCTACGCCCGGAAGATCTCGATCAACCAGTGACGTGACGCTGCCGATCGGGCATACTCCTAGCGCCACAGCTGCAGGTCACCGCCCTCCGCGATCCGGTGGGAGATCATCTGCCGAGTACTGTGCGAACCACCGACGGCGCCGCCCCAACCCTCGCGCGCGCCGTCGCAGCGCCCGACAGGGAGGAGAGCGCCGCCATGACCGAGTACGGCCCCCGGCCGGTGGACCGCAGGCTGCCCACAGAGGAGGCCCGCGACCTGCTGGTATTGGTGCGGGACCTCATCGAGCGCGAGATCAAGCCGGTCGCCGCCGAGCAGGAGGAGGCGGGACGGTTCCCCCGGCAGACCTTCGCCCTGCTCTCCGAGTCCGGGCTGCTCTCCCTGCCGTACGCGGAGGAGTTCGGCGGCGGGGAACAGCCTTACGAGGTCTACCTCCAGGTCCTGGAGGAACTGGCCGCCGCGCGGCTGACCGTGGGCCTCGGCGTCAGCGTGCACACCCTCGCCTGCCACGCGACGGCCGAGTTCGGTACGAAGGAGCAGCGCGCCACCCACCTGCCCGCCATGCTCGGCGGTGGCCTGCTGGGCGCCTACTGCCTCTCCGAGCCCGCGTCCGGCTCCGACGCCGCCTCCCTGACCACCCGGGCGGTCCGCGACGGGGACGTCTGGACGCTGGACGGCACCAAGGCGTGGATCACCCACGGTGGTGTCGCCGACTTCTACACGGTGCTGGCACGTACCGGCGGCAAGGGCCCCCGCGGCATCTCGGCCTTCCTGGTGCCCGGCGATGCGGAGGGGCTGACCGCCGCCGCGCCCGAGCGCAAGATGGGCATGAAGGGCTCGCCCACGGCCCAGCTCCACTTCGACGGCGTACGGGTCCCGGACGCCCGCCGCATCGGGGACGAGGGACAGGGCTTCACCATCGCCCTGTCCGCCCTGGACTCCGGCCGTCTCGGCATCGCCGCCTGCGCGATCGGTGTCGCCCAGGCCGCCCTGGACGAGGCGCTGGCGTACGCCGCCTCCCGGCAGCAGTTCGGCCGCCCGATCGCCGACTTCCAGGGCCTGCGCTTCATGCTCGCCGACATGGCCACCCAGATCGAGGCCGGCCGCTCGCTCTACCTGACCGCTGCCCGCCTCAAGGACGCCGGCCTGCCGTTCTCCAAGGAAGCGGCGATGGCCAAGCTGTTCTGCACCGACGCCGCCATGCGCGTCACGACGGACGCCGTACAGCTTCTCGGCGGGTACGGCTACACGCTCGACTTCCCGGCCGAACGCTACATGCGCGAGGCCAAGGTGCTCCAGATCGTCGAGGGCACCAACCAGATCCAGCGGATGGTCGTCGCGCGGCACCTCGCCGGTCCCGAGACCGGCTGACCGGCGCGGCGCCGGGAGGCGGTGGGCGGGCCGGTCAGCCGTCTGCCGCCGCCGGAGCGCCGAGGCGCGCAGACCGTCGCGGCCGCCGGAGCGTGCTCACCCGGCCGCCGAGCCCAGCTCCTTCATGCCCGTCGCCGTACCGACCGCCACCACCAGCTCCGGCAGTTCGCGCAGCATCCGCCGGGCCACGGACACCGCCACGGCGGACGACGACTCCAGCAGCAGGCCCTGTTCGGCGAGGCGGCGCTGTTCGGCCACGAACTCCTTCTCCGCCACCGCGACGGCCGTGCCACCGGACCGCCACAGCGCGTCCAGCCCCTGCCAGCACGGGCGTTCCTCGCCGAGTGAGAAGGCGGCGGTGCGGTGGCTCACCACGCGCGTGCGCTCCTGGGCCGCGCGGTCGGCGTGGCGCAGGGCGGCCGTGAAGGGCGCCGAACCGGCCGGTTCGGCAGCCACCATCCGCGGCGCGGCGGACACCAGGCCCGCAGCGGCCAGCTCCCGGAAACCGCGCTCGATCCCGGACAGCAGGTCCGCACGGCTCGTCGGCACGACGACCGCGCCGATCCGCCGTCCCGCGAAGTCCCGCGCGAGCTCGTAGGCGACCGACTTGTACCCCTCGTTGGCGTACGGGTTCCCGCCGGGCGACGGCGCGGAGAAGCTGGTCAGCGGATACCAGCCGTGCTCCTCGACGGCCCGCGCCATCGCGGCGTTGCGGGTCGTGAAACCGCCCTCGCAGCGCACCTGCTCGGCGCCCAGCAAGTCGATCTGCGCGGCCAGCGCGGGCGGCACGTTCTCGTCGGTGAAGACCACGCAGCGCAGCCCGGCCCGCCCCGCGTAGGCGGCGGCGGCCGCGCCCGCGTTGCCGGACGACGCGGCGCAGACCGTGTCGGCGCCGGTCTCCACCGCCGCGGCCACGCCCACCGCCATCGCCCGGTCCTTGTGCGAGCCGGTCGGGTTGGCGCCCTCGTACTTCACCCACAGCTCGCTGCCGCACTCGGGCGCGTTCCCGTCGCCGAGCGCGGCCGGGTCGGTGCGCAGCCGTACGTTCGGAGTGTCGCCCTCGCCGAGCGCCACCGGCGGGCCGCTGACCGGCAGGGTCTCCGGCCAGCCCCACGGGCCGCCGGCGTACGAGGACAGCTCCAGGCCCTCCAGGTCGGCCAGCGGCGGCATCGCGTTGACCCCGATCCCCTCCGCGGCGCACCGGGGGCAGCCGGCGAAGCCCGTCACCCCCAGGCCGCAGCGCAGACAGTGCAGGCTGCTCGGGCCCTGCGCGGAGCTGGCCGTCGTCATGGTGTCCCCCTCGTTCCGTCGCCGCTTCGCCGCCGGTGTCCGCGATGGCTTCCGGCCTTCACTGTACGGGGGTGGACGCGCCGTACAGAGCAGCGCCGGGGGGCTCGTGTCCGAGAGCGTCCCCGGCCGGTGGGCTGATGGACGGGGAAGTGGGGGCGCGGCGCGGGGGCGTTCCGGCCTCGCGCGGGTACGGCCGTGGGCGCGTGCGGAGAGGCGGGTACGGATATGGTCCTCGCGCGTACTGCTGACGTACCGTCAACTCTCCTCGCGGAACCGGTCGCTTCGCAGGCGGATCGCGCGCCCCGTCGCCACCGGGCCGCGCCCGCACGCGCGTCCAGGAGGTGTTCCGTGACCGACCGCCCGATCGCGCTCGACGAATACCCGATCCACCAGGTGCCGCTGTCCATGCGGCACGTCGCCACCGGCGACCGCAACGCCTACGACCGCTGCATCTTCCACGTCATGGACCACAGCGGCCGCGCGCTGCTCGTCGCCGGACTGGGCGTCTACCCCAACACCGGTGTCATCGACGCCTACGTCACCCTGCGGATCGGCGACCGGCTGCACGCCGTGCGCGCCTCCGACGCGCTGGGCGACGACCGCCTCGCCCTCACCGTCGGGCCGATCGGCATCACCGTCGACCGGCCCCTCGAACAGCTCCGGCTGCGCTGCGCCGCCGACCCGGCCGACCCCGACGGCCTCTCCTGCGACCTCCGGTGGCATGCCGCCTTCCCCGCCGTCTGGGAACCGCACCACACCCAGTACCGCGGCGGACGGCTCGTCCTGGAAGGCCGGCGGTTCGTCCAGGCGGGCACCTGTACCGGCACCATCCGCGCGGCCGGTGAGGAACTGGCCGTCACGGCGGGGGAGTGGACCGGCACCCGCGACCGCAGCTGGGGCGTGCGGCCGATACCCGGCGAGGAGGGCGGCCGCGCCGCGGAGGAAGCGCGGCCCGAAGGCTTCCACTGGATCTGGTGCCCGGTCCGCTTCGACGACCGTTTCGTGATGGTCGTCGTCCAGGAGGACGCCGACGGGCACCGCACGCTGAACGAGGCGCTGCTCGTACGCAACGGCTTCCACGACGTCCAACTCGGCTGGCCACACGCCGACATCACCTATACGCCCGGCACCCGGCAGCCCGAAAGAGCCGTCCTCCACCTCGCCGACCCGGCCCGCAAACCACGCGAACTCGCCGCCGAGATCCTCACCTCCTCACCCCTGGCCGTCGGCGCGGGCTACCCGCCCGCCGACGACTGGCAGCACGGCACCTGGCGCGGACACGGCTGGACCGACCGCCGCACCTACGACCTCGGCGACCCCGCCACCCACCCGCTCGCCGCCTACGGCGTCACCGACCACGCCGCCCGCTTCACCCTCGACGGCCGCACCGGATACGGGATCTTCGAGCACGGCAGCTTCGGCCGCCACGACCCCAGCGGCTTCACCGGCTACGCCGACAGGGCACCGGCCCGCCCGGAGGCCCCGCGCCCCCGCGAGGACCGGGCATGAGCGGCACACCGAGGCCACGCACCACGACCCGGGACCCCGAGGACGTCACCCGGCGCCTGTCCGCCTGGCTGGCCACCCGGCTGCCCGGCGCGAGCGCGGTCGCCGCGACCGTCCCCGCCACCAACGGCATGTCCAGCGAAACCCTGCTCTTCGACATCGACCACCCCCGTCCGCCCGTCCGTTCCTGCGCGCTGCGCCTCGCCGCCGACCCCGCCGCTTACACGGTATTCCCCACCTATGACATGGCCCGCCAGTACCGCACGATGCGCCTGGTCGCCGAGCACACCGACGTGCCCGTGCCACGAGCCCTCTGGCTCGAAGAGGATCCGGCGCCGCTCGGCGCGCCGTTCTTCGTGATGGAGCGCGCCGAGGGCCGCGTGCCGCCGGACGTCATGCCGTACACGTACGAAGGGAGTTGGCTGTACGCCGCCACCGACGCGGAACGCGCCGAGCTGGAAGCGGCCACGGTCTCCGTCCTGGCCCGTATCCACGACCAAGTACCGGTCAAAGAGGCGGAGTTCCTCGCCCTGCCCGGCAGCGGAAGCGCGCTGCGGCGGCATGTGGCGGCCCAACGGGCGTACTACGCCTGGGTCGTCGACGGACGGCAACCGTCACCGCTGATCGAGCGCGGCTTCGCCTGGCTGGCGGACCACTGGCCCGCCGAGCCCGTGGAAGCCGGCGACAGCCACGGCACAGCCCCGGCCGCCGGCACCGACGACACCGTGCTGACCTGGGGTGACGCGCGGATCGGCAATATCGTCTACGACGGCTTCGCACCCGCCGCGGTCCTCGACTGGGAACTGGCCGTGCCCGGCCCGCGCGAACTCGACCTCGGCTGGATGATCTACCTGCACCGGTTCTTCCAGGACCTGGCGGAGAGCGGTGGTGGGCGAGGCCTGCCCGAGCTGCTGCGCCGCGACCGCGTCGAGGAACGCTACGCCGGGCTCACCGGCCACACCCCGCGCGCCATGGACTTCCACACGCTCTACGCGGCTCTGCGGCACGCCGTGGTCATGCTGCGCGTGGCGTACCGTCAGGTCCACTTCGGGGAGGTGCCCGTGCCGGCCGACCCGGATGTGCTGATCCTGCATCGGGCCGCGCTGGAGGCGATGATCGAAGGCCGCTACTGGTGAGGGCCGAGGACGACCCTCGGCGAGGCCGGGAAGCGGTGCGAAGGCGACGCGGGAGCGGCCGTCCGCTCCCGCAGGACGTACGCGGGCCTCAGGGCCGGCGCATCCGCGGCACGCGCGTCGGCCGCGTGCCCGGCCCGCCCACGTGCGAGAACGGCTGACGGCGCCAGTCCAGGCCCTCCGGGAGGGTCAGCAGCACGCCGGCGTCCTGCTCCTGGGCCTCCAGCGAGTCGTCCGAAGAGGGGGCGTCGGCCAGCGGCCGTCCCGAGCCCTCGCACACCGTCAGGCAGAAGGGGTTCCAGGGGGTGGGGCACAGCGCGTGCTCGGGCAGGGTGTCCTCGTCCGCCAGCATCGCGATCGGCTGGGCGCAGTCCGGGCACGTCACCCGGAAGATCTCCAGGGTCTCGAAGGCGTCGTACGGATCGTCCTCGCCGGCGAAGCCGGAACTGTCGCCCTCCTGGGCGTCGAGGCCGAGCGGCACGGATTCGGTCTTCAGGCGTCGCATGATGGTCATCCCCCTCGGGTGGGCCGTGCGGGCCGCCGGCTTCCTGTGACGGGCGGCTCCGGCCAACACGAGCAATTCCCCTCATGCCTCGCGCATAATCGCCGAGCCCTTCGGGATACGGGGTCACGTGTGTGGCATTGGTCACATGACCCGCGCGGGCGCGGCCATGAACCGGCGTACGGTGCGCACACGCGCCCGAGCACAGTAGGTTGATCGGGTGGAGGAGTTGGACCGACAAATCGTGGATCTGCTCGTCAAGGACGGGCGGATGAGCTACACCGACCTGGGCAAGGCCACCGGCCTGTCCACTTCGGCGGTGCACCAGCGGGTGCGCCGCCTGGAGCAGCGCGGCGTCATTCGCGGCTACGCCGCGATCGTGGACCCCGAGGCGGTGGGGCTGCCGCTGACCGCCTTCATCTCGGTGAAACCCTTCGACCCCAGTGCCCCGGACGACATCGCCGACCGGCTCGCCGAGGTCCCCGAACTGGAGGCGTGCCACAGCGTCGCGGGCGACGAGAACTACATCCTCAAGGTCCGCGTGGCCACGCCCCTGGAACTGGAACACCTGCTGACCCGCATCCGCACGCTGGCCGGGGTCTCCACGCGCACCACGGTCGTGCTCTCCACGCCGTACGAGGCCCGGCCGCCGCGCATCTGACGCGGGGCGCCCCGCCCGGAGGCGGCGTGCGCCGTCGCGCGCGACCGCGCCCGGCCGAGCACGCCACCCCCGCACGCCTCCAGGCGCTCCGGTCCTCCAGGCGCCCCGGGCCTCCGGTGCCAGGTGCTCCGGCGTCAGGACCCCCACCCCGCGCGCGAGCCCGCCGCCCACAGGGGCCAAACTGTCCGCTATGAGTGAGCGCACCCCCGACCCGGCCCGGCCCCGAACCGTCCTGCTGCGCGGCGGGGAGGTGCACAGCCCCGCCGATCCCTTCGCCACCGCCATGGTGGTCGAGGGCGGCAGCATCGCCTGGGTGGGCGAGGAGGGTGCCGCCGATTCCTTCGCCGACGGCGTGGACGAGGTCGTCCACCTCGACGGCGCACTCGTCACCCCGGCGTTCACGGACGCACATGTGCACACGACGGCCACCGGTCTCGCGCTCACCGGCCTGGACCTGACCGGGGCCCGTACCCTCCCCGACGCGCTGGCCCGCGTACGGGAGCACGCCGCGACCCGCCCGGCCGACCGGGTGCTCCTCGGACACGGCTGGGACGCCGCCGCGTGGCCTGAGGGCCGCCCGCCGTCCCGCGCCGAACTGGACGCCGCGACCGACGGCCGCCCGCTCTACCTGACCCGGGTGGACGTGCACTCCGCGGTCGTCACCACCGCCCTCCTCGACCTCGTGCCCGGCATCCGTGACCTGTCCGGATTCCACGCCGAGCAGCCGCTGACCGGCGATGCCCACCACGCCGTGCGGGCCGCCGCCCACGCCACCGTCACCCCCGCCCAGCGCGACGCCGCCCAGGCCGCGGCCCTCGCGCACGCCGTGTCGCGGGGTATCGGCACCCTCCACGAGTGCGCGGGACCCGACATCTCCAGTGCGGACGACCTCACCGCCCTGCTGGCCCGCGCCGCGCACGGACCCGGTCCGCGCGTCGTCGGCTACTGGGCCGAAGCCGTCACCAACGCAAAGGAGGCCGACCGTATCCGCGCCCTCGGCGCGGTTGGCGCCGCCGGCGACCTCTTCGCCGACGGCTCCCTCGGCTCGCACACGGCCCACCTGCACACCCCGTACGCCGACGCCGGCCACACCGGCACCGCCCACCTGGACGCCGACGCCGTCGCCGCACACGTCGCGGCCTGCACCGAGGCCGGGCTCCAGGCCGGATTCCACGCCATCGGCGACGCCGCGCTGACCGCCGTCACCGACGGCGTGCGGGCCGCCGCCGACCGCGTCGGCCTGGCCCGTGTCCGGGCCGCCCGGCACCGTGTCGAACACGCCGAGATGCTCACCGGGGCCACCATCGCGGCGTTCGCCGAATTCGCCCTGACCGCCTCCGTACAGCCCGCCTTCGACGCGGCCTGGGGCGGCGAGGACGGCATGTACGCCGCCCGCCTGGGCACCGAACGCGCCCGCACCCTCAACCCGTACGCCGCCCTGCTGCGCGCCGGCGTCCCGCTCGCCCTCGGCTCCGACAGCCCCGTCACCCCGCTCGACCCGTGGGCCACCGTGCGGGCCGCCGTCTTCCACCGCACCCGCGAGCACGGCATCTCCGCCCGCGCCGCCTTCACCGCGCACACCCGCGGCGGCTGGCGCGCGGTCGGCCGCGACGACGCGGGCGTCCTGGTGCCCGGCGCGCCCGCCGACTACGCGGTCTGGCGCACCGGCGACCTCGTCGTACAGGCTCCGGACGAGCGGGTCGAGCGCTGGTCCACCGACCCGCGCTCCGGCACCCCCGGCCTGCCCGACCTGACCCCCGGCCAGGACCTGCCCGTATGCCTGCGGACGGTGGTCGGCGGTCGCACGGTGTACGGACGGCCGAACGAGTGACTTCACGCGGGCGCGTACCACCTCCGTACGCGCCCGAAGGCGCCTCTGCCACCTGGGAGAGCGGGCGCCGGCCTGGGGCGACGCGAAAACCACGCAGGCCGGGCAACTGTTGACAGCAGACGGTCGGCGGCCGGTAGGTTCGGCCGAGTCCACCACAGGACGTCCGACCGCGAGACCTCCGCGCAGTCGTCGAACGCAGCTGGGCCATGGGACGGCGTGTCGCACCGGCACACCGCCACTGGGAGCCAGGTCCAGCACCTGCGGCACGGGGACGACGGAAAGGTTTCGGCCGGATGGGGGTCCCTCCCTGCTCGTCAAGAGCGAGGGGGAAGGTGCGATCCGGGTGGGGCCCGGTTGCTCAGTAGACAACGGCTCTCGGTCGACCCGCAGCCAGCGGGTCCCAGGTCGGCCCGAAGGGCACCGGGCCCCGATCCGCACCGCGCCGCGATGCCCGCCGTGCCACGAACGGCGCACCTTATACCCGCTGCCACCCGCGGTCCGCAATCGCACAACCCCGATGTACGGTCTGCACACCACCGCACGACCTGCAAGGAAGGCCGCGACCGTGCCATCGGGCTCCGACACCACCCCACCAGCCGTTCCCGGGCGCGGTCGCCGCCTCGCGGCGCTGGTCCGCCGCGAGGCACCGCGGACGGCGCTCGCCGTCCTGGGCGGACTCGTCCTCGCGCTGGCCTTCCCGCCGTACGACCTGTGGCCGCTGTCCCTCGTCGGCGTGGCGGCCCTCGGTCTGCTCACCCGCGGCCGGACGGCGCGTCAGGGTGCCTGGAGCGGCTTCGCCTTCGGGCTGCCGTTCTTCTTCCTGCTGCTCAAGTGGCTGCACGTCGTCGGCTGGGACGCGGTGTTCGGGCTGGCCCTGGTCCAGGCCCTGTACCTGACCCTGCTCGGCGCGGGTCTGGCGCTCACCTCCCGCCTGAAGTGCGCGCCCCTGTGGGCCGCCTGCCTGTGGATCACCGAGGAGTGGGCCCGCGACCGCGCCCCCTTCGGCGGCTTCCCGTGGGGACGGCTCGCCTTCGCCAACACCGGCTCGCCCTTCACCCCGCTCGCGGCCCTGGGCGGCGCGCCGCTGGTGACCTTCGCCGTCGCCCTCGCCGGCGGGCTGCTGGCCGCGGCGGCCGTCGTCCTGTGGCGGCTGCGCGGGCCGGGCGGCTCGGCGCGGGCGGCCCTGCCCGCCGCGGGGGCCGTCGTCCTGGCCGGGGCCGTCACGGTGTCCGGACTGCTGGTCCCGGTGCACACCGACGCGGACGACCGCGTCGACATCGCCATAGTCCAGGGCAACGTGCAAAGGCCCGGCATGGACTTCCTCGGCCGCCCGATGAAGATCCTGGACAACCACGCCACGGCCACGGAGCGGCTGGCCGCCGACGTGAAGGCGGGCCGGGCGAAGAAGCCCGACCTGGTCATCTGGCCGGAGAACGCCTCGGACCTGGACCCGTTCCGTTACCCGCAGGCGTACGACCGCATCGACGAGGCGGTCAAGGCGATCGGGGTGCCCGTCCTCGTCGGCGCCCTCGTCGACCACCCGGACAAGCCCGGCTACGTCTTCAACCAGGGCATCGTCTGGGACCCGGTCAAGGGCCCCGGCGCCTCGTACACCAAGCAGCACCCGGTGCCGTTCGGCGAGTACGTGCCGTTCCGGGAGCAGCTCAGCAAGATCATCACACGTTTCCAGCGGGTGCCGCGCGACTTCTACCCGGGTGACCACACCGGCGTGCTGGACGTCGGTCCCGCCCGGCTCGGCGACGTCATCTGCTTCGAGGTCGCCTACGACGAGATCGTCCACGACACGGTGAACGCGGGCGCCCGCGCCCTCGTCGTACAGACCAACAACGCCACCTACGGCCGCACCGGACAGCCCGAGCAGCAACTGGCCATGTCCAGGCTGCGCGCCGTCGAGCACGGCCGTGCCGTCGTCACGGCGGCCACCAGCGGGATCAGCGCGGTGGTGGCCCCGGACGGTACCGTCACCCACAAGATCCCGGAGTTCACCCAGGGCGTGCTGCGGGCGAGCCTCCCTCTGCGTGACGAAAAGACCGTGGCCGACCGCGTCGGTGCCGTTCCCGAGTGGGTGCTCGCTATCGTGGGGCTTCTGTCCTGCGTCGCCGCGACAGTCATGGGCCGGCGCGGGCGTACGAAGGACGAGAAGGGGCAGCAGTGACAGACGGCGGTCAGCGGCAGTACGGTCCGCTCGGGACCACCTTGGTGATCATTCCGACCTACAACGAGGCGGAGAACATCAAGCCGATCGTCTCGCGGGTACGGTCCGCCGTGCCCGAGGCACACATCCTCGTCGCGGACGACAACAGCCCGGACGGCACGGGCAAGATCGCCGACGAGCTGGCGGCGACGGACGACCACGTCCAGGTACTGCACCGCAAGGGCAAGGAAGGGCTCGGAGCCGCCTACCTGGCGGGCTTCAGGTGGGGCATCGAGCACGGCTTCGGTGTCCTGGTGGAGATGGACGCGGACGGCTCCCACCGCCCCGAGGAACTGCCGCGGCTGCTCACCGCCCTCAAGGGCGCCGACCTCGTGCTCGGCTCCCGCTGGGTCCCCGGCGGCCGGGTGGTGAACTGGCCCAAGCACCGTGAGTACCTCTCCCGCGGCGGCAGCACGTACTGCCGGGCCATGCTGGACGTGCCGCTGCGCGACGTCACCGGCGGCTACCGGGCCTTCCGCAAGGAGACCCTGGAGGGGCTGGGCCTGGACGAGGTCTCCTCGCAGGGCTACTGCTTCCAGGTCGACCTGGCCCGCCGCGCCGTGGAGAGCGGCTTCCACGTCGTCGAGGTGCCGATCACCTTCGTCGAGCGGGAGCGCGGCGACAGCAAGATGAGCAAGGACATCGTCGTGGAGGCCCTGTGGCGGGTCACCGGCTGGGGTGTCGGCTCGCGGGTGAACAAGCTCCGCGGACGCTGAGGGCGCCGGGCGGCCGGGTCCGGGGCCGTGGGGTCCCGGGCCGGTCCGGACCGGCCGGCGGACCGCTGGTCTACGGGCTCGTGCACATTCGCACCAGCACACACCGGCCCGGCCTGGCGGAGTTCTTCCGGGCCCGGCCGGACGCCGTCGCGGGCCGAAGTTTGCGGCCGCATGATCGGGAAACTCGCGGCATATGGTGCAAATCGGCTACACGATGATGACCGAGCAAGCCGGGCCGCGTGATCTGGTCGACCACGTCGTCCGGGCCGAGGAGACCGGCTTCGACTTCTCGGTGACCTCCGACCACTACGCGCCGTGGCTGGACTCCCAGGGCCATGCCCCGTACGCCTGGAGCGTGCTGGGCGCCGCGGCGCAGGCCACCTCCCGCATCCCACTGATGACGTATGTGACCTGTCCTACGGTGCGCTACCACCCCGCGGTCGTCGCGCAGAAGGCCGCGACCATGCAGCTGCTGTCCGGCGGCCGCTTCCGGCTCGGCCTGGGCGCGGGCGAGAACCTGAACGAGCACGTCGTGGGGCACGGCTGGCCGGGCAAGAACACCCGGCACGAGATGCTCGGCGAGGCCCTGGAGATCATCCGGGCGCTCTTCGAGGGCGGCAAGGTCACCTACCACGGCAACCACTTCGACGTGGACGCCGCCAAGCTCTGGGACCTGCCCGAGGCGGCACCGCCGATCGGCGTGGCCGTCTCGGGCGAGCGGTCCTGCGAGATCGCCGGCCGCCTCGCCGACCTCGTCATCGCCACCGAGCCGAAGGGCGAGCTGATCGGCTCCTTCGAGAAGCACGGCGGCAAGGGCAAGCCGCGGGTGGGCCAGCTGCCCATCTGCTACGACCCCGACCGGGACGCCGCCGTGCGGCGCGCCCACGACCAGTTCCGCTGGTTCGCCGGCGGCTGGAAGGTCAACTCCGAGCTGCCGGACCCGGACGGATTCGCCGGTGCCACCCAGTTCGTACGCGAGGAGGACGTGGCCGCGACGATCCCCTGCGGCGACGACGTCGACGACTTCGTCGAGGCGGTGCGCCCCTACGCGGAGGCCGGCTTCACGGAGATCGCCGTCGTCCAGGTCGGCGGCGACCACCAGCGGGAGTTCTTCGACTGGGCCGGGAAGAAGCTGCTGCCGGCGCTGCGGGAGCTGTGAGCCGGGGGCCGGGGCGCCGGCCGTGAGCCCGACGGGGACGGCACGCGGCGATCCGGGGCCCGCCGCATCAGTCGGCGGGCTCGTCCGGCGTCGGCTCGTCGGCCTGCGTGTCGCGCTCGTGCGCCGCGCCGCGGCGGCCCGTGCCGGAGACGTCGGTGTCGGGGACGTCCGTGTTCTCCTCGCGGTCGTCCCCGTCGTCCGGGCTGCGGCCCTCCCACGGGTCCGGCGTGCCCTGCGGGCCCGCCTGCTGGTCCGGCAGGTCCCGGGGGATGGCGCTGCCGCCCTGCTCCGGTGTCTCGCTGCGCTTGTCCATCGCGTTCGGCCTCCTTGTGGGGGGACGGGGAAGGTGTCCGGTACGGGTGCCCGACAGGCGCGGCCACATGCGTTCCGTGGTGATCGGGCCCGTACGTACACCCAGGCCCACGAGCGGACAGGGCCACGAGCGGAGGAGGAGACGGTGACGGCAGCGGTGACGTCGACGGAGATGGTCGTGGTGCTGGACTGCGCCGACCGGGCGGTACTGGCGCAGTTCTGGACCCAGGTGCTCGGATACCGGATCACGCGCACCACACCCCCGTACACCGCCCTGGCGGACCCGGCGGGGCGAAGCCCCGAGCTGCTGCTCCAAGAGGTGCGCGAGCCCAAGCGGGGCAAGAACCGGATGCACATCGATCTGCGGGTGCCCGCCATGGAGCCCGCGCTGAGCAGGGTGGTGGCCCACGGCGCGCGCGTCCTGCGCGGCCCGTTCGACGACGCGGGCTGCCCGACCACGGTCCTCGCCGACCCCGAGGGCAACGAGTTCTGCCTGATCGTCTTCGACGGCACACGAGGCGCCCGCGAGCCGACCCGCGAGCGGGCACAGCGACCGGAGCCAGGCACACTTGACCCATGACGTTCGCAGCCACGCCGCCGCCCCGGTCCCGTCCGCCCAAGCGCTCGCGCGCCCGCCGGTTCGTCCCCTTGGGCATCGCCGCCTGGCTGGTGCTGGAGATATGGCTGCTGACGCTGGTCGCCGACGCGGCGGGCGGCCTGACGGTGCTCCTGCTGCTCCTCGCCGGGGTGGTCGCGGGCGGGTACGTGATCAAGCGGGCCGGCCGCCGGGCCTGGAAGAACCTCACCGAGGCGATGCAGACGGGCGGGGACCCCGCGGCCTCCTCGGAGGCGCCCCCGAGGCCGGGGGAGCGGAAGTCCTCGGGCAGCGGCAACACGCTGCCCATGCTGGGCGGGCTGCTGCTGATGTTCCCCGGCCTGGTCTCCGACGCCGCCGGGCTGCTGTGCCTCTTCCCGCCCACGTGCAAACTGCTCCACCGCCGCGCTGAGCGCCTGCTGTCCCGCCAGGCGCACTACACCCCCGGATCGTTCGGGGACGCCTTCCAGCAGGCCCGTATGCACCAGCCGGACGGCAAGGTCGTGCAGGGCGAGGTGATCCGCGACGACGAGCCGCCCGCCCCGCGCCGCGAGGACCCGCCGCTGACGCGTTGAGCCGCGGCAACTGAGGGCGGGGCAGGGTGAATTGGACGCTCCGCGTGTGAGCGGTCGCAGGGTGTGACCGTACGGTGGTCCGACCGCTCCCGCAGTGCGGGCAACGAGGAAGCCCCGGCCAGTCGGGGGTACTGGCCGGGGCGGTCTTATGGGCGCGGATGCCGATGGCGGTCGCCTCTCGGCGAAAGGCTCCGTGGGGCTTCAGCCGAACGATCGTCCCCACGGGCGAATGGTGAGGCCCGGGGACACTGTCCCACCGGCACCCGCACCCCGTACAGCGTCCTGGCGCCGCGGTTGATTCCGCCCGCCGGGAGTGACCTGGCGCACGCCGCGCCGGGCCGTACGGGGGCGGGGCGGGCCGCCGCGCGGAGACGGAGGCGGCCGGGGACGGAAACGGGCCGGGGCCACTGCGTGGTGCAGTGGCCCCGGCCCGTTCGCGCGTCCGTTCGTCAGGCGGACTTGCGATTGTTGTTGTTGTCGCGCGGGTGCACGGCAATGTTCATGGTGCCGGAGCGCAGGACCGCCAGCCGTTCGGCCAGCACTTCCTCCAGCTCCTCGCGGGTGCGCCGCTCCATGAGCATGTCCCAGTGCGTACGCGCGGGCTTGCCCTTCTTTTCCTCAGGGCCATCGCCATCCACCAGGAGGGCTTGTGCACCACATACCTTGCACTCCCACTCTGATGGAATCTCGGCCTCTACCGAGAACGGCATCTCGAATCGATGTCCGTTCTGGCATGCGTACTCCACCGCCTGGCGCGGGGCCAGGTCGATGCCGCGGTCGGTCTCGTAGCTGGTCACCACAAGTCGCGTGCCGCGAAGAGCTCGCTCACTCATGAATCGTGCCTCCCGGGCTTGTCGCCCACAGGACAGGTGTCGCTGTCGTCGTCATCCGGTCAACGTCCGGTCGGCGGTGAAGATTCCCGATACCGGGAGATGTGCCCACCCGTCGCCCACCACCGCCCTTGATGGAGGCGCTGCGCGCCGCTGCCTTCCTTCGTGCCGCCCCTTGTTGTACCCACCAATGCCCGGTTTGTCACATCTGGCAGCAGATGTCACCCAGCGCTTTCCACAGTTCAGCGCGCAGTAACGGTCCGCCTGGTGAGCCAAAGGCGTACACTACCGGCCCGCAGGCCCCTTGCCTAAATCAGGGTCCCCATCGGCGGGACCGCGGCGCTCTGGTAACGGCTCGTCAGGACGGCGCGGACCGCGCTTCGAAGGGGCCGACCTCATGCGGCGGGCCAGGAACCCCGGGCGGTCAGCACCTTCCGCAGGGCCCCGAGGTCGTCCGTCATGATCCCGTCCACCCCCAGGTCCAGCAGGGCCGCCATCCGCCGCGGATCGTTGACCGTCCACACGTGCACCTGCAAACGCCACAGGTGCGCGGCCCTGATCAGCAGCGGGTCCACCACACGGATGCCGGACTGCCGCTCCGGCACCTGTACGCACACCGCGTTGCGCCGGACCGCCGCGCCCAGCAGCCGGTCCAGGGGCACGCCCCGGCCGTACGAGCGCATCCGCAGCCCCAGGACGCCACGCGTGCCGAGCGAGGTCGCCAGCCGCGGCCCGGCCAGCCGCCGGGCCAGCGCCACCCGCGCCTCCGAGAACGAACCGACGCACACCCGGTCCCACGCGTCCGTACGGCGCAGCAGGTCCAGCAGCGGCCGGAGCGCCGCCTCCGCCTTGATGTCGACGTTCCAGCGGGCTCGCGGAAACTCCTCCAGCAGCTCTTCGAAGAGCGGCAGCGGCTCCCGTCCGGCCACCCGCGCCCGGCGGACGGTCCGCCAGGGGAGCCGGCCGATCGCCCCGCCCATGTCCGTGACCCGGTCCAGCGTCGCGTCGTGGAAGGCCACGAGCCGGCCGTCCGACGTGGCGTGCACGTCGGTCTCCAGATAGCGGTAGCCGAGCGCCACCGCGCGGCGGAAGGCCGCGGCGGTGTTCTCCAGTCCGTCCGCCGCGCCACCCCGGTGGGCGAAGGCGAGCGGAGCCGGGTGGTCGAGGAAGGGGTGCCGTACGGGGAATCCGCGAGTGGTCAACTGCTGGGAGCGCATTGGCCAGAGGATATACAGGGCGGGTGACCGGCCCGTCGGCAACCGGCCATGACCGGCCGGCCGTGGGCGCGGCAGGCCCCGGTGCGCACGCCCGGGGCCGCCCGCACCCCCTCAGCGCAGCGTCTCCCCCGGAAGGTCGAAGATCCGCTCGGCCGCGGTCTCCAGCTGGGCGAGGTCGTGCCAGGGGCTCTCCTCGGGCGGCACCGGACCGGCGTAGCTCGACAGGAACGTGTCGAGGACGACGTACGGGACATCCAGCTCCGCCAGTGCCGCCAGGTCCGCGCGGACCTGGTCGACGCTCCCGTGGCCCGGCAGACGGGACTCCGCCTCCACCGGCTTTTCCGTGAGGTGCAGGGCGATCCGGGGCGTCACCGCGGGCACCGGGCGCCCCGCCGCTTCCGCCGCGGCCTCCAGGACGGGCAGCCGCTCGCGAATCGCGTCCGCGCCCAGCGTGTACGGATGCCAGGCGTCGCCGAACCGCGCGGCCCGCCGCAGCGCGGCATCGCTGAGGCCGCCGACCCAGATCGGCGGATGCGGCTCGCGGACCGGGGCGGGTCCGGTCGTGATGTCGGAGTACGCGGCGTGCTCGCCCTGGAAGGAGACCTCTGGCCGCGTCCAGTGCTCCTTGATGCAGGCCAGGTACTCGTCGGTGATCCGGCCGCGGGACGCGAAGTCGATGCCGAGCGCCGCGTACTCCTGCTGTGACCAGCCGATGCCGACGCCGAACACCAGCCGGCCGTCGCTGAAGCGGTCCAGGTTGGCGGTCACGCGCGCGGTCTGCAGGGGGTGGCGGTACGGGAGGACCACCACCGTGGTGCCCAGCTCGATGGTGCTGGTCCGGCCCGCGAGCCAGGCCAGTGTGGTGAACGGGTCGTAGAAGGGGGCCGGGAAGGCCCCGGCGACCTCCGGGGGCTGCGTCACGTGGTCGGAGATCATCGCCAGGTGGTAGCCGAGCTCCTCGGCGCCGCGCACCCAGGTCCCGATGCCTTCGGGGGTGGTGCCCGCCCCGTAGTTGAGGATGTTGATCCCGATCTTCACGGCCGCTCCCTCAGTTGTGGTGCCCCCTCGTACGGGCAGCAAAAGGCCAGGTCAGAGGGGTGATTGATGAGTGAAGCGTAACAGTCGGGCAGATTGGGAAAAGGTGTGTGCGGCGATAAATCGGTACAAGGGTGCGGGAGTTGGGCGCGGGCTCAGGAGCGCGGCGCGGGGGCGGGGACCGATGCGGACGACGCCACCACGCGGCCGGTCTGCCCGCCGATCGTGAAGAAGCGCAGCGAGAACTGGGCGAGCGGTCCGATGGCCAGCGCGTAGAGCACGGTGCCCACGCCCACCGAGCCGCCGAGCGCGAAGCCGACGGCGAGCACGGTGACCTCGATGCACGTCCGTACGAGGCGCAGCGGCCGCCCCGTACGGCGGTGCAGGCCGGTCATCAGCCCGTCGCGCGGCCCGGGGCCGAAGCGCGCGGAGATGTAGAGCCCCGTCGCCATGCCGTTCAGCAGGATCGCGGAGGCCAGCAGGGGGACGCGGACGGCGAGCGAGGTGATCTCCGGTACGAGCGCGAGCGTCGCGTCCATCGCCAGGCCGAGGATCAGGACGTTGGAGACCGTCCCCAGGCCGGGGCGCTGCCGCAGCGGAATCCACAGGAGCAGGATCAGCGCGCCGGAGACGATGGTGATCGTGCCGATCGTCAGCCCTGTGTGCCGGGAGATGCCCTGGTTCAGGACGCTCCACGGCTCCAGGCCGAGCCCGGCGCGCAGTTGCAGGCCCATGCTGAGGCCGTACAGGACCAGTCCGGTGTAGAGGTGGACGAGGCGGCGGGGCAGGCGCCGGCCGGCCGGGCCTGCCGCGCTGTCCGTACGGATGCCGTCGCCGACGCGGGCGCCGCCCTCCGCGCGGGCCGCGTCCTTCGTGCGAGCGCTGCCCTTCGTACGGGTGCGAGCCCCCTCCTCCGTTTCCCCAGTGGTCTCGGACCTCCGCATGCTGAACAAAATCTTCCCCCTCCTGGCATGATTGGACTGGCGCATGACACTCTGTGGCTCGGAGTTGATCAGATTCCATGGCCAATCCGGGAAAGGTGGACTGCTCACGATGGTGCAGTGGACTTCGGCGGTGGGAGCGTCACAACTCGCCCGGCTGCTCCGCTCGCAGGACACCCGCGACGCCGTGGCGCCGGCCGGCCGCCGCATCCCCGCCTACCGGGGCCTCGCGGACGGCGTACGCCTGCTCGTCCTGGAAGGCCGGGTGCCGGTCGCCGCCCGCCTGCCCGCGGAACGCGAACTGGCCGCCGCGCTCTCCGTGAGCCGCACCACCGTCGCCGCCGCCTACGAGGCGCTCCGCGCCGAGGGCTTCCTGGAGTCCCGCCGCGGCTCGGGCAGCTGGACCGCCGTACCCGCCGGGAACCCGCTGCCCACCCGCGGCCTGGAACCGCTGCCGCCGGAAGCCGCCAGCTCCATGATCGACCTCGGTTGCGCCGCGCTCCCGGCCCCCGAGCCCTGGCTGACGCGCGGGGTGCAGGGCGCCATGGAACACCTGCCACTGTACGCACACACCCACGGCGACTACCCGGCCGGCCTGCCCGCGCTGCGCCAGGCGCTCGCCGACCGCTACACCGCCCGCGGCATCCCCACGATGCCCGAACAGATCATGGTCACCACCGGAGCCATGGGCGCGGTGGCCGCCATCTGCCGCCAGATCACCCGGCCCGGGGAGCGGGTCGCCGTCGACTCCCCGTCGTACGCCAACATCCTGCAGCTGATGCGCGACGCCGGCGCGCGGCTGGTGCCCGTCGCCCTCGCCGACCGCCTCGCCGGGTGGGACATCCCGGCCTGGCGCCAGGTCATGCGGGACGCCGCGCCCCGCATGGCGTACGTCGTCGCCGACTTCCACAACCCGACCGGCACCCTCGCCACCGAGGACCAGCGCCGCCGCCTGGTGGACGCCGCCCGCGCGGCCGGCACGGTCCTGGTCGTCGACGAGACCATGGGCGAACTCCGCCTGGACGACATCGAGATGCCGCGGTCCGTCTGCGCCTTCGACCCGGCGGGCAGCAGCGTCATCACGGTCGGCTCCGTCAGCAAGGCGTTCTGGGCCGGGATGCGCATCGGCTGGGTAAGGGCCGCCCCCGACATCATCCGCAGCCTGGTCGCCGCCCGCGCCTTCGCCGACCTCGGCTCGCCGGTCCTCGAACAGCTCGCCATCACCTCGCTCCTGGAGGGCGACGGCTGGGAACAGGCCGTGGAGATCCGCCGAGACCAGGCCCGCGAGAACCGCGACGCGATCGTCGCCGCGCTCCGGCGGCACCTGCCCGACTGGGAGTTCAGCGTGCCGGGCGGCGGCCTCACCCTGTGGGCGCGGACCGGCGGGCTCTCCGGTTCGCGGATCGCGGAGGCGGGGGAGCGGCTCGGCGTACGGGTGCCCTCCGGGCCGCGGTTCGGCGTGGACGGCGCGTTCGAGGGCTTCGTCCGGCTGCCCTTCACGGTCAGCGGGGCCGTCGCCGACGAGGCCGCGTCCCGGCTGGCCGCCGCCGCCCACCACGTGGCGAGCGGGGCGGCGGCCGGAGAGGTCGAGGCGCCGCAGAGCTTCGTGGCCTGACGGGGCGTCGACGGCGTCGACGGTGGCGGTCACGGCATCCGGGCGGTGACGGTGACGGCGGCGATCACGGCGGGGTGTCGGCCGCTGGGCGGACCGGTTCAGGCGCGGTCGCTGACCGGTGCCGCGAAGGCTCAGCCCTCCGCCTTCAGCCCTCCGCGCGCCCCGCGTCCACCGTGCGGTGCGCTCGCGAGGCGCCGGCGCCGCCACCGCCGCCGAACAGGACGTCCACCCCGATAGCCCCGCCGGTCCTGCCCGTTCCGCCGGACTTGCCCACCCCGCCGGTCCCGCCCGTCCTGCCCGAAGCGTCGAGATCCGCGACGTCCGCCCCGTCCACCACGGCCGCTCGGCCCATCTCGGCCGTCTCGTGCGTCTCGCCTGCCTCGCCCGCCTCGTTCAACTCCGCCGTCACCTCCGTCTCCCGCTCCGTGGCCGGGACCGGCTCCTCGGCCGTGGTCTCCACCGGGGCGGCGCGGTCCGGGAGCAGCGCCAGTACGGCCTGCCGGTGTGCCTCGCTCGTGGCGTCGTCGAACGGGTCGGGCGTGGCCGGGACCTGGAGGCGGTGCACCGGGCCGCTGCCGAGCCGCGCGTAGCCGCGTCCCGGCGGTACGTCGGCGGCGGGCGTGGTGTGCGGCGGCACCCCGAGCGTCGCCTCCACCTCCTCCGGCGCGGCCGGTCCCAGCACGACCCTGGCCCGGGTGTGCGTCAGTACCGACTCGCTCAACAGCTCGGCGCTGTCGATCTGGTCGGCCACCACCACCGTCACACAGGCCGCCCGGCCGTGCCGCAACGGCACCTGCAACAGGTGCTGCGGGTCCTCCCGCCCTTCGGCCGCCGCGAGATGGGCCAGCGCGGTGGGCCGGTCCAGGATGATCCACAGGGGCCAGCGGGTGTCCTCCGGCGCCTGCTGTCCGGCCTGCCGCGCGCGGTTGGCGGTGATCAGCCGCCGCTCGGTCTCGTGCGCCGCCCACTCCAGCGTCGCGAGCGCCCCGGACAGCCCGGACTCGACGCCCATGACGCCGATCCGCTCCGCCAGGCACGCGTACTCGCCGGTGCCGCTGCCGTCGATCACCAGGACGTCACCGTGCGGCAGCACCTGCAGCGCGACGGACCGCAGCAGTGTCGTGGTGCCCGCCCCCGGGTGCCCCAGCACGAGCAGGTGCGGCTCGGTCGAGCGCGGCCCCGTCCGCCACACGACGGGCGGCTCGTCCCGGGTCCCGTCCCCGGCGGCCACCGGCAGCGTCCGCCGGACGGCGTCGGGATCGGTGAACCCGAGGACCGTCTCGCCCTGCGTCGTCACGAACCGCTGCGCCGCGATGTCGGTCGGCAGCGGCGGCAGCACCGTCAGCGTCAGCTGGTTCGACTCCTCGTCCCAGGCGAAGTGGTACTCCCGGCCGCGCCCCGACTTCGCGTACAGCACCTGTTCGATCCGGGCCCGGGACGTGGCGTCGCCGTCGGTGAAGTACGCCGGGTAGCGCAGCGTCAGCCGGGCCGGCCGCCCGGCCTCGTCGAACGCGTACTCCGTGAAGGCGCTCTCCCAGTCCCCGTCGTGGGCGTACAGGGGGCTGGGGTCGCCCTCAAGCGCGAAGTACGGCACCAGGGCCTCGTACAGCGCCTGGAGACGGCCGACCTCCGCCTCCGCCGGACCGGCGGGCGGCTCCTCGGACGGCCGTTCCCGCCCCGCCCAGGCCGCCGCGCCCATGACCGTGACCAGGGCCAGCAGGGGCCCGTACGGCACCAGCGCCACCGCCAGGACACCGCCGGCGGCGACGAACAGCAGTGAGCCGCGCCGCTCCTTGGGCGTCGCGGTCCAGCGCCGCCGCCCGGTGGCCAGCAGCCGGCGCAGCCCTCGGGTGATCGTGATCAGCGGGTGGAACACGTCGGCCGCACCGTCCGCCGCGGTCCGCGCGAACTCGCGGCCGCGCGCGATCGGCGCGCTGTCGGTCAGGATGCGGGGCAGTGGACGCCGGGCCACATCAACTCCTGGTGGATCGTGCGGTGGTCGCTCCGGGGGCCGCGGACGGCCGGGTGCCCGTCCGCCGGGCGGTGCGCGGGGCAGGGCCGCGGTCAGAGCTTGATGCCGCCCAGGAGGTTGGCCAGGCTCGCCCCGCCGGCCTTGATGCTGGGGGCGATCGCGGAGCCCGCGAGGTAGAAGCCGAAGAGCGCGCAGACCAGGGCGTGGGACACCTTGAGCCCGTCCTTGCGGAAGAACAGAAAGACGACGATGCCGAGCAGAACGACGCCGGAGATGGACAGAATCATGGAGTTCTCTCCTCGGTGCTGGGGACGGTCACCATGAGTCCTTCCAGCCTCACAGCAAGTATCAAGCCGTAAAAAGCTGCGAACGGGTGATTCGTCGGAGAAACCCCCCGGCCGGCCCAACACAACTGCCCGGATGGCCCCCAGATCCCACATCATTGCAGGTCAGATCGCTTGTTCCCGACACGCCGAACGGTCGGTGGCGGGGCCGTGCGCGGGGCGGCGCCACGCGGTGGAGTGGTTGACCCCATGGGCGGCCCCATGCGCCCCGGGGAGCCGATCGTGTGACGGTCTTTTCGCCGCGGTGATGCGGTGCCGGGAGGTACGTCCGGTCTGGCACCGTAGGGGCAGCGGCGGCCGGTGACCGCCGCGCCGGACCGCAGGAGCCCTTGGTGCCAGTCGTGCTCTCCGCGTTGTTCGCCCTGGTGACGGCCGTGGCCAACGCCACGGGCACGGTGCTCCAGCGGATCGCGGCCCGCAGGGTGCCGCCGGGCGACGCCTTCAGCGTCCGGCTGTTGCGGCACCTGCTGCGCAGCCCGGCGTGGCTGGGCGGGATCGCCGTCATCGTCGGTGCCGCGGCGTGCCAGGCCCTCGCCCTGACGCTGGGCTCGCTGTCCCTGGTGCAGCCCATCCTCGTGACCGAACTGCCGTTCACGCTGCTCTTCGCCTCCGCGGTGGCCCGGCGGCGGCTGCCCGCGATCGGCTGGGCGGCCTCGGTCATGGTGGCCGCCGGGCTCGGCCTGGGGCTGGCCGCCGCCGCGCCGTCCGGTGGCGGCACCGAGGTCGTCGCCGGGACGTGGGTGCTGACGCTGCTCGTCACCGGGGGTGCCATGGCCGTCTGCGTACTGGCCGCCCTGCCGAGGCCACGCGGCAAGGCCCGCGCCGCCCTGTTCGGTTCGGCCTCCGCGATCGGTTACGCCCTGACCGCGACGCTCATGAAGGCGGCCACCGACACCTTCGAGCGGGACGGCCCCGGCGCGTTCTTCGCCACCTGGCAGACGTACGCGTTCGTGGCGGCCGGGGCGTGCGCGCTCTTCCTGCTGGCCAACGCCATGGAGTCCGGCCCGCTGGTGGCTTCGCAGCCCGCCCTCACCCTGGGCGAGGCGCTGGTCAGCCTGGCTCTCGGGATCGTGGTGTACGGGGAACGGGTGCGCGCCGGGTGGTGGCTGATCCCGGAGGGCATCGGGGCGGTCATGGTCACGTGGGGGGTGGTGGTGCTGCCCCGGGCGGACACGGAGGGCGGGGAGGGTACGGAGGACGCCAAGGGCGGGGGAGGGGGCGAGTCCTCCGGCGCCTGATCCCGGGGCGGTTGGTTCGGGCCTTGATGGTTGGGCAGGCCTTCGTACTCGGCTGTCCGGTCCGGACGCCTGAACCGCCCCGGCCCGCGCCGCCCCCCCCCGCGAAGTGGCCGACTGGGCGGGCCCGGCTCCGCCGACGGAGCCGGGCCGTGTGCGCCGGGGTCAGCAGGTGCCGAGGTCCTGCCAGACGCCCCACTCGCCGGTGGCGCCGGGCTCCTCGCCCGTCGTCCACCACTTGGCCTTCCACGTGTGGCCCTTGTGGGAGACCTGCTGGCCGGCGGTGTAGACCGTGCCGGCGGTCCAGGGGGAGTCCGTGCACTGGCCGCCGCTCCCGCCGGTGATGGTCAGGGCGTACGTCGTGGTGTGGCTGCCGGCGGGGCCGGTACCGGTGACGGTGATGCGGTGGGTGCCGGACGTCGCCTTGGCGGTCGTGGCGAGGGTCAGCGTGGACGAGCCGCCCGCCGTGACGGAGTCCGGGCTGAGCGAGGCGGTGACGCCCGCGGGGACGCCGCTGACGGTCAGGTCCACCTTCTGGGGCTCGCCCGCGGTCACCGCCGTCTTGACCGTGGTGGTGGCCGTACCGCCGGCGCTCACCGATCCGGAGGCGGGCGCCGCCGTCACCGAGAAGTCGTTCTGCGGGGTCGTGGAGCCGCTGGTGAAGGGGGCGAAGATATGGGTGAAGTCCCAGGTCTGCTGCTCGATGCCGGAGCAGTTGTCGGAGGCCGGGCCGCCGGGGCAGCCGCCGTTGTCGCGCTGGAGCGCCCAGAACGACAGGGTGTTGATCTTCTTGGTGGTGGCCCAGTTGTAGACCTGGCGGGCGTTGGCCAGGGTGAAGGTCTCGGCCGGGCCGAAGTCGTCGACGCCGGGCATCTCGGTGACGCCGATCATGCTCCAGAGCTGGGCGTCGCTCTTGTCCGGGTAGAGGCGCGCGAGTTGGTCGTGCAGGCCCTGGGCGGCGGTCTCGGTGTCGTTCGCCATGTTGTGGGTGGCGTTGTCGTAGTAGTCGAAGGTCATGAGGTTGACCACGTCGACCCGGGTGCCGTTGCTCACCGCGTTCTTCAGCAGCGCGACGCCGTTGGCGGCGGGGCCGCGCGTGGTCGTCGGCAGGGTGTAGGAGATCTCGATCTTCCGGCCGTTGGCGGCCGCCCAGTCCTGGACGAGCTTGATGGCCTTGTTGCGCCGGTCGATGCCCGCGGTGTTGTCCAGCGCGTCGACCTCGATGTCCATGTCGAGCCGGCTGATGTCGTAGGTCGTGATGACCTTCTCGTACGCGGCGGCGATCTGCTTGACGTCGGTGCAGCTGTCGGCGATCTCGGTGCCGGTGGTGTCCGCGGTGTACCCGCCGAACGAGGGGATGACGTCGCCGCCCCTGGCCTGGATGGTCTTGATGTCGTCGCCGAAGGTGGCCGGGGAGATCGGCATGGAGGTGCTGCCGTTCCACAGGGGGGTGCAGGAGCCCTTCGTGGCCGTCTGGATGAACGCCATCGTCAGGTGCTTGGCGCCCGACTCGGCGGCCATCGCGGCGGGGCTCTGGCCGGTCCATGCCTCGAAGTAGGGGGCGAAGACGTGGGCCGGCAGAGGCGTCGCGGCCGACGCGGCGCCGGTGCCGGTCGCGGCGAGGCCGAGCGCGGCGAACGCGGTGACGGCGGCGGTGAGGGCCGCACGCAGGGAGGGGATGCGTCTCATGTGTGTTGTGTCCAACCGATGAGGGGGATGACCACTGATCCCGGGCGTGCCGGGGATCGGGAAGAAATTCCTCCAAGGGCAAGAGCATGTCAATGGTCTGGACCAAGATGGGACTAGACCAATTGCGTTCTGTGGGCCTGGTGCGAGGCGTACGAGGGCGGAGCCCGGGTGCGGGGCGCCGCGGCGGACCCGTTGGCCCGGTGGGCGTCACAGGCCCGGCGGACACCCGGCCCCGCGAGCGTCCGCATACGAGTGGCGGCGGCCCGCATGGGCAAGATTTTGCCGACGGCGGCTCACTCGGGACGCCGTCGCGCCGTACGCTCAGGCCGGCTCACGACCCGTACAGAGGGCCGGAGTCGGGACGTGGTGGGGCGCCGTGCCGGGTGGCCGGTGCGCACCCCGCACCGCGCCGGACGGCGGCCCGTGGAGGACGTGATGATCACTTGGCGTCGGGTCACCGAAGACGACTTCCCCCTCCTGCGGCGCTGGCTGGCGCAGCCGCACGTGGCCCGCTGGTGGAACCACGAGACGTCCGCCGAGGCGGTGGCGCGCGACTTCGGCCCCGTCGCCAGGGGAGAGGAGCCCTCCGAGGACCTGCTCGCCCTCCTCGACGGCCGCCCCCTCGGCCTGGTCCAGCGGTCCCGGTTCGCCGACTACCCCGACTACCGCGCCGAGTTGGCCGCCGTGACCGAGGTGACCGGCGAGACGATGACCCTCGACTACCTCATCGGCGAACCGGAGCAGGTCGGACGCGGACACGGCCCGCGCATGATCCGGGCCGTCGTCCGTGCGACCTGGCGCGATCACCCGTACGCCCCGGACATCCTGATCCCCGTACCGGTCGCCAACCGGGCCTCCTGGCGCGCCTTGGAGAAGGCCGGGCTGCGCCGTGCCGCGGAAGGCGAACTCGAACCGGACAGTCCCGCCGCCGGCCGCGCGCACTACGTCTACCGTGTGGCGCGGCCGGGGGAGACGGGGAAGGCGCGGTCAGCGGCGGGCCGGTGACGGGTCGGGCAGGTGGCCGAGGAAGTCGAGCAGGGCGGCGTTGACCTCGGCGGGCCGTTCCTGCTGGGTCCAGTGTCCGCAGCCGGGGAGCACGATGCTGCGGTGCAGCTTCGGCGCGACCGTCTTCAGCGACGCGAGGAGTTCGTCGATGCCCCGCAGCGACATCACCATGTCGCGGTCCCCGGCGACGTACAGCGCGGGCTGGTCGATACCGCGGCCCTTGAAGGCCGTCAGGAGTTCGTTGTTCCGCCGGATGTTGCGGTACCAGTTCAGCGGGCCGGTGAACGCCCGTTCCCCGTGCCCGGCGTAGTCCTGCGCGAACGCGTCGATGTCTTCCGGGGTGAGCCAGGCGGGCAGGCGCTCCGGCTCCGGTACGGAGTCGATGAGCGTCATGCCGTCGGGAACGACCCAGGGGCGCGGTGTGGTGTCGCCGGGCCTGTCGCCCGATCCGCTGGACAGGATGCGGCGGAACGTCGACGCCGGGTCGCGCCCCAACTCCGCGTCGGCCACGCCCGGCTGCTGGAAGTAGATCTGGTAGAAGCCGTCGCCGTAGTGCTGCCGCGCGGCCTCCGGCGGCGCCATCCCCGCGGGCAGTACGGGCGGCACGCTGAGTCCGGCGACGGCCCGTACGACGTCGGGGCGGAGCATGGCCGTGACCCAGGCGACCGGCGCGCCCCAGTCGTGGCCGACGACGACGGCCTGTTCCTCACCGAGCGCGTGGATCAGGCTGATCACGTCGCCGGCCAGATGCAGCAGGCTGTACGCGTCGGCGTCGCCGGGCTGCTCGCTGCGGGCGTACCCCCGCTGGTCCGGTGCCACGACCCGGTATCCGGCCGCGGCCAGCGGGCCGAACTGGTGGCGCCAGGAGTACCAGCTCTCCGGGAAGCCGTGCAGCAGCAGGACCAGGGGCCCTTCGCCCTGTTCGGCGATGTGCAGCCTGACTCCGTTGACTTCTGCGTAGCGGTGCTGGGCGGTGACGGTCACGTGTCCTCCGGCATCTCGTCGCGCCGATCGCGGAAACCGAACGGTTTCCGTGGGGGGAACGGTAGACCGTTCGGTTTTTCGGGGTGCGGGCGGGGGTGGCGGCCGGGGTGTGTTTCCGGCCGTTCCGGGGCGCGGACCCACGGGGTGAGCGCGATGGCGCCGTGCCCTTGACGGGTGAGTTCATCTACGCAACTCTCATGGCCGGGGGCGTAGGCCGGGGGAAACCTGGTCCACACAGGGCCAGTCGGAAGAAGGGCTCCGCTCGACCACATGCCCACGGCCGCGGCCATGACGGCGACCACCAGCACAGAAGGGTTGACCGAGCGATGGAGTGGACAGGCGCGCGTTACGCGGACGGGCCGACGGCCGAAGTCGCGCGATGGATCGACGCCCCGCCCGACGCGGTGTGGGAACTGGTCCGTGACATCCGGCTGATGCCGGGCCTGAGCGCCGAACTCCGGTCGGTGCGATGGCTGGACGGCGCGACGGGGCCCGCCCTCGGCGCCCGCTTCGAGGGCTGGAGCGGGCATCCGTCGCTGGGGGAGTGGCGGACCACGTCGTACGTCGTGGAGTACGAGCCGCCGCGCACCTTCGCCTGGGCCGTGGAAGACCCCGAAAACCCCGCCGCGACCTGGCGGTTCACGCTGGAGGCCCGGGACGGCGGCACCACCTTGCGCCAGTGGGTGCGCCTCGGGCCGGGCAGATCGGGACTGTCGCGCGCGATCGACCGGATGCCGGAGAAGGAGCAGAAGATCGTCTTCGTACGGCTGCGGGAGTTCGAACGGAACATGGCCGCCACGGTCGAAGCCATCGGCCGACGGGCCGAGGACGCCGGAAGGGCGGGTGCGTGATGCGTACGGCGACGACGGTCGAGGCGTCGGCGGGGGCCTGGCGGGAGACCGTCGACTTCGTCACCGAGGCCGAGAGGCTCGGGATGGACATCTGCTGGGTGGCGGAGGCCTGGGGCGCCGAAGCGCCGTCGCCGCTGGGCTACCTGGCCGCGCGCACCGAACGCATACTGCTCGGCTCCGGCGTCATCCAACTCGCCACCAGGACGCCGGTGGCCATCGCCCGGACGGCGCTCACCCTCGCACACCTCTGCGAGGGACGCTTCCTGCTCGGCCTCGGCCCGTCCGGGCCGCAGGTGATCGAGGGGCTGCACGGCGTCCCCTTCGCCCGGCCGCTGGCGCGGATGCGGGAGACCGTGGACATCGTGCGGCAGGCGGTCGCGGGCGAGAAGATCGCCTACCAGGGGCGGGAGTTCACGATCCCGCTGCCCGGCGGCGGTGGCACGCCCATGCGGCTGTCGCTGCGCGCCGAGTACGACGTGCCGGTCTACCTGGCCACCCTCTCGCCGAAGACGCTGCGGCTGACCGGCGAGGTCGCGGACGGCTGGCTGGGCACCAGCTTCGTACCCGAGGCCGCCCGGGAGGCGTACTTCGACCACCTGGACGCGGGCCTCGCCGTATCCGGGCGGACCCGCGCCGACCTGGACATCTGCCAGGGCGCCGAGGTGGCCTTCGTCGACGACGAGGACGCGCTGCGCGCGATGGTGGCCGGACGCAAGAAGGAACTCGCCTTCAGCCTCGGCGGAATGGGCTCCGCCACGACGAACTACTACCACGACGCGTACAGCCGCCAGGGCTGGGCCGAGGTCGCCGCCGCGGTACGCGAACGCTGGCGGGCCGGCGACCGGGACGGCGCGGCGAGCCTGGTCACCGACGAGATGGTGCTGGCCACGACGCTGATCGGCACCGAGGACATGGTGCGCCGACGCCTGCGCGTGTGGCGCGACGCGGGGGTCGACACCGTCCGCCTCTACCCGGCGGGCACCACGCTGGACGCCCGGCTCGCCACGCTGGGCAGGGCGCTGGAACTGGTACGCGAGGTCGGCGACGCGGCGTAGCGGGGGCGGGCCGGGACCGGCAGCGCACGGTCAGGGCCCGGTGCCGCGCCGCCGGACTCCGACCGACCCCACCGTACCGGCATGCACAGACCGATCGGTTTCCGCCGTCCACGCAACGCGATAATCTCCCCGCATGTCCAGTACAGGCAAAGCGTCCACCCGGGACCGGCTGCTCGACGCTGCGGCCGAACTCTTCTACCGCGAGGGCGCCTCCATCGGGGTCGAGACGCTGTGCAGGACGGCCGGGGTCTCCAAGCGCTCGATGTACCAGCTCTTCGACAGCAAGGACGAGGTCTTCGCGGCCAGCCTGCGGCGGCGCGCCCCGGCGTACGAAGAGCAGCTCGCGCTCCGTACCGTCGACGCGGGCCCACCACGCGCACGCATCCTCTACGTCTTCGAACGGCTGGAGAAGCTGGCGGCGGCCACCGACTACCGAGGCTGCCCCTTCCTGGCCGCGCAGGTCGAGCTCAAGGACCCGGGGCACCCGGCGAGCATCGTCGCCGAGGAGGTCAAGCGGCACCTGACCGACGCCTTCCGCGCCGAGGCCGAGCGCGCCGGGGCACGCGACCCGGAGCTGCTGGCACGCCAGCTGACCCTGGTGTTCGACGGCGCGAGCGCCCGCGCCGGAGCGCGGGTGGAGAGCCTGTCCGGCCTGGCCGTGACCACGGCCGCCACGCTGCTCGACGCGGCGGGGGTGGCGTAGCCGGCCGCGCCGCCCAGGGGCGCGCTCAGCCCCGGAGCCGGGCCGCGATCCCGTCGAGGACGCACTCCAGCCCGTCCGCGAAACTCTTGTCGCGCGTGCCGCTCCGGTCCTGGTCCCGCTGCGCGGCGTACAGCGCGCGCAGGCGCGGATACGGCTTCACGGCTTCTTCGGCGGCCGGCCACAGGCGGTCGGTCCACTCCTGTTCCCCGCGTCCGCTGCGGGCGAGCGTCGTCAGGAACGCGGCCTCGCTCGTCGAGACGCCGATGACGTACGCGACCATCGTGTTCAGGGCACGGTCGGCGGCCGGCAGCGAGAAGCCCCCGCCTTCGAACACGGCGAGCACGGCATCGTTCAGCCGCAGCATGTTGGGCCCGAGGTAGGACACTCCCGACTCGCCCAGCACGGACGCGATCCAGGGGTGCCGCAGCAGCGTCGCACGCATGCTGTGCGCGTAGGCGGCGACGGCCGTGCGCCAGTCGGCCGGGCCGTCGGGGTCCGGTGCCTCGATCTCGCCGTGCACCTCGTCCACGACCAGCTCGATCAGCTCGTCCTTGTTGGCCACGTGCGAGTACATCGAGGTGGCGCCGGCGTTCAGGCGGGTGCCGAGTTTGCGCATGCTCAGGGCGTCGATGCCCTCGGCGTCGAGCAACTCCAGCGCCGTCGCGACGATCTGTTCCCGGCTCAGCGCCGGCTGCTCCCGCCGTGGCCGCCGCGGGCGGGTCCACACCGACAAAAAAGCCTGCTCATCGGCCGACATGCGGTCTCCTCGTCCTCGTTCCCCTGCCCGCACAGTGTACGGCTTTACGTTCGCCGTGCGAGGACCGTACAGTGTGCGGAGCGCCGCACAGTGTGCGGCGAGTGCCGGTGAGTCGTGCGCTCCGCACGGCCCGGACCGTCCCGGAAGGCGAACTCCCATGACCTCGGACCGATTCGACGCCGCCCGCTGGCAGGCCCGCCTCGACGAGCTGCGCGCCGCCCACCACGTACCGGCCGCCTCCCTGGCCGTACTCACAGGCGGGGACATCCACGAGATGGCCAGCGGCGTGCTGCACCGCGGCACCGGCGTGGAGGCGACGACCGACTCCGTCTTCCAGCTCGGCTCGGTCGCCAAGGTGTACACCGCCACGCTCGTCATGCAGCTCGCCGAATCCGGCGCCCTGGACCTGGACGCCCCGGTCGTGAGCGTGCTGCCGGAGTTCGCCACCGCCGACGCCGAAGCCACCAAGACCATCACCACCCGTCAGCTGCTCAGCCACACCAGCGGTCTGACCTGCGACTTCACCCTCGACACCGGCCGCGGCGACGACTGCCTGGCCCGCTACGTCGAGGCCGCGCGCGACGTGCCGCTCGACGGCCCGCCCGGGACGTTCTCGTACAGCAGCGTCGGCTACAACGTGCTGGGCCGCCTTGTCGAGGTGCTGACCGGCCAGGTCTGGGACCAGGCGCTCAAGGACCGGCTCGTCGGCCCGCTCGGGCTCCGGCGCACGATGACGCTGCCCGAGGAGGCGCTCGCCTTCCGGGCGGCGATGGGCCACATGGGACAGTCCGGGCAGGACCCGGACCCGACACCCGCCTGGGACCTCATGCCGCGCTCGGCGGGCCCGTACGGCCGGGTCGTCGCCGGCGCCGCCGACGTCGTACGGCTGGCGAAACTGCACCTCGACGGCGGACTCGCCCCGGACGGGGCCCGGGTGCTCGCCCCGGAGACCGTCGCGGCGATGCAGCGCTGGGAGACCGACTGTCCCGACCGGTGGTCGGTCTCGTCCGACGGGTGGGGGCTCGGCTGGTCGCTGTACGACTGGAACGGCACCCCGGGGTACGGCCACGACGGCGCCTCGGTCGGACAGTACGCGTTCCTGCGCGTCGTCCCGGAGGCAGGCGTGGCCATAGCCCTGCTCACCAACGGCGGCAGCGCGCGCCGGCTCTACGACGCGCTGCTCCGCGAACTGCTCGACGACCTCGCCGGTGTACGGATGCCGGAGCCCTTCGCCCCGCCCGCGCAGCCTCCCGTGGTGGACCTGACGCCGTACCTCGGCACGTACCGGCGCGCGGGCGTCATCATCACCGTCGCCGAACGCGACGGCTCGCCGCACCTCACCTACGCGTTCGTCGAGGGAATGGCGGACTTCCACCCGCCACTCGAAATGACCCTCGTCCCGGTCACCGAAACGGTGTTTGCGGCCAAGGGCGGCGACTCCTCCGTCAGCGAGGACTGGATGCCCGTCGTGTTCGCCACCCTGCGCGACGGCACCCCCTGCGCGTACTTCGCCATGCGGGCGGCGCCGAAAGTCCGGTAACCGGAGCGCGGGACGAAAACGGCGTCCGGATCACGACGGGCCGACGGGCCGGATCATTAAGGTGCGCTGATGACCACCGACCCGACCACCCTCCTGGAGAGAACCGGCCACCGGGACACGGTTTCCGGCCTTTCCGATACTCCCCGGAAACTCAGACCCCGCCTTTCCGCGTCCTGCTGGCCGCCCCTGTTATGTTTCGCCGTGACCTGCGCACTGGGCCTCCAGGTGTGGCATACGGCAGGTCTGGGCGGATTCGACCTCGGGATATTCGACCAAGGCGTCCGCTCGTACGCCCACTTCGAGCTGCCGCGCTCCGAAATAAAGAACTTCCACCATGAGTTCCCGCCGGCGGTGTCCCTCCTGGGGGACCATTTCTCGCCGATTCTCGCTCTGCTGGCTCCGCTGTACTGGTTGTGGGACGACCCTCGGACGCTGATCCTGGCGCAGGGCGCGTTGTTCGCCGCCGGAGTGCCCGTCGTCCGGCGTATCGCCCTCCGTTGCTTCGCCCATGCGGTCCCGGCGGTGCGCGCCCGGGCCGCTCTCCTGGCCGCCATTTCCTACGCGGTGGGCTGGCCGCTGCTCGTGGCGGCCCGCAACGGTTTCCACGAGGTCGCCTTCGCGGTGCCGCTCACGCTCCTCATGCTGGAACGCGGCCTCGCCCGGCGCTACGCCGCAGTAGGAGTCTGCGCTGTTCTGCTGTGCCTGACGAAGGAGGACCTCGGGCTCGTCGTCGGCGCGTACGGAGCCGTACTGCTGTGGCGCAACCGGCGCGGCGGCCGGCGCGGTGGCCGGCTGACGGGCGTGGCGCTCCTGGCGCTCGGGCCGGCGATCGCAGCGCTTACCATCGGCGTTCTGATACCGGCGATGGGAGGACCCCGGCAGTACTACTGGAGTTACGGCGAACTGGGCGGCTCCTTCGGCGGATTGGCGTGGCGGGCCCTGACCGATCCGGGCGCGTTCCTCGCCGTGGCGTTCGGCACTCCGGTGAGAGCCGGGCTGATTCTGTGGCTCCTGGCGACGCTGCTGTTCCTTCCGCTCGGATCGACCACCACGCTGTGCGCCGTTCCGCTGATCGCCGAGCGCGTCCTGTCGGACAACCCCAACCACTGGTCCGTCATCCACCACTACGACGCGTTTGTCTGGCCGCTCCTGCTGACAGCGGCGGTGGAAACCGCCGCGCGACTGCACCGGGCGGCGCAGCGGAAAGGCGCGGCGCACCGGCGAAACGCGGCCGTGGGACTGGTGCTCGCGGCGACGCTCAACGCGGCCATCGCATGCTTCTTCGGCCTCGGCACGCTCTTCAGCCCGCAGCACTGGGCGCCTTCCGCGCGCGCCCGGCATCTCATCGAAGCCGCCGGCCGTATCCCGGACGGCGCGCTGGTGGAGGCGGACAACAACGTGGCCGTACGGCTGACGGCACGCACCCGTACGGTGATTCTGGACGGCGCCCCGCGCGGCGCCGATTACGTCGTCCTGCAAACAGCGGAGGCCACCTTTCCGTTTACCGCGCCCGCGCAACTGAGGCAGCGCCAGGAATTGCTGCTCGCGCACGGATACCGCCGGATCTGGTCCCAGGGCAACACCACGCTATTGCAGCGGACGGACAGCGAAGTCGCCGTCCCCGGAACGCGCGTTCCCGGGGCGGGCAGCATCCCGGTGAAAGAACGGCCGAACCCGTTGCTTGGCAAGAACCTTTTCACCGGCTGACCCGTGCGGCCTCCCGGCCGGTACGCTCCCTGGATGCCGAATCGGTTGCTCTTTGTGGTGCTGGCCGGGCACGGACACGTCAATCCGACGTTGCCGCTGGTCGAAGAACTCGTGCGGCGCGGCCACCGGGTGGACTACGCCACCTCGGCGGAGTTCGCCGACGCGGTGACCGGTGCCGGTGCGCACTGGGTGGAACTGCCGTCGATGCGACCGTTCGCGACGCCGCCGGAGATCGGGCCGGACACCGTCGCCCGGTGGCTGCGGCACGCCTTCTCCGCGCTGCGCGTCACCTACCCGGTGCTGCGCGCGCACTGCGTCGTCCGGCCGCCGGACCATATCTGCTACGACGCGATGAACTGGCCGGCGCGGCTCGTCGCCGAGCGGCTCGGTATACCGGCCGTGCGTACCGTTCCCAATCTCGCCTCCAACAAGTCGTACTCGATTGCCGAGCAGTTGACCGCCGGGCTCGGGCCCGGACACCCGGTGCTGGACGCGCTCGCCGCCGACTGCGCGGAGTTCTCCGCGGAGTACGGCGTCGGGATCGACATCGACGGCACGCTGGACGTGACCGAGCGGCTGAACCTCGTCTTCGTGCCGCGCGCGTTCCAGCCGGCCGCCGACACCTTCGACGGGCGGTTCCACTTCCTCGGCCCCGCGATCGGGCGCCGTGAGCAGGCCGGTTCCTGGTCGCCGCCGGAAGCCGGGATGCCGGTGGTGTACGTCTCGCTGGGCTCCGTCTTCACGGGGAGCACCGCCTTCTACCGCACCTGCCTCGACGCCTTCGCCGACGGGCCCTGGTACGTGGCGATGACCGTGGGCGACCTGGACCCCGCCGAGCTCGGCCCCGTCCCGCCCACCGTCGAACTGCGGCCCCGTTTCCCGCAATTGGCCGTACTGCGGCATGCCGCCGCGTTCGTCACCCACGCGGGCATGAACTCGACCCTGGAAGCGCTGTACCACGGAGTCGGCCTGGTCGCCGTCCCGCACACGCCCGAGCAGACCGCCAACGCCGAACGCGCCGCGGAACTGGGCCTGGCGGAAACGCTGAACGGCGACGCCGTCACCGCCGAAGCCTTGCGCTCCGCGGTCACCCGGCTCACCTCCGACGCCGGCGTACGCGCCCGCCTGGACGCGATGCGCGACACCGTCCGGGGGTGCGGCGGTGCCGCTCTCGGCGCGGACCTGATCGAAGGGCTGCGCTGAGCTCCGGCGGGCAGATCGGCCGCCGGCACATCCGTCGCCGGCCGGGTACCGGCTCAGGCACCGGCGCGGCGACGGTTCGCGCCCACGTGACGGGCCGGCCGGGCGCCGGGCGTGAGCTGCGTGCGCCCTCCAACGCGCTCCCTTAACCCCCGGTGTAGGGGCACCCGATGGGTGTACTGCCCACTGCACCCGACCGAGGTGATTGCTGTGCCCCATGGGGTCGTCAAATGGTTCGACCATGAACGAGGCGCCGGCCTGGTCGCCCAGTCGGGCGGGGGGCCGGACGTTCTGGCCTACCGCTCGGCGATCCAGGGCGACGAACCGGCCCGCACGCTGCTGTCGGGGGAGTGCGTCTCCTTCAACCTCGTCGAGGACTTCGAGGGCATCCGGGCGGAGAACATCTACCGTCTCCCGGGCCGGGACCGTTCCCCGGCCTGACGGCGGACCCTTGCGCACGGGCCCCGCTCCGGCTCGCACGCCCCACGTGATCGTTTGCTCAATCATGCGTAGACAGATCAGAAAGCGGCAAGGGCCGCGCCAGTCGCGTCCAAATGCGAACAAACCTGATGAGAGCGGAGGGTACATGCTCCAATATCCGCACCCTCGCGGGCAAGGGACCGCGGGGGACGGCGGGGACGTGTCCGAGCCGGCTGCGGGTCCCGTGACGTGAAGTCGCCACTCCTGTCGCCCGGGCGTGGATGCGTCATGCGAAGTGAGGCACCGATGACGTCGATGGAGTCCCCGCGGAACGCCGCGGGCAAGCAGGAACCGTTCCGGGAACTGGTGGAGTGCTCCCAGGACGCGATTCTGATCAAGACGGTGGCCGGGCGGGTCACGTTCTGGAACGAGGCGGCGCAGCGGTTGTACGGGTATCAGGCGCGGGAGGTGCTGGGGCGGCACATCGGGTTGCTGATTCCGCCGGATCTGAAGGACGAGGAGGCGGACCTGCTGGAGCGGGTCGGCCGGGGCGAGCGGATCGAGCACTACGAGACGCGGCGGGCCACGAGCGACGGCCGGGAGCTGGACATCGACGTGACCCTGTGGCCGATCCAAAGCCGCGACGGCGTCATCACCGGCGTCTGCTCCACGATGCGCGACATCACCGAGCGCAGGAAGGCCGAGCGGGAACTGGCCGACCTGTACGCGCAGCAGCGGCACATCGCCCTGGCCCTGCGTCTGATGGGCGCCTCCGAGCAGATCCCCGGGGCCCGCGCCGCCACCCGCTACCTGCCCTCCACCCAGGGGCAGGGCGTCGGAGGCGACTGGCTCGACCTGATCGACCTGGGTGCCGGACGGGTCGGCGTGATCATCGGGGACGTCATGGGCCGCGGCCTGGACGCCGCCGTGGTCATGGGTCAGCTGCGCTCCGCCGCCCGGGCGCTGGCCCTCGCCGGGACGCCGCCGTGCGAGCTGATCCAGACGCTCGACACCTTCACCCGCGGCCTGCCGGAACAGTTCGTCACCTGCACCTACCTGGAGGCCGATCCGGCGCTGGGCGAGGTGACCGCCTGTTCCGCCGGGCACCTGCCGGTCTGGCTCATCGCACCGGACGCGCAGGTCAGCGCGCTGCCGGTGCCGACCGGCATCCCCCTCGGCGTGGGCGGCGTACCGCACCAGGAGGTCCGCCTGCCCCTGCGCGCCGGCACGACGCTGGCCCTCTACACCGACGGCCTGGTGGAGACGCCCCACACCGACATCGACACGCAACTGGACCTGCTGACCACCACGCTGGGGGAGGTCTTCGCCACCACGGCGGACCTGGAGGGTGCCGCCGACCGCGTGCTGCACGCCCTGCTCCCGGGCACCGCCACATACTCCGACGACGTCACGCTCCTGCTCGTCGGTTTTCCCACCGCCCCGCTCGACACGGCCGCCATGGGCCTGACCGGTGAGCCGTCCTCGGTTCCGCGGGGACGTCACTTCCTGCTCCGTACGCTGCGGCTGTGGGGCCTGGCCGCGCTTGCCGACACCGCGCTGCTGCTCGCGTCGGAACTGCTGACCAACGCCGTCCTGCACGCGCGGGGGGCGCTGACGCTGCGCGTCTGGTACAGCGTCCGGGAGCTGGGTGTGGAGGTCCTGGACGGCAGCAGCACGCCCCGGCCCCGGGCCCGCCTCGCGGACAACGCGGAGGAGAACGGCCGCGGTCTGATGCTCGTCGAAGCGCTCGCCCACGCCTGGGGAACGCGCCCCGGCGCGGTCGGCAAAACCGTCTGGTTCACCCTCCTGACGGCCTCGGGCCGGACTGCCGGCGCCCAGGAGGGCGACACGGTACCGGGCGCGTGCGACGGGCGGGGGGCGGCGGCCGAGGGGAGCCCGCCACCCGAGGCTGCGCTGTCCGGGTGATCGTCACGGCGGCGCGCATGGCGGCCTCCGCGGTGGGCAGTATCGACTCGCTTCGTTCCTCGGGGAAGATGAACGAAGCGCAGGCGGGCCGGGGTCGTTCGGCGGCAACAAGCCGGTGACGACGGCGCCCCGGCCCGCCCCTTGCCGCCTTGGGGCGCGTGGGCCGAGAAGGACTCGCCGCGGTCGTCACGGCCGAAGGCCGGCTCCCACCGTCACCGTCGTACGGCGGGAACCGGCCGGGTACGGCGCGGTGCGGGCGGATCAGCGCCAGAGCTGATGACGGTTGGAGCCGCCGGCGCACGGGATGGTGCGCAGGCCGAACTCACTGTCGTCCAGGCACTTGTTGGTGGCCTGGCTCTGGAAGGAGATGGAGTCGGAGCCGTGGTGGGTCACGAACCAGCTCTGTTCACGGGAGGAGTTGCAGGGACGGGTGGCCAGGACCCGGCCGTCGTCGTACAGACAGCGCTGGGTGTTGATGTTCCTGAACTGGAAGGTGGCGTCGTTCCACACATGGACGTTCCACTTCTGGAAGTCCATGCCGTTGCAGCCGAAGCCGCGCAGGCCGTAGGCGAGACTGTCGTCCAGACAGGAGCCGGTGGCCATGTTCCCGAAGGTCTGGACGGAGTCGGCCAGGAGGGGCGCCTCGGCGGCGGAGGCGGTGGGTGCCAGGGCGCTGCCCAGCAGGACGGCGGAGGACAGGACGAGGGCGGAGCGGGTACGCAGAGTTGCTGCCACAATTCCTCATTTCCGCGGTGGCGTCGTTCGGGTGCCGATGAGCCGGGCGGCGTCAGCAGTTCATGAAGTCCCGGCGCACCCAGTAGCGGTTGCCGTCGCCGCCCCAGAAGGTGCCCTCGTTCCACCAGATTCCGTCGGCGGGGTTGTCGCCCCACCTGCCGCCGGTGATGTCGAAGCCCTGGCCCTTGTGCACCTGGCCGCGCGAGGTGTAGTTGACGCCGGGGCCGGTGCGGTAGTTGACGTTGTTGCCGTTGATGAAGCAGGTGGCCGCGGGGCGGGGCGGTGCCTTCTTCTCCGCCGTCACGGGGGCGGTGTGGCCGCTCGTGGCGCTCGCCGACGTGGGGGCCAGCAGCAGGGCGGCGGCCGCGGCCGCCGTCGCCGCCGCGGTCAGTGCGCCGCGCCGGGGTAAGCGGGAGCCGAAGGTCATGCGGATCGCCTTCTCTCGGTCGGGTGATACCGGGTCGGTCGTGACTGAGCGTGCTGTACGGGGCCAAAGCGCCGCTATGGGTAAAAGTGCGCATTGACCGGCGAGGCTCCTGGGGGCGCGGTGAACGCGCGGTACGGGCGTGGCCTGATCGTGCGGATCGGCCGTGGCCAGTGCTTGAGGAAAGGGCTCCGGCGGGTTGCCATGGTGCGCGTTCGCCGGTGCGAGGACGGGAGGCCACACGTGGGGTACGGGGCGGGGCGGGACCATGCGCGGATGCTGGAGCTGGCGGTGGCCGTACTGGAATCCCCGGACGTGGACCGTCCGTGGCCGCTGGTGCAGGCGGAGCTGGCCCGCGTACTCCAGTCGTCGGCGGTGGCCATGTCCGAGACCCACTGGCAGCGGCGCGAGGGCCGGGTGCTGACGTGGATGCCGTCCATGGGGCCGCGGCAGAACCTCACGGCCCTGGTCGTACGGCAGGTGCGGGCGGGTGTCCCGTTCTCCGCCTACTACTCCACCGGCGCCGACTCGACTCCGCTGACGGCGGCCCAGATCAGCGGGGAGCGCGACTGGCGCAACAGCGAGAGCTACAGCATCGCCCGGGAGACGCTGGGCGCGCACATGCTGGCCATTCCGCTGCCCGCGCCGGCCGGGGTGGCCCGCGGCTTCGTCATCCACCACTGGGAGCGGGACTTCAGCGCGGCGGAACGCGCGTACGCGCGGCGCATCCAGCCTCTCCTGACGGGCATCGACCGCCATCAGCAGCATCTGCGGCGCTGGCGTGCCGCGCAGGACCCCGCCACCGGCCCGGCCGTCCGCGACGCCGTGACGGCCCTGCGGCTGACACCTCGCGAGGTCACCGTGCTGCATCTGCTCGGCCGGACGCTCACCGCGGCGGCCATCGCCCGGCGGCTGGGCATCTCGCCCCGTACGGTGCACAACCACGTCCGCAACCTGTACCGCAAGCTGGGCACCGCCGACCGCCTCGCCGCGGTCATGCGCGCCCAGCAGCTGGGGCTTCTGCCCCCGAGCCGGGCGGCGGCGCCCGGCAGCGACCACCGTCTCGCGCGCGTCGGCGGCGACGAGTGCGGCTGGTGACTGTCGGTGCAAACGAAGCGTTCACAATAAACCGTTGACACTGCTTCGTGGTGAGTGCAGGCTGACCGCATGGCATCGACCTTCGAGCAGCACGACGGACCCGGCACCGACCCCTTCTCCCTCCCGGACGCGCAACAGGCCCGCGCGCGGCGGGTGCACGCCTCGCTCTTCCGGATCGCGGAGCGGCACGCGGCCACCGAGGAGCAGCGCAAACGGCAGACGCATCCGACGGTCCTCGGGCCGCACGAAGCCGTACGGCTGGTGTCGTTCCTGATGAGCGGCGCGGCCCGGCCGGCCGAGGGCGAACCCGAGGTGGACCACGCGGACATCACCGCGGCGCTGAGCCTGCTCCCGCTGGTCCGCGGCGAGCTGGACGAACTGGAGGCCGGTCTGCTGCGGATGGCGCGCGGGCGCGGCATGACCTGGCCCGAGGTGGCCTTCGGGCTGGGGCTGGGCACCCCGCAGGCGGCCCGGCAGCGGTACGAGCGGCTGGCCGGCCGCGTCCGAGCGGAGGGCGAGACGGGGGAGGATTAGCGCAAGGAGGAGCTGTGGCGGCAGGTTCGGGCGGGAACTCTCCCTAAAGGCCGGGGGCCTGCACTAACCTGACGTGTCATCACAAGCGGTACGGTCGGTGAAGCCTCGGGGGGCCCGTGCCTGACGATCTCGGATTCGACAAGCTGCTCGACGACGACGGCTTGCTCGCCCGGCTGCTGGGCAAGACCCGCGCCGGGCGCAACCGGAAGCTGCTCCACGGCCCCGACCTGCCGGTGGTCCTGCTCGTCGGCGGGCCGGGCATGGGCAAGGGCCGGCTCCTCCACTGCGTACGGGACGAGTTCGGCCGCCACGTACCGACGGCGCACATCGACTGCGGCCTGACGGTGTACCGGGAGCAGGCGGAACAGCACCCGCAGACGCGGTCCGTGACGACCGAGGTGCTGCGCGAGGTCGCCCGGCAGTTCGGCGCGTGGCAGGGCGACGGCGGAGCGGTCGCCACCCCGCGGCTGTACGCGGGACTCGCCGCCGTCGCGGCCGGCGACCCGCTCGCCGACACGGCCACCCTGGTGAGCGAGGTGCAGCGGCACGACGAACTGCTGCCGCGGGGCTCCTTCTGGCGGGGAGTGCTGAACCGGGCGGGGCGAACCTACGTCGGCGTCGTCGCGGGCCTGGTGGCGCACCCGGGAGCCGTACCGTTCATCAACGCCGTCCTCGACGAGCTGCTCGCCCGCACCTCCCAGGAAGGCAAGGCGCTGCTGGCGGCGTGCTACGGCGAGTACACGGGCGCGGGCGGACACCCCAAGCTGGGACTGCACTCGCTGGCGTCCCACTTCCAGCAGGGCGGCGAGGCCCGCGAAGTCGCCGAGGGCTTCCTCTTCCGCGCGCTGCGGCAGGACATCGAGGCCGCCTACGTATCGCTGCTGGGCCGGTTGTCCCGGGCCGGGCGCCCCGCCCTGCTGCTCGACCACGCGGACAACGCCCTGGGCAGACGGCTGGTCAGGCCGGTGCTGGAGGACCGCGAGCGCGGACACCACGACCGGCTGGTGGTGATGGCGACCGCGCGGCGGGAGGACGGCGGACGCTTCCTGTACCACGCCGGCGACCGCGGCGGTACGCAGGACGACGCGCCCGTCAGCTGGCGGCCCTCCGACGGCGGCCTGCCACGGTGGAGCCGTCCGGCCGGTGGCGTACCCGGCCTGACGCCCCTGTCGCGGGGCGTCCTCCTCGTCCGTATGCCGGTGCTCACGCGCGACCAGCAGTCGAAGGAGACGGCCCGCTTGCAGGTACGGCGGGCGCGGGGCGACAACGCGGCCCAGCTCCGTATCGACAGCGGCATCCACCGGCTGAGCGGCGGACGCCCGCTGTTCGTGACCCGGCTGGGGGAGGCGACGGCGTCGCTGATGTTCCGGGAGCCCGGCGACGGCACCGACTGGGCGCTGCTGGACGCGCGGGTGCGCGCGGGGGAGGACACCGAGGGCCGCTCCGTCGCGGAACTCCTGCTGGACGACCTCGTCGACCGGCAGCCACCGGAGGAACTCCCGCCGGAGCAGCGCGGCCACTGGCTCGACCTGCTCAGCCATCTGTCCGTCGCGCACGACGCGGAATGCGCCCAGGTCCTCATGCGCGAGGTGCAGGCGGGCCGGGACGAGCGCCTGTCCGCGTACCGGATCGCGGAGCTGCTGCGGGACAGCGGCTGGCCGCACTGCCCCCGGCACTTCATCGGCGACCTCGGCCTGCGCCGCCTGCTGATGCGCCGCCTGTACCGCCTGCGGGCGGACGGCGCGGCCTGGCACGCGGACCAGACCCTCCTGTGGGACCACTACCGCGCCCTGGAGGACGACACGGCCGACGAACTCTTCGGCACCGCCGCCGCACACGGCATGCACCACCACCTGGCGGTCGGCGACGCCGACACCGTCACGGACTACCTCGACCGCACCTTCCTGACCCGCAGTGCGCGGGTCTGGTGCGACGAACTGCTGGCCGTCGCGGAGGCGCCGCTGCTCGGCCGCGCCGACGACCGGCGGGCGCGGGCACTGGGCGAGGCGGAGGTCGCCGGGGACGTGCGGCGCAAGCGCATCGACCGGCTGCTGCACGCTGTACGGCTCTGCGAGGACCGTACAAAACCCCTCGACGAGGCCGTGATCGACACCCTGCCCAAGCTGCTGGAGCGGCTGGGGGAGGAGCCCGCGGCCGGCGCCGGCGCGCTGACCCACACGGCCCGCGAATGGAGCGACCGGCTCACCGGAAAACAGCCGCTCAGACCGTGCACGTGCACGAGACACATCGGGTGAGGGAGGGTGCGGCGTTGCTGAACTGGCTGTACAACACGTTCTGGGCCACCTGGATGCGCAAGGCGTTCACGGTGCTCGTCGTTCTGGCCGTGGTCGTCCCCGCCGCCCTCTTCCTCCCCGCGAGGATCGGCGCGCCCGACCGCTGTGCCGAGGGGGTCGTGCAGAGCGAGGGGGAGTGCATCGGCGTCAACGGCTCCGGCTACGACTTCGGCACGCCCGAGATCCGGCAGGTGACCGAGGCGATCCGCAAGGAGAACGAACGGGTCGCCCAGCAGAAGAACAGCGTCACCGTCGCGATGATGCTGCCGCTGCAGCCCAAGCTCGCCGCCGAACGCAAGCAGCTCCGCAGCGAACTGCAGGGCGCGTACCTGGCGCAGTACCGGGCCAACCGCATGGAGAAGACCCCGCAGCTCCGGCTCGTCCTGGCCAATCCCGGCGCCGACTACGCGCAGCAGGAAACGGTCGTGGACCGGCTCGCCGGGATGGCGGACTCCGAGCGCGACAACCTGCGGGCCGTCACCGGCTTCAACCTCAGCCTCGGCGCCACCAAGCAGGCCATCGCGCGGCTGACCGGCGAGCTGAAGATCCCGGTGCTCGCCAGCCGGGTCAGCGCCGACGAGATCGCCAACCCCGACAACCGCAGCGGCCGGCTCCCGTTTCCCGGACTGGCCCGCATCATCCCCACCAACCGGCAGCAGGCGGACGCGCTCGCCGACTTCCACGGCGGGCTCCGGGACGCCGAGACCGTCCTGGTCAAGGACATCCGGCCGCACGACATCTACGACGAGTCGCTCGCCAAGGCGTTCAGCCGCCCCGAACCGGGGCCGCCCGGCCCGAAGGACCAGGAATTCGAGTCGCCGAGCATCACCGAACCGGGGGACACCGGCAACGACTTCTCGCTGATCGGCCACAACATCTGCGAGTCCGACGCGAAGGTGGTCTATTTCGCGGGCCGGCCGGTCCACCTCCGGCTCTTCGCCCTGAAGCTGGCCGAGGTACCGTGCCACGGGAAGAAATACACCATTGTCAGCGGCTCCGGCGCGGCGACCCTGGACCGGTACATGAGCGAAGCCGACTGGCGGAAACTGCAGGGTGGTGACGGGGAGAGCGCCACGATAACCGTGCAGTACGCGGCTCCGGCCCACCCGGACGCGTGGGACGCGGCGCTGCGTACGTGGGAGAAGGAACGGCAGGCGAGCACGGGCCGGAAGCCGGCGGTCGCGGACCGGCCGGCCTATCTGACCGACCCGCGCAAGGAACTGCAAGAACTCCGCGGCCTCATCGACCAGGGGACCGCGGGCGACATCGGTCCCGTACAGCTGGAGGATTCCCGGACGATGCTGGTCCACGACGGGGTGCGCACCATAGCCGAGGCCGTGTTCCTGGCGAACGCCCAGGCCGCGGGGTCGATACCGCCGCGGGAGCGGGTCGCCGCCGAGTGGCCGCGCCTGGAGGCCGCGCACCGGGTGCGGGGCGCGAGCGGCTGGATCTGTCTGACCAACGGGGGCAACGCCTACGACAAGCCGGTGGCCGTGGTCCGGCTGGATCCGCGCACCCGGAGGGTGGCGTTCGTGGGGCTGGGCTGGCCGGAGAAGAAGCCCCAGCCGGCCGACTGCGTCGTGCCCAGCGGGACCGGCTGAGATGGGCGGTCACCTCGGCCGGAGCGCACCGCAAGGCTCCGCGGACGCCGTGCACTCGGTCCCGGCGAATGTCGTGGGCATGTCCCCCGTGTTCACCGACCCCCTGTGGCGGACATCCTTTCGCCCGAACCCGGTGGAACGCGACCTGCTGCGCACCGAACCGCTGCGACGCCTGCACTTCGTCGCGCACGGCGGGGCGTCGACGCTGAGCACCTTGCAGTCGTACTCCAGGCTCGAACACTCCCTCGGAGTGCTGGCGCTGGTCGCGCACTTCCGCCCGGAGGACGAGCTGCTACGGGTCGCGGCGCTGCTGCACGACATCGGACACCTGCCGCTGAGCCACACCTTCGAAGGCACCTTCGGTCTCGACCACCACGCGATCGGCGTGCGGCTGCTGCGGACCGACCCGATCCGCCCGGTGCTGGAGCGCCACGGGATCGGCGCCGGGGCCGTCGTCGCGGCACTCGGCGGACAGCCGACGTCGCCGCTCACCAGCCGCCCCGGCCTGCTGAACCTCGACCACCTCGATTCGTACGTGCGCAGCGGACGTGCCGCCGGGTGTCTCGACACCGACCCGGCCCTCCTGCTGAGCCGGCTCGTCCTCGACGACGGCGTGGTGTCGGCCGACCGCCGGACCGCCGCCTCACTCGTCGGCCTGGTGTGCGCGGAAGCGCGGCTGCACACCTCGTGGGACAACGTGGGCCCGGTCTCGGTGGTCCGGCGCCTGGCCCGCCGACTGCTCGACAGTACGGACCTCGCCCCCGCCCGGCTCGCCCGCATGACCGATCCGCAGCTGTGGTCCGCGTTCGACGCCTGTGCCGGCACGCGGGCGGAGAGCGCCATGGTCCGGTACGAGCCGCACCGGTTGCAGGTCATGACCGCGGACGGTCCTCCGGACGGTTCCGGCTGGGACTTCCGCCTGCGCAAGATCTACCGCTCCGCGCCGCTGGTGGAGGGGCGGCGGATCGAGGTGGCCGCACCCGGGCTGGCGGAGGAACTGGACGCCCTGGGCGCGCTGCCCACCGCGTTCCGTGTCCGGTGGAACTGACCGCCCGGTTCCGCATTTTGTCGGAACGTCGTTCCACCGGCACCCGTCCATGAAATGCCTTCCCGTTCCCTCGTTGGGACGGGCTGCCGGTGGGCGCGGTGTGGCGCGGGCCGGACCGGGAGAGGCTGCTCCGAGCGGGTCCGGGATTTCCGGGAGTGATATGCGGGCGGATACGGGAGCGGAACAGGCAGTGGGTTCGCTCATATCCTTCGCTGCCGCCTCGGCTTTTCTTTCCGGGGGGCCGGGATGGTCGTGCGGGTGAAGCGCCCGCGGCCGTTCGGTGCTGGTCCTGCCCTGCCGCGCACCGTTGAGTGGAGAGTGACGACGTGACTTCGACTGCTTCCGATGCCGGTGTCCGGGCCGCGCACGAGATCGCCGCCATTCACGTACCCGGCTTCTGCGACCGGCGGATCGCGGCGGAATCGGCCGCGAAAGCGGTACGGCACAAGGCGCCGGGAAATTGTCACAAGAAATATACGAGTACCGTCGGACGGGTTTGTCTGCCGCATATCGACACGGCGTGGGAACCCGAGCCGACCGTCCGGTACCGCGCTGCCGCATTCCCTTCCCCGCTGTGTGGCTCCGCGCCGTCCTGACGCGCGCCCGTTGTGCGAGAGGTCTACGAAAGTGACGTTCGACGAACAGGACGGCGTACGGCCCGGCGGGACGCCGGGCGGTGCCTCGGACACCGGCCGGGCCACTCCGCGCGCGACGCTGGGCGAACTGTTCACCCGGCAGGCGGACCGGACGCCCGGCGCCGTCGCCGTGGTGTGCGGCGGCCTGCGGATGACGTACGGGGAGGTGGAGGCCGCCGCCAACCGGCTGGCGCGCGTGCTCCTCGCCCGGGGCGCCGGCCCGCGGCGGATGGTGGCGGTGGCACTGCCGCGCACGGCGGACCTGGTCGTGGCCGTACTGGCGGTGCTCAAGTGCGGGGCGGCCTATGTGCCGGTGGACCCCGGGTACCCGGCCGAGCGCGTCGCCTTCCTGCTGCGGGACACCGCGCCCGCCGCCGTACTGACGGTGTGCGAGGCGGCCGGCGGGCTGCCCGGCGGAGGCGGCGGCCCGGACGGCGTGCCCGTCGTCCTGCTCGACGACGACCGCACACGGCGGCTCCTGGACGACAACTCGCCCCTCACCGACGCCGAACGAGGGGGCCGGACGGGCCCGCGGGACTGCGCGTACGTCATCCACACATCGGACTCCACGGGCGCCCCCAAGGGCGTGGTGGTCACCCACCACAACGTGATCCGCCTGCTCACCGCCACCGCGCACTGGTTCGGCTTCGGCCCGGACGACACCTGGACCCTCTTCCACTCCTGCGCCTCCGACGTCTCGGTGTGGGAACTGTTCGGCGCGCTGCTGACCGGCGGCCGGCTCGTGGTCGTCCCGTACCGCGTCGGCCGGGCACCCGCCGAGTTCCTGGACCTGCTCGCCCGCGAGCGGGTCACCGTGCTGAACCAGACACCTACAGCCTTCTCCTCGCTGCTGGCCGCCGACCGCGAGAACCCCGGCGTGCTGCGGGGCGGACCGCTGCGCACGGTCGTCCTCGGCGGCGAGGCGCTCGACCCCGCCCGGCTCGCCGACTGGTACGACCGGCACCCGGACGACGCGCCGCTGCTGGTCACCATGTACGGCACGACCGAGACCACCGTGCACGCCACCTACGCCCCCTACGACCGGTTCCGCGCCCGGACCGGCGCGGCGAGCAACATCGGGGAGGCCGTGCCGGACCTGGCGCTGTACGTCCTGGACAACCGGCTGGGCGCGGTGCCGCCCGGCGGTACGGGCGAGCTGTACGTCGCGGGCGAAGGCCTGGCACGCGGCTACCTGAACCGTCCCGGGCTGACCGCCGAGCGCTTCGTGGCCTGCCCGTCCGGCCCGCCCGGGACCCGGATGTACCGCACCGGAGACCTGGTGCGCCGCGGGCCGGACGGCGGCCTGGACTTCGTCGGCCGCTCCGACGACCAGGTCAAGATCCGTGGGTTCCGTGTCGAGCCGGGGGAGGTGGAGTGCGCGCTCGCGGCCCATCCGGATGTCGCACAGGCGGCCGTGGCCGTCCACCACAGCGTGGACGGCGGGCCCGGCCTGGTGGGTTACGTCGTCCCGCACCCCGGCCCCGCGGATGCCGGAACCACCGCGCGCGCGGCGGGCACCGACGAGGCGCTGGCCGTCTGGCGGCAGGTGTACGACGACCTGTACGCAGCCTCCGGAGACCGGCCCGCGGCTCTGGGCGAGGACTTCGCGGGATGGCGGAACAGCGCCGACGGGCAGCCCATCCCGCTGGAGCAGATGCGGGAGTGGCGCGATGCCACGGTCGCCCGGGTACGGGACCTGCGGCCCCGCCGGGTCCTGGAGATCGGCGTCGGCACCGGCCTCCTCCTGGCCCGGATCGCCCCGCACTGCGAGAGCTACTGGGGCACCGACCTGTCCGCCGAGGCCGTCACCGGACTGCGCGGCAAGCTGGCGGCGGACCCGGACCTGGCCGCCCGCACCACGCTGACCTGCCAGGCCGCAGACGACACGCGGGGCCTGCCGGAAGGCGGCTTCGACGTCGTCGTACTGAACTCCGTCGCCCAGTACTTCCCCGACGCGGGCTACTTCCTCGCCGTACTGCGCGGCGCGCTCGACCGCCTCGCGCCCGGCGGCGCCCTCTTCGTCGGCGACGTACGCGACCTCCGGCTGGCCCGCCACTTCCACACCGCGACGCACCGGCAGCGCACCGGCACCCGGGGCGTGCGCGGCGCGGTACCGGACGGCGGCGCCCTGCCGGCCGCGGTCCGGCGGAGCCTGGCACGCGACAAGGAACTGCTGGTCGCGCCCGGCTTCTTCGCCGCTCTGCCCGACGGGCCGCTGCCCGAGGTGAGCGTGGTGGACATCCGCGTCAAACGCGGACGCCACCACAACGAACTGAGCCGTTACCGGTACGACGTGGTGCTGCGCAAAGGGCCGGTTCCCGTGGTCTCCCTGGCCGACGCGCCCTGTGTGCGGTGGGGGAGCGAGGTCCCCGGCCTGCCGTCCCTGGTCGAGCGGCTGAGCACCGGCCGCCCCGGCGTCCTGCGGGTGAGCGGCATCCCCAACGCGCGTCTGGACGACGCCGAAGAAACTGCCGGGCCGCTCGGCACCGGACCCACCGCCGACCCGGAGGACCTGCACGAACTGGCGGCGGCCGTCGGCTACCGGGCGCTCGTCACCTGGTCCGAGGAGGAGGACGGGAGCCTGGACGCCGTGTTCCTGCGGGAACAGGAGGAACACGCATTCACCGAAGGCGGCGCGCGCCCCGGGGCGGACGCCGTGGCGTACACCGATGTCCACCGCCCCGCGGTACGCGTCGCCGGCGACACGCGCTCCCTGCGGGCGTTCACCGGCGAGCCCGCCCGGCGCCGGGCCGTCGCCGCGCTGGCCGCCGCCGTACGCAGGTCCGTCGCGGCCCGGCTGCCGCAGCACATGGTCCCGTCCTTCGTCATGGTCCTCGACGAGCTGCCGATGACGGTGAACGGCAAACTGGACCGGCAGGCACTGCCCGAGCCGGACCGGGACGGCGACCTCGGCGGACGTGCACCGCGCGACGCCCGCGAGGAGATCCTGTGCGGTCTCTTCGCGGAGACCCTGAGCCTGCCCGAAGTCGGCCCGGACCAGGACTTCTTCGACCTCGGCGGGCACTCGCTGCTGGCGGCCGGACTGGTCAACAGGGTGCGGTCGGTCTTCGGCACGGAACTGGGCCTGCGCGCTGTGTTCGAGACGCCGACCCCCGGGGGCCTGGCCGCGCGGCTGACCACCGGCGGGCACCGCCGTCCCGCGCCGACGGACCGGGACCCCCGCCCCGCGGAGCTGCCGATGTCCTTCGCGCAGCGCCGGATGTGGTTCCTGCACCGCCTCGAAGGGCCCCGCCACACCCATCACGTCCCGCTCACCCTCAAGCTCTCCGGGCGGCTCGACCGGCCGGCCCTGGAAGCGGCACTGCGCGACGTCATGGTCCGCCACGAACCGCTGCGCACCGTCTTCCCGGAGGGCGGCAACGGGCCGAGTCAGTCCGTACTGCCCCCGGAGGCCGTACGGCTTCGGATGACGGTCACCGAGACCACCCCGGACGCCGTCCAGGGCCTGGTGCGCGAGGCGGCGTGCCAGGGGTTCGACCTCGCGGCCGAGCCGCCCGTACGGGCCCGCCTGTTCGTCCTCGGTCCCGAGGAACACCTGCTGTCCCTGACGCTGCATCACATCGCGGCGGACGGCTGGTCACTGGCGCCTCTGTGGCGCGACCTCTCGCACGCCTACGAGGAGCGCAGGCAGGGGCGGCCCCCTTCCTGGGCGCCGCTGCCCGTGCAGTACGCCGACTACGCCCTGTGGCACCACGAACTGCTCGACGCGGACGACGGCACCGGAGTCACCACGGCCGCCGCACAACTCGCCTACTGGACGGGGAAGCTGGCCGGACTGCCGGAACGGATCGCGCTGCCGTACGACCGGCCGCGCCCGGAAGAGCCCACCGGAGCGGGCGGGACCTGCCGCTTCCAGTGGGACGACGCGCTCACCGAAGCGGTGCGCGCGCTGGCGCGGGAGTGCGGCGCGACCCCCTCCATGGTGGTGCAGGCGGCACTCGCCGCACTTCTGACGCGACTGGGCGCGGGCGAGGACATTCCGATCGGCACCCCCGTGGCCGGACGCACCGACGAGGTGCTGCACGACCTGGTCGGCTTTTTCGTCAACACGCTGGTGCTGCGCGTCGACACCTCGGGCGCACCGGACTTCCGCTCCCTGCTCACCCGCGTACGGGAGACGGTCCTGGAGACGTACGCCCATCAGGACGTGCCGGTCGAACGGGTCGTCGACGCGCTGCGGCCGGGCCGCCCCGGCGACCGTCACCCGCTGTTCCAGACCATGCTGGTCTGGCAGAACACCCCCGATACGGCCCCCGTACTGTCCGGCACCACCGCCGAGGCACGGGTACTGGACACCGGCGCCCTCGTCACCGACCTGGAAATCAGCATCACGGAGACGCCCGGCGGCGCCGGAGCGGGCGCGGTGACCGGTGCCGCCCACTTCAACGCCGACCTCTTCGACCGCACCACCGTCGAGACCTTCCTGGACCGGCTGCGGCGTCTGCTGACGGACGTGACCGCCGACCCGGACCGGACGATCGACGGACTCGACGTGCTCACGGCAGAGGAACGCGCCGCTGCCCTGGAGGAGCAGAAGACGGACACCGAAGGCCGGGACCCGCGTCCGGCCCTGCTGCCGGAGCTGTTCGCGGACCAGGCGGCCCGCACGCCCGGCGCGCCGGCCGTGACGCTCCGCGGCACCACCTTGACCTACGGCGAACTGGACGCCGCCGCCAACCGGCTCGCCCGGCTGCTCATCGAACGCGGCGCGGAACCCGAACGGTTCGTGGCCCTGGAACTGCCGCGCTCGTCCGACCTCGTCGTCGCCGTCCTCGCGGTGCTGAAGACCGGCGCGGCCTACGCGCCGATGGAACCGGACCGGCCCGCCGGGCACAACGCGCAGATCCTGCGCGCCACCCGCCCGGTACTGCTCCTCACCACCCGCACACCGACGACAGCGCCCCCTGTTCCGCACCTCGTATGGGACGGCCCCGAACTGGCCGACGCCCTCCGCCGGTGCTCCGACGCGCCCGTACGCGACCACGAGCGCCGCCGTCCGCTGCTCCCCGCGCACCCGGCGTACGTCATCCACACCTCCGGCTCCACCGGCGAGCCCAAGGGCGTCGTGGTCCCGCACCACGCCGTGGCCCGCCTGCTCGGCGACACACCCGCGCTCGGCTTCCGCCCCGACGATGTCGCGCCCCTGCTCCACTCCTCCGTAACCGACCCGACGCCCCCGCAAGGAGCCGACGCCGTGACCAACCCCTTCGAGAACCCGGACGCCGCCTACCTCGTCCTCGTCAACGACGAGAACCAGTACTCCCTGTGGCCCGCGGCGGCCGAACTGCCCGGCGGCTGGAGCGTCGTGCACGGCGAGGACACGCGGCAGGGCTGCCTGGACCACGTGACGCGGCACTGGACCGACATGCGGCCGAAATCCCTCGCCGATGCGATGGACGCCGCGACGGACCCGGGCCCCGCCGCCTGACGGAACACACCGGCCAGGAGACCGGCAGGCCGGTCCGTGGGGCTGCGGCCTATCTGCGCCGCTCCGACGGGCCGGGGTCCTCACGGGGATCGAGCCCCAGGGCGTCGATCAGCATCGCCAGATCCTCCGCGCTCTCGGCACGCCCCGCGAGCACCAGGCGTGCCTGCCGGCGCTCCCGGTCGTGTGTGTGCCGTGCCGGGTCCGGCGCCGGGCCGGTGGTGTGGATGTCCTCGCTCATGACGGCCATGATCGGTGATCGGTCCCCTTCGGCGCGTGCCGGACGGGTCACTTTGGCCAAGTCTCTTCTGCGGCCCATATCCGCCGCCCACCTCTCCTTCCGCAGCTCCCGTCCCGCATTCCCCCGGCCACTGTGAGACACGACTCGGCGCACCGGGTGGCCCGGGCCCGTATCCGGTTGTTAGGGAGGGAACATGAGTACGGAGAACGAGAACACGACGGAGACCCACGCACCGGCCACGACCGACGTACCGCCCACCCTGACCGTGACGGCCGTGAGCACCATCGAACCGACCGCCCCCGAAGACCGCGGCTCCGATTCCTGGATGGTCATCGAGACCGCCGAACAGGGCCAGCTCCTGCTGAACCTGCCGGGCCCGCTGTTCCAGGCGGTCAAGCAGGCGGCGTACCTCCCGTCGCACCTCGCGGGCGACGGCCGGCTGCCGCTGAGCCGGCAGGACAGTGCCGCCTACCGTGAGCGCATCGCCGCTCTGTCCGCCCGGAACTGAGCGCCCGGCGCCGCTACGGCAGATACCGTTCGATCGCCGCGGCCCCCTTCTCCTCGATGAGCCTGCGGGCCTTCTCGATCCGCTCGGGTGTCGGTTCCAGGCCCCTGGCCATGACCAGGTCCTCCGGATCGAACGGGCGCTCGCCGCCCGTGTAGAGCTCCCGCAGCCTCGCGCGGGCCTCGTCGGAACCCGGAGTGTCGTCCTTGCCCATGGCGCCTCCCGAAAGATCGCTCGGGTCGGAGAGTCCCGCCGGGCCGGCAGTGCCTCCGCTGCTTCCATGATGGGGCCGGTCCGGTGGCTCCGCACGGCGTGCGGAGCCGCGTCCGTGGCCGGACCGCGGTGCGGGACGGCGGCAGCGCATGCCGCCGCGTCCATGACCGGACCGCGGTCTTCTCGCGCGGCGTGCCGTGTGCTTCTCTGGTCTGCCCGGGCCGGTGTGAAGTGCACCTGACATGAGCCGCCGGCCGTACGCGACCAGGGGCGGCCCGATGACCCAGCGCTGGGTGGTACCGCTGCTCGGCGTGGTGGCCCTGGCCCTGGTCGGGGCCTTCGGCTGGAGCGTCGTCTTCGCCTCCGACCCCATGGACACGCCGTCCGGCCCGCGTACGGGCGTGTCCCCGCCGGCCGCCGGCGGCGGTGCGCCCACCCCCGCGCCGCACACGTCCGCGGGGCACGGCGCGCCCGAGCCGCGGCGCCGTGCCGTACCCGCCCTCTACCTCGGTGACTCGCTGGCCATGGAGAGCGGCCAGGCCCTCGCCGAACGGCTCGGCGCGACCGGCCGGGCGAAGCTGCACAGCGCGCCGCACTCCGGCACCACGCTGTGCGACTACCTGACGGCCTGGCGGGGCCGGTCGCTGGTCCCCGACCGCGACAAGGCGGCCACGCTGGTACGGACGCTGCGCCCGCGTGTCGTGATCCTCCAGTTCTGGGGGAACGCCTGGGGCTACACGCCGTGCATGGCGGGCGCCACCCACGGCACGGCGGGCTACTACGACCGGTACGCCGCGGACGCGCGGGCACTGACCGACGAAATCGCCGCGGCGGCGCGGGCCGCCGGTCTCGCCCGGCCGAAGATCGTCTGGGCCTCCCAGGCCCCCGACGCCTTCCACCCGGACCGGGTCCGCCGGGTCAACGCCGTCTACGCGGCGCAGGCCGCCGCGTCCGGCGACCTGTACGCGGACGCGGGCCGTACGCTCGGCCCCGCCGACGACCGCTACCGGTGGGCCCGCCAACTGCCCTGCGACGCCTATGAACGCGCGCACCCCGCGTACTGCACCCACCCCGCCCCCGGCGGCGGCACCACCGACCTGCACCGCGTCGACGACGCCCTGCACTTCTGCCTGGCACCGACGACCACCACGCCCCGCGCGTGCCCCGTACGGTCGCCGGGCATCGGCCGCTTCGCCCGCGCCGTGGCGGCGACGGTCGACGGCTGGCTGCGCGGCGCCACCGGCTGACGGGGCGCTCCACACCACGGGGCCACCGGCCGGAGGACTCCCCGCAGCCGTCACAATCTAGGGGTGTCCAGATTCCACGCGCGCCGGCGAACGGCGATCGACCCGTCAGCCCCCTGCCCCTGCGGCCTGCAGGCCACCTACGGAGAGTGCTGCGCCCCCTTCCACCAGGGGCAGACGGCCGCCCCCACGGCCGAGCGGCTGATGCGCTCGCGCTACAGCGCCTTCGCGGCCGGCGACGCGCCGTACCTGCTGCGCACCTGGCACCCCGCGACACGCCCGGCGGACCTGGAGTTCGAGCCGGGGCAGCGGTGGACGCGCCTGGAGATCGTCGGTACGACGGGCGGCAGCGCCTTCCACAGCGAGGGCACCGTGGAGTTCCGGGCGCACTACACGCTGCGCGGCGAGTCCGGCGTACAGGAGGAGAACAGTCGCTTCGTGCGGGACGAAGGCGCCTGGGTGTATCTGAGCGAGCTGTGACCCGCCGGGCGGCGGTACGGGCCAGCGGTACGGGAAGCCGCCCGGCCCCGTACCGTCGCCCGCCGGCCCGCCCGGTTCAGCGCCCGCCGCGCAGCTGCTCCAGCTCGCGCCGGTCCCGCTTGGTGGGCCGACCGGCGCCGCGGTCGCGGTGGCCGACGGCGGCGACCTCCTCGCGGGGCGGCGGCGGGGGACTGTTGTCGACGAAGCACTCCGCGGCGACCGCGGCGCCGACCCGCTTGCGCACCAGTCGCGAGACCACGACGATGCGCTCGCGCCCGGCGTGCCGCAGGCGCACCTCGTCGCCCTCGCGCACCGCGTAGGCGGCCTTTACCCGCTCCCCGTTGACCCGTACATGTCCGCCGCGGCAGGCCGTCGCGGCCAGCGAACGCGTCTTGGTCAGCCGGACGGACCAGATCCAGCTGTCGACGCGTACCGTTCCCTCGTCTGAAGCCATGCACCGACTCTAAGGCCGCCGGTGGCCGACGGAGGCCCGAGCGCACACAAGGACGGGGCCGCGCGCGTCTCGCCTCATCATGCCGACGCCTTCTTGCCGCTCCGCTTCGCGGTGCTCTTCTTGGCGGTGGACTTCGCCGTCTTCGCCGCGGCCTTCTTCGCCCCCGAGCCTCCGCCGGCCGCCGCCTTCTTCCCGCCGGAGCCGCCCGACGCCTTGCCGGAGGCGGTCTTCTTCGCGGCGGACCCGGATGTCTTACGCGCTGCCGCGGTCTTTTTCGCCCCGCCGCCGGACGCGGTCTTCGCCGCCGCCTTCTTCGCCGTCTTACGGCCCCTGATCGGCGTGACCGACGCCGACTCCTCGTCCTGCTCCGCCCCGGCCTCCCCGCCGCCCTCGCCACGCGACTCACGCGCCGCCCGGACGCTGTTCTCCAGCGCCGCCATGAGGTCGATGACCTTGCCGCCGGTGCCGGGCGCGGCCCTCGGCGCGGTCGGCTCACCGCCCTCCAGCTTCGCGGCGACCAGCTCCTCGACGGCCTCCCGGTAGTCGTCGTGCAGTTCCGACTCGTCCAGTTCGCCGAGCGAGTCCATCAGCGTCTCGGCGAGGGTCAGCTCGCTCTCCCGGATCTCGATGTCGTCGCTCGGGGCGACGGCGCGCGCCGAGCGGATCTGGTCCGGCCACAGCAGCGTGTGCATGGCGATCACCCCGTCGTGCGACCGCAGCATGGCCAGCGTCTCCCGCCCGTGCATGGCCACCTTGCCGATCGCGACCTTCTCCTGGTGCTCCAGGGCCTCCCGCAGCAGGGCGTACGGCTTGGCCGCGGCGACGCCGTTGGGGCCCAGGAAGTAGGACTTGTCCAGCTGGAGCGGGTCGATCTCGTCCGCGCCGACGAAGGCCAGGATGGTCAGGGTCTTGGTCGTCGGCAGCGGCAGCCTGGCCAGGTCCTCGTCGGTGATCGGCACGATCGTGTCGTCCGCCGCCTGGTAGCCCTTGCCGACCTCCTCGTTGGGGACCTCCTCCCCGTCCAGCTCGCACACCTTGCGGTAGTGGATGCGGCCGCCGTCCTTCTCGTGGATGCGTACGAACGAGACCGAGGCGGTGCGCTCGGTCGCGCTGTAGGTCTTCACGGGGATGCTGACCAGCCCGAAGGAGACAGCCCCGTTCCAAACAGATCGCATGTCTCATCCCTCATGTGGGATTTATGTGGGATTGTCATCGTATGTCGCCAATCACCGTCGTGGAGGGGCGGCGGCTGTCGCTCACCAACCTGGACAAGGTCCTCTATCCGCGGACCGGCACCACCAAGGGCGAGCTGCTGCACTACTACGCCACCACCGCGGGCGCGCTCCTCGCCCACATCCACGACCGGCCCGTCTCCTTCCTGCGCTATCCCGACGGGCCCGGCGGCCAGACGTTCTTCACCAAGAATGTTCCGCCCGGGACCCCCGCATGGGTGAAGACCTGCGAGGTCCCCGGCAGCACGGCGAAGTCCCGGCAGCAGGTGCTGGTGCGCGACGTACCGACCCTGATGTGGGCCGCCAATCTCGTCGTGGAGCTGCACACCCCGCAGTGGACGGCCGCCGCGCCGCACGTCGCCGACCGCCTCGTCCTCGACCTCGACCCGGGGGAGCCGGCCACGGTCGTGGAGTGCTGCGGGGTGGCCCGGTGGCTGCGGGAACGCCTGGCGGCCGACGGTCTGAACGCGTACGCGAAGACCAGCGGCTCCAAGGGCCTGCACCTTCTCGTACCGATCGAACCGGCCCCCTCGGACGACGTCACCGCTTACGCCAAGAGCATCGCCGTCGAGGCCGAACGGGCCCTGCCCGGCCACGTCGTGCACCGGATGACCAAGGCGCTGCGGCCGGGGAAGGTCTTCATCGACTTCTCACAGAACTCGGCATCGAAGACCACCGCCGCGCCCTACACGGTGCGCGCACGCGGGCTGCCGACCGTCTCCGCGCCCGTGACCTGGGACGAGATCGAGGCCTGTACGGAGCCGGAGCAGCTCACGTTCCTCTTCGAGGACGTCGCCGTGCGCCGAGCGCGCCACGGCGACCTGCTCGCGCCGCTGCTCAACCTCAACCGGGCCCGCCCGCTGCCCCGCTGACGCGCGGCCGGACCCTACCGCACCGGACGCGTCCATTCCCCTCCGCGCCGACAGCCGCACCTGCGTTGATCGCGTGCGGTCTACGTCATTTGACGGAGGCAGCGCTGACACGGGCAGGTGCCACATTCCCTTGCCCGGGGTGTGAACGACGCCTTCCGCGTGCCCGGCACCCAGCCGGGACACGGCAGTTGCGGCCTCCCGAACGGTCGGGTGGGCGGGGCGATGTCACGGCACTATCGCCAAAAGCTGTCATCCGCGGGGACCTTGATTCCTTCACAATCCCGGTACCAAATCCCTCCCACGGATGAAGAGGTCCCCCATGAGACCCACCCGTACGGTTCTCACCGCCGTGCTCGGCCTCGGTCTGGCCGCCTCCCTCGGTACCGTCCCGGCGACCGCCGCCTCCGCCCCGGCCGCCCCCGCCGCGGCGAGCGTCTCCACCCCCTCCTCCATCGCCAAGTACGCCGGCTCGGCCGAGGAGGCCGCGGCGAACAAGGCGTTCTTCCAGGCCGTCATGAAGGCCGCCGCCGCCAAGCGCGCGGCGACGCCCGGCGTCCAGGCGGTCACCGTCACGTACAACGCGAGCAGCGCCCCCACCTTCCGCAGCCAGATAGCGCGCAGCACGCAGATCTGGAACAGCTCGGTGAACAACGTGAAGCTCCAGGAAGGCTCCAGGGGCGACTTCTCGTACCGCGAGGGCAACGACTCCCGCGGCTCCTACGCGAGCACCGACGGCCACGGCCGGGGCTACATCTTCCTCGACTACCGGCAGAACCAGCAGTACAACTCCACGCGCGTGGTGGCCCACGAGACGGGGCACGTGCTGGGCCTGCCCGACCACTACTCGGGCCCGTGCAGCGAGCTGATGTCGGGTGGCGGCCCCGGCACCTCCTGTCAGAACACCAACCCGAACGCGCAGGAGCGCGCCCGGGTGGACGCGCTGTGGCGCAACGGCCTCGCGGCGCGCCTCGCCCCGGCCTCCTGATCTCCTGAGGACTGCCGCGCGGCGGGGCTTCGCACCCCGTCGCGCGGCACGCGCATGTCCGGGGCCATTCGGTTCATCCGGGATATCCGGTCCCTCCGAGCCCTGCCGCGGTCCGGGCGGCATGGAGCGATATGCGTCACATCCGTCCGGTTTGGCGGAAGACGATCCGATGGTTTATCGTTCAATTGATCACGGGCCTGGTGGACCGTTCACCGAGAGGTGACCGACGTTCCCGCCCGTTCCCCGGACCGCCCCGGCCAGCTCCCCCCGTCTGGCCGGGGCATTCTCCGTTTCCGGCGCCGGCAGGCCATCCCACCCACGTCGGCGGCCCCCCATCCCTGTTACGGCGCGTGTCGGAAACCGATCGGGCCTCTTCGTCCGGCGACCGGCGCTGTAATGATCGTGACGCCGCTTCCCCCGCCGTGGAGGCGGCGGCCCCGGGCCGGTGGAATCCGTCCCGGACGGGCACACGAAGACGTGACGGGTCCGGCGGCGCGGCGCGCGGGCGCGGTGCCCGGCAGGACGGGAGGGAGCCGGCGTGTACGACACGGAGGTGGCCGTCGTGGGCGGCGGCGCCGCGGGACTCTCCCTCGCCCACCGCCTCTGCGACCCGCCGGCCGGCGCCCGCCGCCCCGAGGTCACCGTCCTCGACGCGCCGCCCGGCCCTCTGCGGCCCCCCGAACGCACCTGGTGCTACTGGGAGAAACCGGACGGTGAGTACGACGGCGTACTGGCCGCCTCCTGGGACCGGCTGCGCGTGCACGGTGCCGACGGGGCCCCGCTGACCGGACGCCCGGCGCCGCTGCGGTACAAGATGATGCGCTCCGGCGCGTTCGAGGAACTGGTGGGCGCACGGATCGCGGCCACGCCGTCCGCGCGCCGGATGACGGCCGTCGTCCAGGACGTGCGCCGGCTGCCGCGCGGCGCCGAGGTCCGCGGGGTCACGGCCGACGGCGCCCCGGTGCGGCTGCGGGCCCGCTGGGTCTTCGACTCCCGGCCGCTGCCCGCCCTGCCGCCCGCCCGTACCACCCTGCTCCAGCACTTCCACGGCTGGTTCGTCCGCACCGAGCGGCCCGAGTTCGACCCCACGACCGCCGACCTGATGGACTTCCGCACCCCGCAGCCGGACCACGGCCTGTCCTTCGGCTACGTCCTGCCGTTCGGCCCGCACGAAGCGCTGGTCGAGTACACCGAATTCTCCGCCGCCCCGCTCGACGAGGCCGCCTACCACCGCGCCCTGCGCCACTACCTCGCGGAGATCCGCCCGCTGGGCCCGTACCGGATCACCGCCTCCGAACACGGCGTCATCCCCATGACCGACGCGCGCTTCCCCCGCGCCGACGGGGCCGACGTGTTCCGCATCGGGGCCGCCGGCGGCGCCACCCGCCCGTCGACCGGCTACACCTTCGCCGCCGTCCAGCGCCAGACCCGGGCCATCGCCGCCGCCTTCCACCAGGGCCGCAACCCGGCCCCGCCGCCCCCGCACGCCGCGCGCTCGCGGCTGATGGACGCCGTCCTGCTGCGCGCCCTGGACAGCGGGCGCATCGACGGCGCCGGATTCTTCACCGGACTGTTCCGCGGCGTCCCGATGGAACGGCTGCTGCGCTTCCTGGACGGCGGCACCCGGATGCGCGAGGACCTGTCCATCGGCCTGCACACCCCCGTCCTGCCCATGCTGCGCACCGTGGCCGAACTGCCGCGACTGCGCCGCCGCCCGCCCGGCCCGTACCTGAAACACCGCGCCGGCGCCCACGCCGGTCACCGCCCCGCCCCGAACAGGAAGAGACCGTCCGATGACGACCCTCCCGCGTGACGCCGAACCCCCGGCCGTCGGGCGCGCTCCCCGCACCGTCGTGCCCCGCCGGGGCCGGGACCGGCGCGCCCGCGTCGTGCCGGCCCCGCCGGGCCGGGCCGCGATCACCGGCGAGGCGCCGCACGTGGCGGTGATCGGCGGCGGCATCGCCGGACTCGCCGCGGCCACCGGGCTCGCCGAACGGGGCGTACGGGTCACGCTGTACGAGCGGGAGCCGGGGCTCGGCGGCCGCCTCGCCGGGCGGCGCGTCCAGCTCACCGACGGCTCCAGGGCGACCATGACCCGCGGCTTCCACGCCTTCTTCCGCCAGTACTACAACCTGCGGGGGCTGCTGCGCCGGGCCGACCCGGCGCTGGCCGCGCTCACCGGCCTGCCCGACTACCCGCTGCGCCACAGCAGCGGCCTGCACGACAGCTTCGCGCACGTCCCGCGCACACCCCCGTGGAGCGCGCTCGGCTTCGCCCTGCTCAGTCCGACGTTCACCGTGCGCGAGCTGGCCCGGATGAACCCGCGCGCCGCGCTGCCGCTGCTCGACGTACGGGTGCCGGGTGTGTACGAACGCCTGGACGGCGTCAGCGCGCGGCAGCTGCTGGACCGCATCCGCTTCCCCGAAGCCGCGCACCACCTGGCGTTCGAGGTGTTCTCCCGCAGCTTCTTCGCCGATCCGGAAGAACTGTCGGCCGCCGAGATGGCCTTGATGTTCCACATCTACTTCCTCGGGTCCGGCGAAGGGCTGCTGTTCGACGTCCCCCGCGAGCCGTTCCCGCAGGCCCTGTGGGAACCGCTGGGCCGCTACCTGGCCGGTCACGGAGCGGCGCTGCGGACCGGCTGCGCGGTGGAGAGCGTGGAGTCCGTCCCCGGTGGCGCGGGCGTGACCGTACGGGGCGCACACGGCGCGACGCGGCACGACGCGGTGGTGCTCGCCCTCGACACCGACGGGCTGTGCCACCTGGTCGCGGCCTCACCGGGGCTGGGCGGCCGGGACTGGCGCGAGCGGGTGCTGCGGCTGCGGACCGCACCGCCGTTCCTCGTCTCCCGGCTGTGGCTCGACCGGCCGGTGGCCCCGGACCGGCCGGGCTTCCTCGGCACCAGCGGCTTCGGCCCGCTCGACAACGTCAGCGTGCTGGAGCGCTGGGAGGGGGAGGCGGCCCGGTGGGCGTCCCGCACCGGCGGCTCGGTCGTCGAACTGCACGCGTACGCGCTTGCCGCGGACACCGCCCGGCAGACGCGGCAGGACCGGCTGATCGACCAGTTGCAGCGCGTCTACCCCGAGACGCGCGAGGCGAAGGTCGTCGACGCCCAGCACGAGTGGCGGGCGGACTGCCCGCTGTTCCCCGTGGGCGGCTACCACGACCGCCCCACCGTGCACACCCCCGACCCGGCGGTGGTGGTCGCCGGCGACCTCGTACGCACCGAACTCCCGGTGGCCCTGATGGAACGCGCGGCCACCACCGGCTTCCTCGCCGCGAACGCCCTGCTGGCACGGTGGGGCGTGCGCGGCCAGACCCTGTGGACCGTCCCGGACCGCGGCCGGTCGGCGGTGCTGCGCGGGCTGGCGCGGGTGGCGGGCACCTGAGGCACCCGTACCGCGGGCATGCCGAAAAGCCCGTGCCGTGCCGTCGGCGGAGGTGCAGACTCACTCCATGGGGGACATGCGGGCATTTCGAAACGCGGTCAGCGGCTGGGCGGCCGGCGGTCCCGGCGGGCCGGCCGGTGATCTGGCCGTGCGGCTCGAAGTCCGCACGGCGGTGCTGCTGGAAGGGCCGAGCGATCTCGCGGCCGTCGAGGCGCTGGCCGTACGCCGCGGCCGGGACCTGGCCGCCGAGGGCGTGTGCGCGCTGTCGATGGGCGGGGCGATGAGCGTCGGCCGCTACGCGGGCCTGCTGGGGCCGCCCGGCCTGGGCCTGCGCCTGACAGGACTGTGCGACGAGGGCGAACAGCGCTTCTACGACCGCGGCCTGGAGCGAGCGGGGGCGCCGCGCCGCGGCGTCTTCGTGTGCGTGAAGGACCTGGAGGAGGAACTCGTCCGCGCGCTGGGCCCGGCGCGGGTCGAGGAGATCGTCCGCGCCGAGGGAGACCTCCGTGCCTTGCAGACCTTCCTGCGCCAGCCCGCACAACACGGACGGCCCCGGCAGCAGCAGTTGCGGCGCTTCCTCGGCACGAAGAAGGGCCGCAAGATCCGCTACGGCCGCCTCCTCGTCGAAGCCCTCGAACCGGAACAGGTACCGGCCCCGCTCGACGCCCTGCTCACGAGCCTGTGAGGGCGGCGCGACGGTCGGCCGTCCCGGCCCGCCGCGTCGCATGACAGGCGTCGGGGGACTCCGTAAACTCGACAATCCCGTTGTCGGAAGAGGAAATCCGGTTGTCGAACGTGTCGAGTGACCCCCCTGGTTTCGAGCTGCCGCTGCGGCTGTTCCTCGCCTTCCGCGTGCTCGTCGACGAACTGCACGACGAACTGGCGCGCCGGGGGCACCCCGACGTCCGGCCGATGCACGGCTTCGTCTTCCAGGCGATCGGCCCGGACGGCAGCACCGCCGCGGAGCTGGGCCGGCGGCTCGGCGTCTCCAAACAGGCCGCGGGCAAGACGGTCGACTCCCTGGAGCGCCTCGGCTATGTGGAGCGCGGCGCGGACCCGCGCGACGCGCGGCGCAAGACCGTGCGCCTCACCGACCGCGGCCGGGACTGCCTGGCCTTGTCGGCAAGCATCTTCGACCGCCTCCGGGCCGACTGGGCCGGGCGCCTCGGCGCGGACCGGCTGCGCGCGCTGGAAGCCGACCTGCGCAGCGTCACCCCGGCGGAACTGTTCCCCCTCGACGCGCCCGGCTGGTTCGGCAACGCGTGACGCCGGTACGCGGAGCCCGCGCGGGCCAGGGCCGGTGACCAGGGGCGTCACCGTTCGCCGTCCAGCAGCGCGTACATGAACATGTCCCTGCGCTCGGCCCCTACCTGCTGCCAGCTGCGCAGCAGTCCCTCGCGCCGGAACCCCACGCGCTCGGCCGTGCGCACGGACGCGGTGTTTCACGGTTCGACGTACAGCTCAAGGCGGGGAATCCACGGCCGCAGCGTGAATCCGTCCGGCGCCGTGAGTTCCGGCACGTCGAGTGGGTGTTCCATCCGCCCAGCCTGCCGCGGTCCGGCAGCAGGCCGTACGTCCTTTCGGCGTGCCGTACGGAGCAGCCGGGCCGCCGCGCCTTCCGTGGCGGCCCGGCCTGCGTCGCGCGTCCGTCAGCCGACGTCGATCCTGAAGGTGGACGTCGTGTTGCGGATGTTCTCCGCGTTGTCCCGCAGCGTCAGCCCGCGGAACGCCGCCGTGCCCACCGCCGGGCCCTGCCCCGGCTCGGGCATCTCGTTGGCCCAGATCCCGAAGCCGGACCGCGCGTCGTACTCGTCACCGCTCTTCTTCGCCCCGGAGACGGTCACGTCCGTCAGCTCCGTGTCCTGGACCGGGTTCTGCGGCCGCTGGCCGACGTAGTTCGTCTGGAACATGATCCCGTGGTACGTCGGGTCGGTGATCTCGGCGCCCTTCACCCGGATCGCACGGAAGGGCTTCGACGCCGAGAAGAGCCAGATGCCGGGGAACGTCTGGCCGTTCCAGAAGTGGCCGCCCGCGCGCTCGATCCCGAGGTTTTCGAACGTGGTCCGGCCGGGCCCGAAGCCGTTCATCGGGAATCCGAAGTCCAGCGAGGAGATGGTCACGCCCGAGTAGACCAGGGTGTCCGTGACACGGATGTTGCGGAAGGTGTTGAGCTGACCGCCGTAGACCGCCAGGCCCGCGGCCCGCCAGGTGAGCTTGGAGGTGAGGTTCTCGTAGACGTTGTTCGTCTGCTCGCCGCCGCCCGAGTCGAGCGCGGAGAACAGCGCGAAGGAGTCGTCCCCGGTGGACCGGGCCTCGTTGTCGGTCACCAGGTTGTCGGAGGAGCCGTTGGTCATGTTCAGGCCGTCGGCGAAGGTGTCGCGGATGCGGTTGTTCCGGAGCGTCATCCGGTCGGTGTCGGCGCCCCAGTAGAGGCAGACCATGTGCTCGGCCCAGATGTTCTCGATGGTGATGCCGGAGACGTTCTGGAAGTCGAAGACCTTGCCGGGCCCGTCGATCCGCGAGGTGTAGTTGCCGAAGTACGCGAAGCCGGCGAACGTCGAGCCGTTGGCGCCGTTGTCCGCGCGGAAGCCGACGTCGGAGTTCTGCTGTCCGGCGGGGGCGTGGAAGCGGGTGAACCACGGCCCGGCGCCGATCACCTTCACCGGCTTGAGGTAGACCTGGAACTTGCTGGAGGTTTCGTAGTCGCCCGGCGGCAGATAGACGCCCTGGATCGTGCCGGTGGTGTCCATGCGGGCCCTGTCCAGGGCGTTCTGCACGTCCTGGTGACCGAATCCGGCCGGCTGCACGAATGCTTGTGGGTTCGGGTTCGGCGCCGCGGAGACCTTCTCGAAGTCGGCGAAGTCGATGGCGTAGGAGGAGGCGTTGTCGGCGTCCTTCTGGAGCCGGATCTTGCTGCCCGCCGGTACGGTGCGGCCGAGGTCGAGGTGCGCCTCGTCGTAGATGTGCCGGGCCGGGCCCGCGCCCGGGTCGTTGACGGGGGAGGCCTCGGCGCCGTACAGCCAGGCGTACTTGGACGTCAGGTTGAGCGGCTTCGCCTTCGCCCCGTCCACGTAGACGTTGAGCGTCGCGTTCGTTCCGCCGCCGCCCGGCGCGTCCGGGATGGAGAAGCGGGTGACCAGGGTGTCGGTCGCCACCGGGGTGGTGAACTCCACGTACTGGCCGGTCCCCTTCAGTGTCACGGCCTTGCGCCCCGATGCCTCGCCCGCCAGATCACCGATCTTACGGTTGGGGCCGACCACCTGGGCGCCGCCGCCGGTGGCACCGGACTCCGCCTCGACGGTGGTGTACGGCATGGTGGCGCCGGTCGCGGCCCCGGCCCGCCGGGGTCCGGGCCGGGGCTTCCCGCGCGCCGGAGTGAACGCGGCGCGCGAAGAGCCCCCGCCCGCCGCGACGGTGCGGGTGGCCGTACGGCTGTCCGGGGACTGGTTGCCCGCCGTGTCCCGGGCCCGCACGGTGTAGACGGTCTTCCGCGCGGTGCCGCCGGGCGCCGTGGTGTCCTGCCAACGCGTCGCCGTCGCGGGCAGCCCGGTGCGCAGCCGGCCGTCGGCGTAGATGTCGTACCCGGCGGCCCCGGAGGTGCGCTCCCAGCTCAGCGTCGCGCCGTTCAGGTGGACGCCGCGGGGCGCCGATGGGGGTGTGGTGTCGCCCGCTGCCGCGCCGTACAGCGCGAGTTCGCCGACCCGGTGGGCGCCGACGACCTGGACGTAGCGTACGGGGGCGCCGTCCAGGCGCAGTGTGACCTTGCCTTTGCGGGCCTGCGCGTCGGACAGGTCCACGAAGTCGCGGCCGTTGACGGAGCCCTGGAGCTGGACCCGCTGGGCCTCGCCGGGCAGGGTGAGCTGGACCCGGTCCAGGCGGCGGGTCGCGCCGAGGTCGGCCCGTATCCAGCGGGAGGCGCTGCCCTTCGCGTACGAGGCCGGGTCACCGTCGTGCGCGCGGGCGGACCCGTCGCCGCTGAAGGTGGCCGGGAGGGGAGCCGCGCCTCCGCTGTTCGCCGGGGTTCCGGCAGAAGCGGTCTGCCAGCCGCTGAGCATCAGTCCGGTGCCGAGCACGGCGGCCAGTACGGGCCGCCAGGCCCTGCTGCGCGGTGGGAGGGTGCGTTGTGTGGTGCCCATGACATTCCCTTCCGTGGGGAGAGCGGGCGGCGGCCGTGCCCGGGTCAGGCCCGCAGCCAGACCGCCGTGTCCTGCGGCAGCGCGCCCACCGGTGTCAGCGGGCCGCTGGCCAGCAGAAGTTCGCGGTGCGGGGGAAGCCGCACGTCAGCCGTACCGAGGTTGACCACGCACAGCACGCTGCCGCCGCCCGGCACGCCGCGCGCGAAGGAGAGCACCCGCGGCGCTTGCGCGCGCAGCCAGCGCAGCGGCCCCGCGTCCCGGAACGAGCGGCGCAGCCGTAGCGCGGTCCGGTACAGCGCGAGCATCGAGTCCGGGTCGGCGGCCTGCCGTTCGGCCGCGTACCGCGACCAGTCCGCCGGGCGCGGCAGCCAGCTCGGGCCGTCGCCGCCCGAGCGCCAGGGCAGCGGCACCCGGCAGCCGTCCCGGCCCGGGTCCACACCGCCGGAACGGGCGTGCATCGGGTCCTGGACGAGGTCACGCGGGATCTCCGCCTCCGGCAGGCCCAGCTCCTCGCCCTGATAGAGGTAGACGGACCCGGGCAGGGCCAGGGTGAGCAGCGCGGCGGCGCGCGCCCTGCGCGTGCCCAGGGCGAGGTCGGTGGGGACCCCGAAGCGCTTGCGCTCGAAAGCGAAGCCGGTGTCCTCGGCCCGCCCGTAACGGGTGACCGTACGGGTCACGTCGTGGTTGGCCAGCACCCAGGTGGCGGGCGCGCCGACGGGGGCGTGTGCGGCGAGGGTGAGGTCGATGGAGGCACGCAGCTCGGCGGCGTCCCAGGGGCGGGCCAGGAAGTCGAAGTTGAAGGCGGTGTGCAGCTCGTCGGGGCGCAGGTAGCGGGCGAAGCGCTCGGCGTCCGGCAGCCAGATCTCACCGATCAGCACAGCGTCGTACTCCTCGGCCAGCCGCCGCCAGGAGCGGTAGATGCCGTGCAGTTCCGGCTGGTCGTGGAAGGGGTGCGGGCCGCCGTCGCCGGGCATGTCGGGCAGCCCGTCGGCCTTGGCGAGCAGCGCCGCGGAGTCGATCCGTACGCCCGCGGCGCCGCGCTCCAGCCAGAACCGCAGCACGTCCTCGTGCTCCCGGCGCACCGCCGGATGGCTCCAGTTGAGGTCCGGCTGCTCGGGGCTGAACAGATGCAGGTACCACTGGCCGCTCTCCGTACGCGACCACGGCACGCCGCCGAACTCGCTCACCCAGTCGTTCGGCGGCCCGGGGGAGGGCGGCCGGAAGTGGAACAGGTCCTGCTCCGGCGCTCCGGGGCCGGCGGCGAGCGCCGCCTTGAACCACGGGTGCTGGTCCGAGACGTGGTTCGGCACGATGTCCACGACGGTGCGCAGGCCCAGCCCGCGCGCCTCGGCGAGCAGCGCCTCCGCCTCGGCGAGGGTGCCGAAGGCCGGGTCCACGGTGCGGTAGTCGGCGACGTCGTAACCGCCGTCGGCGAGGGGCGAGAGGTACCAGGGGGTGAACCACAGCGCGTCCACACCGAGTTCCGCCAGGTACGGCAGCCGGGCGCGGACCCCGGCCAGATCGCCGGTGCCGTCGCCGTTCCCGTCGGCGAAGGAGCGGACGTACACCTGGTAGATGGCAGCGCTGCGCCACCAGTCCGTGCGGGACAAAGGAGGAGTCCTTTCGTACGGAGCGTAGGGAGCGTGCGGGGGCCGATCGGCGGGGGTGATCGGGCGAACGGTGTCAGCCTTTGAGGCCGTCCGCGCCGAGACCGGCGATGATCTGCCGCTGGAAGACCAGGAACAGCGCGATCAGCGGCAGCGAGGCCATCACCAGTCCCGCGACCAGGCTGTTGAGCGGGGTGTCCTGGGCGACGCGCTGGAGGAAGACGCTCAGCGGCTGCTTCGCCGGGTCCGGCAGCACCAGCAGGGGCCACAGGAAGTCCTTCCACGCGGCGACGACCGACAGGATCGACACCACGGCGAGGATCGGCCGGGACAGCGGCAGCACGATCCGCCACATCGTGCCGAGCGGGCCGGCGCCGTCGATCCGGGCGGCGTCCAGCAGTTCGTCGGGGACGCGGTCGAAGAAGTTCTTCAGGATGTAGATGTTGAAGGCGTTGGCGGCGGCGGGCAGCCAGACGGCGCTCGGGCTGTTGATCAGGTTCCGGTGGACCAGCGGGACGTCGACGACCGTGAGGTAGGCCGGCACCAGCAGCGCGGTGGCCGGCATCATCAGCGTGACCAGCATCAGCCCCAGCACCACGTTGCCGAACCGGGGCCGCAGCTTGGACAGCGCGTACGCCGCCGGTACCTGCACCGCGAGCTGGATCAGCCAGGCACCGCCCGCCAGCAGCACCGTGTTCAGGAAGTAGCGGGTCAGGTCCATCTCGCGCCAGGCGCGGGCGTAGTTCTCCGGGTGCCAGTGCGCGGGGACGTAGGTGGGCGGGTTCTGCGCCAGCTCGGCCGACGACTTCATCGCGCCCGTCACGGCCCAGTAGAGCGGCACGAGGAAGGCCACGGTGAACAGCGCCAGCGCCACGGCCAGCACCGACCAGTAGACCAGCTTCCCCTTTCGGGTGCGCAGCACGGCGGGACGGACCAGCGTACGGGCCGAGGCGGCCATCAGTCCTCCTCGGCGCCGCGGGTGACGCGCAGGTAGAGGGCGGAGAACGCGGCGAGGACGAGGAGCAGCAGCAGGCTCAGCGCGCTCGCGGTGCCGAAGTCGTTGTAGACGAAGGCGTAGCGGTAGACGAGGAACATCACGGTGACCGTGGAGTCCTCGGGCCCGCCGCCGGTCATCACGTACGGCTCGGTGAACACCTGCATCGTCGCGACGATCTGCAGCAGCAGGAGGACCAGCAGCACGAAGCGGGTCTGCGGGATGGTGACGTGGCGCAGCCGCTGCCACAGGTTCGCGCCGTCCAGCTCCGCCGCCTCGTACAGCTCGCCGGGGATGGTCTGGAGCGCGGCGAGGTAGATCAGCGTGGCGGTGCCCATGTTGGCCCAGGTCGAGACGATCACCAGGGAGATCAGGGAGGTGGCGGAGGAGTCGAGCCAGTCGGAGGTCGGCAGGTGGAGGGTGCGCAGGAGGTCGTTGAGCAGCCCCGGGCCCGGGTCGTAGAACCACTTCCACAGCAGTGCCACGACCACCGGCGGCAGCATCACCGGGAGGTGGACCAGGACGCGGAAGTACGCGCGGGCGTGCCGGAACTCGTTGAGCAGCACCGCGGTCAGGAACGGTACGAAGAAGCCCAGGACCAGCGCGTACGCGGTGAACAGCGCGGTGTTGCGCCAGGCCGTGGCCAGCAGCGGGTCGCGGAAGAGCTTTCCGAAATTGGACGTGCCCGCCCAGGTGCCGCCGGTGGCGAAGTCGACGTGCTGGAAGCTCAGCAGCACGTTGCGGATGATCGGCCACCACGAGAACAGCGCGAAGACGACCACGGCGGCGCACAGGAACCCGTACGCGGTCAGGTGCTCGCGCACGCGGCGGCGCAGGCGAGCGGTCCGCCGCTGCCGTTCCGCGGTGGCCGGGGGCGGGGGCACCGGCTTCTCCAGCAGGGGTGCGGTGGCCATCACAGGGCGCTGTATATCTGGTCGACCCGCTTCGCGGCGGTCGTGAGGAGCGCGTCGATGTCGGCGTCCTTCCTGGTGAGGACCGCCTGCATCACGGTGTCGAGCACGGCGTAGACCTGCTGGGCCTCCGGGGGCTCGATCACGCCGGTGACGTGGGGGGCCGCGTCCATGAAGGACCGGTAGTTGGCGACGGGGACATTGGCGTACCGGCGCTTGGCCTTCTCCACCCGGTCGCGGACGGCGCCCTTCCAGATGTCCGGGGTGGGCGGCATGGGCAGTCCGACGGGCAGCTTCGCCTCCACGTTGTCCCGGATGTTGCGCTCGACGAGGTCCGGGTCGAGGAACTTCCACCGCAGCCACTCGACCGCGGCCGCGGTCTTCTCCGGCGAGGCCTTGGGGTTGATCATGTAGCCTTCGCCGCCGATCAGGGTCGCCCTGGCATCGGGGACGGGCCCGAGGCCGTAATCCCGGTACCTGCCGCCGAACTGCTTGGCGATGACGGTGATGTTGTCGGCCGCGGCGATGTACATCCCCAGTTTGCCGCTGCCCATCATCCGCTGGACGTCCTCGGCCTGGAGCAGCTGCCTGCTGCCCATCGAGTCGTCCTTCCAGCGCATGTCGTGCAGGTCCTGGAGGGTGGCCCGGCCCGCCGCCGAGTTGAACGCGGCCTTCCACTTCCCGCCCTCCTCGGTGGCCATCCGGCCGCCGCGCGAGTACAGCCCGGCGGTGAAGTGCCAGCCGCCCTGGTTGTTCTTGGAGAAGTCGGCGTAGCCGGCGGTGTTGTCGCCGAGCGCGGCGATCCGCCTGGCCGCGGCCCGCACCTGGGCCCACGTCCGGGGCGGCTGGTCCGGGTCGAGTCCGGCTTTCTCGAACAGCGTGCGGTTGTAGAGCAGGCCCATCGAGTAGTTGGCGGTCGGCAGGCCGTACTGGCGGCCCTCGCCGTCCTGGAACACCTTCATCAACTCGTCCTGGACGTCGCCCCGATGGGGCATGCCCTTGACGTGGCCGGTGATGTCGGCCGCCTGGTGCCGCGCGATCAGGCCGCGGGCGTCGGTGAAGTAGACGTAGAAGACGTCCTCCAACTTGCCGCCCGCCAGCTTGGCGTTGAAGGTCTTGGGGTCCATGAAGCCTTCGTGCGGGACGATGTCGATGCCGGGATTGGCCTGCTCGAACTGCCGCACGTGCTTGTCGAAGAGCGCCCGCTCGAAGACCTGGGTCGTGGGCGGCTGCCCGTTGACGGAGAGCGTCACCTTGCCGCCCGGCGCGCCGTCGGAGCCGTCGCTGCTGGTGCCGCAGGCGGTGAGCGGGGTCAGGGACACTACGGCGACGGAGGCGAGCGCGAGCGCACGGCTTCTCGTGGAGGACATCGGTGGACCCCTTCGGGCTGGGCGATGCGTAGGTGTGTGACGGCGCACACTCAAGCACCGGGGTCAGGGGAGCGCAATATAGCGCGCACAATCTGCAAAAGATTGACAGTCCTTGGGGTGTCGCGGACGCGCGCTCCTGAGTGGGCGTCGGTCTATCGCGCCAGTATGGGCCCGCCGAGCCGCGTACGAGATGCCGGTCGCCTCGGCGGCGTCCGCCTTCTTCGCCACACCGCGCAAGTCGTCGCGTCATGTACGCAGCATCAGCGCAAGCAGTGCAAGCCGTTTGCGTTTCTTGCGTTGCTTGCGTGCTCGCTCTTCCCGCTCGTACGGGCGGGTGCGGAGGCGGACGCGGACGGGCCCGACGGCAGGCGCGGTGGGCGCGCCGGGTGCCATCGGGCCCGCGGTCAGGTCCGGTTCAGCGGACGAACTTCCAGGTGACCCTCTCGACCATGTCGGTGCCCGCCGGCACCAGCTTGCGGAAGGCGGCCTGACTGAGGTCTATGTGTGTCGAGGGACAGGAGGGACACTTGTCCCTGACCGGCACGGTGATGGTCCTGCCGTTGTACGTGACCTGCACCTTGACCCCGGCGCAGAGCGGGTCGTTGTTCGGGTTGGGCGAGGTCCACCAGGAGGCGGAGACGGCGACCAGATCCTGCGTGGTGGCGTCGATGGGCGTACCGCAGGCCCCGTAGCCCTTGTCGTTGTAGAAGGTCATCTTGCCGGTCATGTTCTGGCCGATGGGCACGGCCTGTGCCGTACCCGTACCGAGGGCGATGCCGGTGACGGCGATCACGCCGCAGACCGTCGTTCTCCAGCGTCGGGATGCGCGCATGGGTCCTCCTCGTCAGAGTTCTTCCGGGGGCGTGCGGGGCGTGCTGGGGGCTTGCTCGGGCAGGCGCCGTTGCCGGGACGGCGGTGCGTCCGAAGGTGCGCAACGGCGGCGGTGGCAGCTCACGAAGCTCTATCGACACATGAGTGCCATGGGGCACGTCAGCCCCACAACCCTCACGGGCGCGGCTGTCCTGAAATCGCGGACATATTCGGTCAGTCTGGCCCGGAACGTTCTCCCGACGGCCGGATCACCAGCCCGTTGCGGATGCGTCGTGCGCCGACGGCACCCGTACCAAACCGCCTCGTCCGAGCCGTAACCGGCGCTCCAGGCGCGGTTGGCGATGGCGAATCCGGGTCCGTGGTGCGCTCGGCGCCGACGCCCCCCGGGTGCTGCGCTACCGCCCCTCGCCCTCCCAACGGACCGCCCGCCGACGGCAAAAGATCACCATGGGGGCACAATGACCCTTGTGCCGATAACGAACACCCCGAAGAGGGCAACGCTCGACGACGCGCAACCGGTCAGCCGAATCCTGGCCCACGCTTTCGACGACGACCCGATGATGCGCTGGTTCCTCCCCGACGCCGCTTCCCGTGGGGCGGGGCTGCGCCGTTACTTCACCACGCTCTTCACCCGGCAGTACGCCCACCACGGCGTGTGCGAGCGCACCGGCGCCGCGGCCGCGTTCTGGGTGCCGCCGGAGAGCCAGGACAAGGCCGTCCCGGATGCGGAGACCGTTCGGGAGCTTGAGGACATCCTCGGCGACCGGGCTTCGCTGTTCCGCGACGCGGTGGGGGCCGCGGCCGAGCATGCGCCGAAGGAACCCCAGTGGTACCTGGCGGTGCTCGGCGCCGACCCGGCCGCACAGGGCCAGGGACACGGCGCCGCCCTGCTGCGCTCGGGACTGGCCAAGGCCGACGCGGCGGGTCTGCCCGCCTGCCTGGAGTCCTCCAAGGCGTCCAACCTTCCCTTCTACGAGCACTTCGGCTTCACCGTGCGCGGGGAGATGGACCTGCCGGGAGGCGGGCCGACGGTGTGGGCGATGCGGCGCGAGCCCCGCCCCGCCACCGGCCCCGCCTCCTGACGGCCGACCGGCTCCTCAGCCCGGGAAGCGCCCCGAACGGCGCAGCTCCCACCGCCGTTCCGCGTACGCCAGGTCGTCCCGCCAAAGCCGCCCCGCCGTCGCCCGCATCAGCGGCCGCAGGAGCGGGGCGGCCGCGCGTGCCACCGCGAACCCGGGGCGGGCGGAGGCGGCGACGACCGCTTCCACGACGGCGGTGCGCGGACGCCCGGCCGCGTCGGTGCCGAGCGGCGTGGCGTGGGTCTCCACGACGGACCCCACGCCCTCGCCCCCGGTGATGCGCATGACCACGGTGCGCGGCCCGGGCGCGGTGAACTCCGCGCGGACCGGGACCACCAGGCGCCCGGCGACCTTGAAGGAGACGTCCACCGTGAACGCGTCGGCCGGGCCCGCCGGGCCGTCCGTCACGGTCAGGTCGACGAAGGAATACGGGTGGAACCACGCGCCGTGCCACGGGTCGAGCCGGTTGGCGACCACGTCGTCCGGCTCGCAGCGCCCCACGCAGGTGTAGACGGCCGCCACCGCGCCTGCCGCGCCCGGACGCCGCGGGACGCGGGGCCGGTCCAGCGGCTCCTCACCGCCCGCCCGGTCCAGGCGTACCCAGACCAGCACCCCGTCGTCGTGGACCGGGTACGGCTCCCAACCGGCGAACGGCTCGCCGTCCAGGGACAGTCCGTGCCAGTGGCAGACGAGGGTGCCGCAGCGCACGGGACTGTCCTTCAGCGGCGCGCCCAGGTGCGGGCAGGCTCCCGGGCCGCCGCGCAGCCGCCCGTCGGCGGCGCGCCACAGCACCACCTCCGTCCCGGCGACGGTCCGGCCGAGGGGCCGGTCCCGGCCGACCTCCCGCGAGGCGCCCACGGCGTACCAGTTGCCGGACGGCCGGGCCTTTGCACGTTCCAGCGCACCCGCGATCACGCCGGGCGCGGCGTCCCGCCAGGTCGGCCGCTGGCGGTCCCATGCCACGGGCCGCCGGCGCAGGCTCAGTGGGAACCGGTCGCGTCCGGCGGGGTGGTGGGGAGTGTCCACGGTGCGTCCTCCGGGGCGTACTGCGGTGGCTGCCGCGTCGTACGAGGGCCCGGACGCGGACGGGGTGCGGGCGACGGCAGCGGCCGGGGTACGAACCCCGGCCGCGTCCGTGGGACCGCTTCTGGCCCGGGTGCGGGCCGCGGTGACCCGGACCAGCCCGTCCAGGGCCACGGTCGCGCGGACCGGGCGCGACACGACGGCGCGGCGGTGCAGCACCGCGTAGCCGTCGGCCTCCACGGCGTCCAGGATGCCGCGGTAGAGGATGAACGCGGTACGGATGCACGGCCGGGACGCCGGGGCGAGCATGGCCACGCCGGGGGCGGCCAGCCGGTAGACGCCGCGGGTGAGGTCGGCGGCGGCCCGCAGCGCAGCGGTGATCCGCGGGTCCTCGGAGCCGGTCGACCGGCTCCACCGGAGCAGTTCCCGGTCCACGCCGTGCGCGGCCAGCAGGTCGGCCGGCAGATAGACCCGCCCCCGGTCCAGGTCCTCGCCCACGTCCCGCAGGAAGTTGGTGAGCTGGAAGGCCGCGCCGAGCGCGGCGGCGTGCGGCGCGGCCTCCTCGCGGGGCGTGACCGTGCCGAGGACCGGCAGCATCTGAAGGCCGATCACCTCGGCCGAGCCGTACATGTACCGGCGCAGGTCCTCGTAGGTCGGGTAGTCGGTCACCTCCAGGTCGGCGCGCATGGAGGCCATGAAGGCGGTGAAGTACTCCGGGGCGATGCCGTAGGCGGCGCTGGTGTGCGCCAGCGCCCGTACCACCGGCTCGTCGCCGCCGCCACGGGCGAGCCCGGCGTGCAGCTGCGCCTCCAGGGTGTGCAGCGCCGCGGCGCGCTCCTGGGGAGTGGCGTCGTCGTCCAGGCTGTCCACGATGTCGTCGGCCCACCGGGCGAAGCCGTACAGCGCGTGTACGGCGGGCCGGCGGGCGACCGGCAGCAGCCGGGTGGCCAGGAAATACGTTTTGCCGTGCCGGGCGTTGAGCCGGCGGCAGTGGGCGTAGGCGGCCCGCAGCGCGGGCTCGGCGATGCCCGCGGCGTCCAGTTCCCGGGTGGTCACGGGGTGCCTCCTGGTGTACGGGCGGGAGGGCGCGTGCCGAGGTCGGTCACCCGGGCGCGCGGCACGGAGCCGCCGCCGGTCACCCGGGCGGCGGCCAGCTTCCCCGAGACGAGCACGGTGGGCACCCCGACGCCCGGAGTGGTGCCGCACCCGGCCAGCACGGCGTTCTCGGTGCCGCGCACGAGGTTGCGCGGTCGGAACGGCCCGGTCTGCGCGAAGGTGTGCGCCGTGGCGAACGGGGTCCCGGCGCCGTGCCCCTGGCGGCTCCAGTCCGCCGGGGTGACCAGGCACTCCTGCTCCGCAGCGGCGTCCAGGCCGGTGAACCCGCGCCCTGCGAGTTCGGCGAGCAGCGCGTCGCGGTAGCGGGGACCGAGGTCGCGCCACGCGTGGACGCCGGGCCCGATGTCGGTGTTCGGGCAGGGCGCCAGGACGTAGTGCAGATGGCGGCCCGGCGGCGCCAGGGACGGGTCCGTGGCGGTCGGCCGGGTCAGCAGCAGCGAGGGGTCGCTCATCAGGGCCCCGGTACGGGTGAGTTCGTGGAAGGTGCGGTGCCAGGCGGCGCCGAACGACAGGGTGTGGTGGCCCGGCTCCGGCCAGGTCGTCGGCGTCCCCGCGTGCAGGACGACGGCCGAGGGCGAGCGGCGCAGCGGCAGCGGACGGCGCGGGGCGCGGCCGAGCAGGCGGTACGCCTCGGGCAGGTCGGCGGTGAGCACCACCGCGTCGCACGGGACGCGCCCGGCGTCGGTGACGACGGCGGTGACCCGGCTGCCCGAACGTTCCAGCGTCCGCACCGTTCGCCCGTACCGGAACTCCGCGCCCGCCTCGGACGCGGCGTCGGCCATGGCGCTGGGCAGCGCGTGCATACCGCCGCGCGGGAAGTACACCCCGGCCACCGTGTCCATGTAGGCGATGACGGCGTACGCGGCGAGCGCGCGGGCCGGCGGCACACCCGCGTACAGGGACTGGAACGAGAAGACGCGGCGCAGCCGCTCGTCGTCGAGGAAGCGGCCGATCCGGGCGTCGAGGCGGCCGAAGCCGCCCAGCGCCGCCAGGCGGGCGAGGTCGGGATGGAGCAGTTGCAGCGGCGAGTCGAAGTTGGCGTCGATGAAGCGCCGCATCTGGACCGCGTACAGCCGGCCGAGCCAGGAGCGCAGCCGCCGGTAGCCGAGGGCCTCCCGGGCCCCGGCGAACCGCTCGATCTCGGCCTCCATGGCCGCCGCTCCGGTGTGCACGTCGAGCGTGCTGCCGTCGGCGAACCGGGCGCGGTAGGCCGGGTGCAGGGGGACGAGGTCCAGCCGCCCGGCCATCGAGGCGCCGACCGCCGCGAACGCCTCCTCGGCGAGGTCCGGCATGGTCAGCACGGTCGGCCCGGTGTCGATCAGATAGCCGTTGCGGTCGATGCGGCCGCACCGCCCGCCGGGCCGGAGCGCGCGCTCCACCACGGTCACCCGCCGCCCCGCACCGAGCAGATGCAGCGCGGCGGACAGCCCGGACAGCCCGGCGCCGATGACGACGACATGATCGGTACGGCCGGGTACGGTCCTCACCGCTCACCTCCGCGTGCGGTCACGACGGCGACGGTCGCGGGAGGGCCGCCCGGTGGCGTGTACCGGCGGGAGCCTGCCGTGGCGCGCAGCAGGTCGTGCAGGTGGCGCAGGGCGGCCGGGTCGGCGGTCCGCATGTCGGCGAGGTGCGCCGCGCTGCGGTCGGCGAGGACCTCCACCTTGTCCTCCAGCGCGGCGCGGGCCCCGGTCGAGACGAAGACCTCCCGTACGCGGTCCACCGCGGCGGCGGACAGGTCCGGATCGCCCAGGGCCGCGTCGAGGACGCCGAGGGCCCCGTCGTCGCCGGCGGCCTCGGCGCGGGCGCGGGCCACCGTGGTGAGGTAGGTCAACTTGCCCTCGCGGATGTCGTCCCCGGACGGTTTACCGGTCTCCCGCGGGTCGCCGAACACCCCCAGCAGGTCGTCGTGGAGCTGGAACGCGAGCCCGGCGCAGCGGCCCGCCGAGCGCAGGGCGCCGGCGGCCCGGTCGTCCGCGCCGGCCAGGGCGGCGCCCAGCAGCAGCGGCCGTTCGACCGAGTAGCGGGCGCTCTTGAGCCGGGCGGTGCGGACCGCGCGGACGGGGGAGCGGGACGCGGTGACCTGGCCGTGCAGGTCGAGGTACTGGCCGGCCACCATCTCGGTCCGCATGGTCCGCCACAGCGTGTGCACCGCGGACCGCGCGCGGGCGGGGAGGCCGGTGTCCAGGACGGTGTCGTCGGCCCACGCGAGCGCGAGGTCGCCGGCCAGGATCGCCGCGGACCGGCCGAACGTTTCCGCCGAGCGGTCGAAGCCACCGGCCCTTGGGGAAGCCGAACGGTCGAAACCGCCTGCCCCTGGGGGAGCGGTGTACTGCGCCCGCACGTCGGCGTGCAGGGCGGGCCCGCCCCGGCGCAGTTCGGCTCCGTCCATCACGTCGTCGTGCACCAGCGCGCAGGTCTGGACGAGTTCGAGCGCGGCGGCCAGCCGCAGCGCGGCCTCCGCCGCCTCACCACCGCCGCCGCAGACCCGCAGCCCCCACCACACGAACCGCCCCCGCAGCCGCTTGCCGCCCAGCGTGAAGCGGGCGACGCGTTCGGCGATGTCGCGCGTGAACAGGGCATCGGTCCGCGCCGCCTCGGTGAGCCGCGCGCCGAGCACCTCGTGCAGCACCCGCCCGATGGCCCCCGCGACATCCGCGTCCACCGCACGGGCACCGGCCGCGTCCTGACGGTCCTCCACCCGGATACGGCGCATCGCACGTCCTTCCGTCGAACCGGTCGATGGGCGCTGCTCCACGTGGACCGTGGCCGCCCCTCGGACGCGCCGCCGGACGGGCCGGGCGCGTGCCCCGCGCCGCCGGCGCCCGTCACCGCAGTTCACCACGGGACCCGCGCGTCGCCGGGATGCCACGTCCGGGCCTGGTCCCTTCGGGGGACGCCGGTTTCCGCCGTGTTGATGACAAGCAGTGCATGGCCAACGGGCGCCCTTCGATCGGGTTCGGCGTCCGGCGGCGAGTACCCGCCGCAGCCGTGGGAAACCCGATGGCGTCAATCGTTCGCACGCAGGCTCGTACGGCCGGGGATATGACGGGGCCGGAGCGCCCGGTCCCGGTGATGTTGTCCGGATACCGGCCATTGACGGGGCGCAAACCGGCCAACCTGGGCGCGTCGCCGCGGACGCGCCCCGGGCGCGGGCCGTCAGCGGCTGTTCTGCGCCAGCTGGAGCCGTACGAGGTGGGCGAGCGTCGGAGCCGGGTGCTTGGCCCGTATACGGCGCAGGTAGGTGCTGACTGTATGGACGCTGATGCCCAGGCGCCTGGCCGTCTGGTCGTACGTCAGGCCGTCGGCGATGTGCGACAGTACCTCCCGCTCCCGGGGGGACAGCACCGGCGACAGGGTGGACGCGCTGTGATCCGACATCTCTTCTCCAAGGGGGTGGCGGTGGAGCAGGGAAGGTCCGGCGGCCCGCGGCGTCAGGACGGTCGGTCCGGTGGCGCGGGCGGAGCGGGGCGAGGCCGTGGTACGGCCGCCGCGCTGCGGGGTGCTCGCGGGCTCATCGGCTCATCGCCGCGGAGACGGCCCGTGGAGGACCGGCCATGGTGCGCCCTCCCGCGGGTACGGAGCAGAACTGCCGACGGCGTCGCGGGGGCGGCACGCCCCCTGACATGCGGCTTGATCTAACCACGGACGCGGCAAAACGCAAGAAGGCGACGGCCGGTCCCGCCCTGCCTCTACACGCGGGTAAAGCACCGGTCAAGTCACCGGATGATGCGTCTCCAGACGCCCCGCGAACCGGGTGACTGTAAGTACGTCCTCCGCCGTCCGTGTGGTGGACCAGGCCGGCACGGGGCGCTAAGGGGGAACAACAGGGTGGGGCACTTCCGGCTGCTCGTCGTCGGCAACGCCGTCTCCGCGTACGGCAGCTACCTCAACATGGTGGCGCTGAACGTCTTCGTCTACCAGGTGACGGGCAGCGCGCTGACCGCGGGCCTGTTCATGGCCGTCCGGCTGATCACCAGCGTACTGTCGGGCTTCGTCAGCGGCCGTCTGGTGTCGCGCTACGACCGTAAGCGTCTGATGGTGTGCGCGGACCTGACCCAGGCGACCGCCCTGGTGGTGCTGCTCCTGGCGCCCGACGGCGCACGGGTCGCGCTGCTCTTCGCGCTGGCCGTGGGGACCGGCGCCTGTTCGACGCTCTCCCAGGTGGCACTGCGCAGCAGCGTCCCGGAGATCGTCGGCGCCGACCTGCGGACCCGGGCCAACGGCCTGCTGGTGACCGGCCGTTCGCTGGCCATGATCGCCGGTTTCGCCTCGGCGGGCGTCGTCATCGCCCAGCTCGGCTACACCGCGGCCTTCGCGATGGACGCCGCCACCTTCGCGGTCTCCGCCACGATCCTCTTCCTGCTGCCCATCCGTACCCGGGCCGTCGCCGCGAAGAGCGCGGCCGAGGGCACCGCGACGGACGCCGCGGACACCGGCCGCTGGGCCTCCCTCGCGCTCCTGAAGGCGGCACCGCTGCTGGCGATCATGGTCGCGGTGCGCGCGGCCGACGGCCTCGGCTCCTCGTCGCACAACGTGGCCCTGCCCATCTACTCCAGCGCCCTGGACCCGTCCCACCCGGCCACCTTCATCAGCCAGTTCTGGGCGACCTGGGCGATCGGCAACATCGTCGCGCAGCAGGTCTGCTCGCGCCGTACGAGCAAGACCGGGTGGTCACCGGGGGAGCGCGCCTTCGCGATCGGCTCCTGTGTGATGTCCGCGGCGTTCATCGTGGTCTTCAGCGGACTGCCGGCCGTCCCCGCGGCCGTCGCCGCGCTCGTCGCCGGCATGGCCGACGGATTCACGGAGATCGCGTACGTCTCCCGGCTGCAGGCCGCCCCCGACGAGCAGCGCGGCCGGCTCTTCGGCCTCTCCGCCTCGGCCGAGAACAGCGGCTTCGGCCTGGGAATGATCGTCAGCGCGGCGCTGCTGGAGCGCTACTCGCCGCTGCAAGTGGTGGGCGCCTTCCAAGGGCTGGCCATCGTGCTGTGCGTCGCGCTGCTCGTCGTGCTGTCCAAAGGACGTTCGCTGTTCCCGCAGGAACGGCTTGCCCGGGAGAGCGGCGGCCCGGCGCCCGGCCGGGAGGTCTCCGCCGCGGAGGGCGGCAGCTCATGAACGTACCGGCCGACTCGCGTGTCGCGGTCATCGGCATGGCCTTCCGCCTTCCCGGGGCGGACACCCCCGAGGAGTTCTGGCGCGTCATCCGGGACGGCAGGGACTGCGTACGGCGCTTCACCGACGAGGAACTGGCCGCGGCCGGCGTCCCCGCGGAGAAGTACCGGGCGGACGGCTTCGTCGGCGCCAGCGGCATCCTGTCCGGCATCGCCGGCTTCGACGCCCCGTTCTTCGGCATGAGCGGACGGGAGGCGCAGCTCACCGACCCGCAGCACCGGATGTTCCTGGAATGCGCCTACCACGCACTGGAGGACTCCGGATATCCCCGGGAGCCGGACGGACAGCGCACCGGCGTCTTCGCCACCACCGGCTATCACCTCTACACGATGGAGAACTACCTGCTGAACAACGTCCTGAAGGGCCCCGTCGGCGACGACTGGCTCTCCCGGATGCAGGTCATGGTCGGCAACTACACCGACTTCACCGCCACCCGCGTCTCCTTCCGCCTCAACCTGACCGGCCCGGCCGTCAGTGTGCAGACCGGCTGCTCCAGCTCCCTGGTCGCCCTGCAACTCGCCGCCCAGTCGGTACTCGTCGGCGACAGCGACATCGCACTGGCCGGAGCCACGGCCGTACACGTACCGCAGGTCCTCGGCTACCAGTACGTGAAGGGCTCCATCCTCTCCAAGAGCGGCCGTCTGCGTGCCTTCGACGCCGGCGCGGACGGCACGGTGGGCGGTACGGGCGTCGCCGCCGTCGTCCTCAAACGCCTGGACCGGGCCGTCGCCGACGGCGACACCATCCACGGCGTGCTGCGCGGCTGGGGCGTGACCAACGACGGCGCGGGCAAGCAGGCCTACACCGCGCCCAGCGCGGCGGGCCAGCGCGGCGCCATCCGCCGCGCGCTCGACCACGCCGGTATCAGCGCGGACACCGTCGGCTATCTGGAGACCCACGGTACGGGCACGCTCAAGGGCGACCCGATCGAGTTCGACGGCGCCGTCTCCGCCTACCGCGCCGACACCGACCGGACCGGCTACTGCGCGCTCGGCTCGACCAAGGCCAACATCGGCCACCTCGACGTGGGCTCGGGCCTGGCGAGCTTCATCAAGGCGCTGCTCGTCCTCAAACACGGCGTCATCCCGCCGATGGCCAACTTCAGCGAGCCGAACCCCGCCCTCGACCTGGAAACCAGCCCGTTCTACATCCCCGAGGCCGCCCGCCCGTGGCCGCAGGGGGACACGCCGCGCCGGGCCGGTGTCACCTCACTGGGCGTCGGCGGCACCAACGTCCACGTCATCGTGGAACAGGCCCCCGAGCCCCCGCCCCGCGCCGCCACCGTCCCCCCGCCGGACGTCCTCGTCCTGTCCGGCCAGTCCGAAGCGGCCCTCGCGGCCAACGCCCACGCCGTACGCGACCACCTGACGCGCCACCCCGAAGCACACCTCGCCGACCTGGTGACCACCGCGGCGGGACGCGTCCACCACCGGCACCGCCTGACAGCCCGCGGCACCACCCCCGCGGAACTCGCCGCGGCCCTGGACGGCTGGCTCGCGGGCACCGGCGGTCCGGCCGCCACCGCCGCCGTGACGACCGGCGAAGCGCCGCGCGAAGGGCGCGCGGGCGTCGCCTTCCAGTTCACCGGGCAGGGCAGCCCGTACCCCGGCATGGCCCAGCCCCTGTACGAGCGCTTCGCCGTCGTACGCGACCTGCTCGACACCTGCGAACGCCACCACCGGCAGCTCTACGGCACCCCCTTGCTCGACGGCCTGCTCGACCCCGGCGCCGACCGCGCCACGACGGAGAACACCCGGACCGCGCAACCGGCCCTCTTCGCCCTCCAGTACGCGCTCACCGGACTCTGGCGGCACGCCGGCATCACGCCGGACGTCGTCGCCGGGCACAGCGTCGGCGAGTACGCGGCCCTGTGCGCGGCGGGCGCACTCTCGGTCGAGGACGGCCTGCGGATCACCGCGGAGCGCGGCCGGCTGATGCAGGACCACTGCGCACCTGGCGCCATGGCCGCCGTCTCGGCCGACCTGACCACCGCCTCGGACCTGACCGCCGAGATCAGCGGCCTCGAACTCGCCGTCGTCAACGGGGCGCAGCGCCACGTGCTCGCCGGCCCCGTCGCCGGCGTGGACCGGCTGCTGACACTCCTGGCGGAGCGGGGCATCACCGGGGAACGCCTGCCGGTGACCCGCGCCTTCCACACCGTGCTCATGGACCCCGTCCTGGACAAGTTCCGGGAACTGCTCGACGGCGTCACCTTCCGCCCGGTCACGACCGGCTTCGTCAGCTGCCTCGACGGAAGCCGGTACGAGCCCGGCTGGGTGCCCGACGCCGACTACTTCGTCCGGCAGACGCGCGAGCCGGTGCGCTACGACGCGGTACTGCGCACGCTCGGCGAAACGGGCCCCGCCGCACTGGTCGAGATCGGCCCGCACACCACGCTCAGCGGACTCGCCCGCGCCGCCCTGCCCGGCGTACGGGCGGTGCCGACGCAGCGCCGCGGCGCCGGGCCCGCCCCCTTCTGGGACGCGGTGGCGCAGCTGCACTGTGCGGGCGCGGACCCCGACTGGCCGGCGCTCACGGCCGGGAGCGCCGGCCGCAGGACCGGGCTGCCCGGCTACCGCTTCCAGCACAGGAACTACTGGACGGGGCCGGAGCCGACAGCCGTCCGGGCCGTCCGGACCGGCGAACCAGCGAGAGAAGAGGAAGACGTGGCACAGGACGAGGCAGTGTTCGAGCGGGTGCTCGGGCACGTCATCGAGTTGGTCGCCAAGCACCTCGGGCACGACGCGGACACGATCACCGGCGACACATCCTTCTTCGACCTCGGTGCTGACTCCCTGCAAATGATCAGCGTGCTGCGCGAGCTGGAGCAGGACCACCGGGTCAAGGTCGCGATGCGGGAGCTGTTCGAGGAGGCGAGCACTTCGCGGCAGCTCGCGGAGCTGATCGTGGGCCGGATGGCGGGCGGTCCGGGCGCGCCGGGCGGTGCGTCGGGGGAGGCCGCTGCCGGTGGCCTCGTACGGTCGGAGCCGGTCGCGGGCGAGCCCGTACGGACCGAGCCGGTCGCCGACGAGCCCGTGCGGTACGAGCCGGCCGCGGAGGAACCCGTACGGTACGAGCCCGCCCCCACGGCACCCGCCGAGCCCGTCCGCGCTCCGGAACCCGCGCCGGCCGAGCCGTCCGGCGCCTCGCACCCCGTGACGCGCGCGGAACTCGCCGACGTCGTGCGCCAGGTGCAGCAGCTCTCGCAGCTCCAGCTCCAGATGATGTCCCAGATCCACCAGCTCTCCCAGCTGCTGACCGCGCAGGCGACGAGCGTCCTGTCCGGCGGCGCGGTGGCCAACGGCAAGGCGGGCGGGAAGTGACCGGGCTGAGCGGCGCCGCCGCGGCGGTGGACCAGGACCTGGCCGCGATGGCCGACCTCTCGCGGCGGATCGCGCAGCGGATCGAGGCCGCGGCCGGAACCGCGGAACAGACGGCGGCACCTGAGGCCCCGGCACCCGCGGCTCCGGCGGCGGGGACCGGAGGACGGCAGCGCGTGCACGGCCCCCGGGTGACCGTCTCCCGCGCCTCCGGCATGGTCGGCGGCTTGGCCCCGGCCTCCCAGCAGGCGCACCTCGACGACCTGGTACGCCGCTACACGGCCAAGACCGCCACGTCCAAGGAGATCGCCCAGCGGTACCGCCGGGTGCTGGCCGACAGCCGGGCCGTCGTCGGCTTCCGCAGCAAGACGAAGGAGATGCTGTACCCGATCGCCGGACGCCGGGCGAGCGGCTCCTGGCTGGAGGACGTCGACGGCAACCGCTATGTCGACATCACCATGGGCTTCGGCGTGCTCCTCTTCGGCCACGAACCGCGGTTCGTGAGCGAGGCCGTCCGCGAACACCTCTCCCGGGGCATCCAGCTCGGCCCGCGCAACGTCGAGACCGGCGAGGCCGCCGAGCTGCTGGCGGAACTGACCGGCATGGAGCGGGTGGCGTTCGCCAACTCCGGTACGGAGGCGAACTCCGCCGCGATCCGGCTCGCCCGCGCCGCCACCGGCCGCCGGCGCATCGTCACCTTCCACGGCGCCTACCACGGCCACGCCGACAACGTCCTCGGCCGCTCCACCGGCACCGGCGCCGACCGGGTCACCGTCCCCGTCTCCAGCGGCATCCCGCACAACAGCGTCGCCGACCTGCTCGTCCTCGACTACGGCAGCGACGCGAGCCTGGCGGCCGTCGCCGAGCACGCGGACGACATCGCCGCGGTCATCATCGAACCCGTACAGAGCCGGCATCCGTCGCTGCAGCCCGCCGAGTTCGTACGGCGGCTGCGCGAGCTGACCCGCCGCCACGGCATCGTGCTGATGTTCGACGAGATGCTGACGGGATTCCGCCCGGCGCCCCGCGGCGCCCAGGAGCTGTACGGCGTCACCCCCGACCTCGCCACCTACGGCAAGCTGCTCGGCGGCGGCTTCCCGATCGGCGCCATCGCGGGCCGCGCGGACATCATGAACGGCGTGGACGGCGGCTTCTGGCAGTACGGGGACGCCAGCTACCCGCCCGCCGACACCACCTTCTTCGGCGGTACCTACATCCAGCACCCGGTCTCGATGGTCGCCGCCCGCGCCGTGCTGACGCACCTGAAGGAGCACAGCCCGCTGCTCCAGGAGCGGCTGAACGCCCGGACCGGTGAACTGGCCGACTCGCTGAACCGCTTCTTCGAGGACGAGGAATTCCCGCTGCGGATCAGCCACTTCGGCTCCCAGTTCCGCTTCGAGCACCGCGCGGACATGGAACTTCTGTACCACCACCTCATGCTGCGCGGGGTACACGTCTGGGAATGGCGCAACTTCTTCCTGTCGACCGCCCACTCCGACGGGGACCTCGAATTCATCGCCGACGCCGTCCGCGGGTCGCTGCGGGACCTGCGCGCCGCGGGCTTCTTCCCCGGAGGGCCGAAGCCGCTGGCGACGGCGGCACCGGCAACCGCGCGGGCGCCCAAGGCTCCTGGGACCCCCGAGGCACCGAAGGCCTCCGGGGCCGTGCCCGGCGCGCCCCTCGCGGAGGAGCCCAAGGGAGTGGCCTGGAACGCGGCCGCCGCCCGGACCGCCACCGTACCGGCCCCCGCGCGCACCGCGCCGAAGCCCGCCACCGAGCCGCGTCCGGCGCCCTCCGCCACCGCCGCGGCCCCCCGCCGCACCCCGGACTTCAGCATCTACTTCTTCGGCGACTATCCCCAGGACGAAACCGCGGCCGCCGCGGACCCGGCCGCCTCCCAGGGCAAGTACGACCACATCCTGGACACCGCCCGCTTCGCCGACCAGCACGGATTCCACGCCCTCTGGATGCCCGAACGGCACTTTCACTCCTTCGGCGGGCTGTTCCCCAACCCCGTCGTGCTCGCCGCCGCCCTCGCCCGCGAGACCCGGCACGTCCGCCTCAACGCGGGCTCCGTCGTCCTGCCCCTGCACGACCCGGTCCGGGTCGCGGAGGAGTGGTCGATGGCCGACAACCTCTCCGGCGGCCGGGTCGGCATCGGCTGCGCGAGCGGCTGGCACGCCAACGACTTCGTCTTCTTCCCCGAACGCTTCGGCCGGCACAAGGAGATGATGTACGAGCAGGTGGAGCAGGTCCGCCGGCTGTGGCGCGGCGAGGCCGTGCGGCGCGCCGGCGGCGACGGCGAGACCGAGGTGCGCCTCTTCCCGCGCCCCGTCCAGGACACGCCGCCCATGTACACGGCGGTGGTCGGCAACCCCGCGTCGTACGAGGCCGCCGCCCGGCACGACGTCGGCGTGGTCACCAACCTGATGACCCAGAGTGTCGAGCAGCTCGCCGAGAACATCGCGCTGTACCGCCGCACCCGCGCCGAGCACGGCCTCGACCCGGACGCCGGGCGGGTGGCGGTCCTGCTGCACACCTACCTCGCGGCCGACCACCGCACCGCGCGCACCGAGGCGTACGAGCCCCTGTCGCGCTACATGCGCGCCTCGCTCTCCCTCTTCGGCAACGTCGCCAACAGCCTCGGCCACAACGTCGACCTGTCCGCGCTCAGCGAGGACGACCTCGACGTACTCTTCCGCCGCGCCTACGACCGCTACTGCGACCAGCGGGCCCTCATCGGTACCCCCGAGACCGTCGCCCCCGTGGTGGACGCGGTGAGCGCGGCGGGCGCCGACGAGATCGTCTCGCTCGTCGACTTCGGCGTCGCCCCGGACGCGCTGCGCTCCGGCCTCACCCACGTCGACGCGCTGCGCCGCCGATACCACGAGCCGAGCGCCGGCGCGCGCCGGTCCGCGCCGTCCGCACCGGGCCGGACGGGAGTCCGGGAACCCGCCCCCGAGAGCGCCGCCCCGCTCTCCCCGGGACAGCAGCGCATCTGGTTCCTCGAACGGATGCTGCCGGGCCGCACCGCCTACAACGAGACCAAGGCCATCCGCCTGGACGGCCCGCTCGACGTACCCGCGCTGCGTACGGCGCTGCGCGAGCTGGTGGCGCGGCACGAGGGGCTGCGGACCGTCTTCCGCGAGATCGACGACGAGCCCTGCCAGCTCGTCCGGCCGCCGTCCGCACCGGACTTCGCGGTGCTCGACCGTACGGCCGCGGGCCCGGCCGGCGACGACGCCGCGATCCGCGCCGTCCTGGCGGAGGAGAGCGAACGGCGCTTCGACCTCGTCAACGGTCCGCTGTTCGTCACCCGGCTGGTCAAGCTGGCCGAGGAGCGCCACGTCCTGGTCTTCTCCCTGCACCACATCGTCGTGGACGCCGCCTCCGCCACCGTCCTGGCCCGTGACCTGTCCGCCCTCTACCGGGCCGCACACGACGGCACGGGCCCGGAGCTGCCCGCGCTCACCGGCACCTACGCCGACCACGCCCGCGCCCAGCTCCGTACGCTCGACGAGCCCGCGAAGGCCGCGGGCCTCACGTACTGGCTCGGCACGCTCGGCGGCGAACTCCCCGTACTGGAACTGCCCTGCGACCGCCCCCGCCCCGCGGCCATGACGTCCAACGGACGGGCCGTCTTCCACCGGCTCGCCCCGGAGCTGTCCACCCGGCTGCGGGACCTGAGCAGGCAGCGGCGCGGCACCCTGTTCATGACGCTGCTCGCCGGCTTCACCGCGATGCTCCACCGGGTCACCGGACAGCGGGACATCGTCGTCGGCACCCCGATCTCGGACCGCCCCCAGGGCACCGAGGACCTGCTCGGGTTCTTCGTCAACACCCTCGCGCTCCGCTTCGACGTCTCCGGCGACCCGGAGTTCGGCGCGTTCCTCGACCGGGTGCGGGGCGTCGCCCTGGACGCGTACGACCACGCGGACGTGCCCTTCGAGACGGTGGTGCGGGAGCTGGCTCCGGCGCGCACCACCGACCGCACGCCGGTCTTCCAGGTGCTCGCCGAGTTCGAGAGCAGCGACCCGTTCCGCTTCGACCTGCCGGGTGTCCGGGCCACCGTGATCGACGCGGGCCCCGACAAGGCCCTCACCGACCTCGCCGTCTACTTCACCGACCAGCCCGAAGGCATCCGCTGCCACCTGGAGTACAACACCGACCTGTTCGACGCGGCCACCGTGGACGGGTTCTTCCACACCTTCCGCGACCTGCTCGAAGCCGCCGTACGGGACCCGAGGACCCCGCTGTCCCGCCTCGCCACCACGGCGGAACGGCCCGGCACGGACGCGGCCCCGACCACCGCGCCGACGGGGAAACCGGTGCCCGCCGAATGGCAGCACGGACCGGCCCGGCCCGTCGCCCGCACCACCGTCCACGAACTCGTCGCCCGCCGCGCGGCGGACGCCCCGTACCGGACCGCCGTCCACCACGGCGAGGACCGGCTTTGCTACCGCGAGCTCGACGAGCGGGCCGAACGGCTGGCCACCGTCATCCGGGAGCGCTCCGGCGGCGACGGGGCGGACGAGGTGGTGGCCCTGTGGCTGCCCCGCTCCTTCGACCTGATCGTGGCCATGCTCGCGGTCCTCAAGTCCGGCCGCGCGTACGTCCCCCTGGACCCGTCGCTCGGGCGGGCCCGTGCCGCCGCGGTGATCGCGGAATGCGGCGCCCGCCTCCTGGTGAGCACCGGTTCCCAGGCCGACGCGCTCGACCTCCCCGACGGCCCGGCCGTCTTGGACGTCGCCGACGGGAAGAGCGGCGGGAGCGGCGGGAGTCACGCCTCCGGGCGCACGGAGAAGACGCCGTCGGACGCCGCCGGGCCGGAATCCCTGTGCTACGTCATCTACACCTCCGGCAGCACCGGCACACCCAAGGGCGTCGCGGTGCCGCACCGCAGCGTCGTCGACCTCTGCCAGTGGCACCACAAGCGCTTCGCCTTCACCTCGGCCGACCGCAGCGCGCTCGTGTGCAGCCAGAGCTTCGACGCCTCCGTCCTGGAGATCTGGCCCGCGCTGACCGCGGGGGCGGCCATCGTCATCGCCGACGACACGGTCCGTACGGACACGGCGGCACTGGCCCGCTGGTACGCGCAGCAGCACGTGACCTTCTCGATCCTGCCCACCGCCCTCGGCGAGGCACTGCTCACCCTGCCGTCCGCCGAGCAGCCGCCGCTGCGCCACCTGCTGCTGGGCGGCGACGTGATGCGCGCCCGGCCGCGCCCGGACGTGGCGTACGAGACGGTCAACGTGTACGGGCCGACCGAGATCACCGTGCTGTGCACCACCGAGACGGTCCGCCCGCACACGCCGGAGACCGGCTCGGGACCGATCCCGATCGGCCGGCCCGCCGACAACGTGACGCTGCGGGTCCTCGACGCTTCGGGCGCGCCGGTGCCGCTCGGCGCGGTGGGGGAGCTGTACGTCGGCGGGCCGGGCGTGGCCCGCGGCTACCTGGGCGCGCCCGCGTCGACCGAGGAACGTTTCGGCCCCGACCCGCTCCGCGCCGGGCCCGGCGCGGACGTCTCCGAGGCGTCGGGCACCATCGGTTACTACCGCACCGGTGACCTGGTGCGGTGGACCGAGGACGGGGCGCTGGAGTTCCGCGGGCGCATCGACGACCAGGTGAAGGTCCGCGGATACCGCGTCGAGCCCGAGGAGGCCGCCCGCGCGCTCAACGCCCTGGACGGCGTGCGCGAAGCCGCCGTACTGGCCCGCCGCGACAGCCACGGCGAGGCCTACCTCGCCGCCTACGCCGTACCGGCGGACCAGGGCGCGGGTCACACCGCCACCGCGGCCGACCGCCAGGCGTACGCCGACGGGCTGGCCCGCGAACTCGCGTCCCGGCTGCCGGAGTACCTCGTACCGCGCTCCTGGTCGGTCCTCACCGCACTGCCGCTCGCGGGCAACGGCAAGCTGGAGCGCGCCGCGCTGCCCGACCCGGAGATCGTCACGGCCGTCCGCCCCACGCCCGCTCCCGTGGAGCCCAAGCGGGACCCCCGGCAGGCAGCCACCGTCACCGTTCCGGCCGACGGGCGGCCGGAGCCCGGCCTCCGGGCCCGGCTCGAACACCGCCTCCGGGCCCTGTGGGCCGACGCCTTCGACCTCACCGCCGACGCCATCGGGCCCGACACGTCCTTCTTCGACCTCGGCGGTCACTCGATCGCCGCGATCCGGCTGGTCAACCGGGCCCGTGAGGTGTTCGGCCAGGAGTACCCGATGGTGCGCTTCTACCAGGAGCCGACGGTACGGGCCATGGCGGCGTACCTTTCCGGGGACTCCGGGGAATCCGGCTCCGGGGGCGCCGATGCCGGGGACGGCGGGGATGCGGACGGGGCAGCGGTCGCCGCCGCCGAGGTGGTCGACCGGGCCATGGTCACCCGCCAGCAGCGGGGCTTCATCGACTCGCACCACCGGCACACCCTGCCGCAGGTCTACAACGTCGCCCTGCGCATCACGCTCACCGGCGACCTGGACCTGCCGGCGCTGCGCACCGCGCTGACCGGGCTCGTCGCCCGTCACGAATCGCTGCGCACCCGGTTCGTCGAAGAGGACGGGCAGTGGTGGCAGGAGATCCTCCGGCCGCGGCCGGTCGATCTCCCGGTCGAGGACCTGACCACCCGGAAGGAAGCCACGGCCGCCACCCCGGGCACGACGGGCGCGGCCGGGGACGCCGACGACGTGATCAAGCGGATCAGCGCCGAGGTCGCGGACACCCGGTTCGACCTCACCGAAGGAGTGGCACCCAAACTCCGGCTGGTGCGCACCGGCCCGTCGGCCTGGGTGCTGTTCCTCCTGATGCACCACTCCACCTGCGACGGCTGGGCCGTCAGCATCCTGCTGAGCGACTTCGCCGCCCTCTACCGCGCCGCGGTGACCGGCACCCCGCACACCCTGGGCAGCACGGTGCCGCAGCCGACCGAGTACGCGCGCTGGCAGCAGGAGACCGCCACGGACCGGACCGAAGAGCGCATCCTGAAGTACTGGGCCGGGGAACTGGACGGCGCGCCGTTCCAGCACGCGCTGCCCCTGGACCGGCCCCGCCCGGAAACCCTCAGCGGACAGGGGCGCGTCTTCCTCTTCCCGGTGGGCGCCGACGTGCGCGCCGACGTGGAACGGCTGGCCAGGAAGTGCGGCACGACACCGTACGCGGTCACCGTCGCGGCCCTGGGCCGGCTGGTCGGCAAGCTCTCCGGGCGCTCGGACGTCGTCGTCAACGTCTCCTACGCCAACCGTGAGCGCCGCGCCTTCGAGTCGCTGGTGGCCTGCACGGCCGTGGGCCTGCCGCTGCGCATCCGGCTCGACGGGGCCGAGGACTTCGCGGACCTCGTCCGCCAGGTCGCGCACACCTCCATCGAGGGCATCGACCACATCATGCCGCTGCGGAGGCTGGCGAAGCCCCTGCGTGAGGAGATGGGCGTCGAGGTGCCGGACCACGTGCCGTTCGGTTTCCAGTACCAGAACTCGCTGGAGACGGACATCGAGCTGCCCGGCGTGGAGACCGCGGTGGAGGACCTGGCCGTCAGGGCTTCCCGTACGGAGTTCAACTTCGGGCTCGTCCCGGCGGGCGACACGCTGACCGGGTACGTCGAGTACTCGTCCGACCTGTGGGACCGGAGCACGATCGAGGGCTGGACCGCCGACTACGTGGCCCTGCTCGCGGAGGAGGTGCGGACCGCCCTGGCGGACTGACCCGTTTCGTCGCTACGGCACCGTTCCGATGGGGCGGTGCCGTAGCGATGGTCCGGTGCCGTAGCGACGGGCCGGGCCGTAACGACGAAACGTGGCCGTAGCGACGGACTGCCGCCGTAGCGGCGTGCCGGTGTCGTTTCGACGGGATCGTGTCGTCGCGACGGTGCGGTGTCGTCGAAACGGTCGGTGCCGCCCCGCGGACCGCCCGCGTACGCCGGTGCGGGGTGGGGGCGGGCGCCGGGCTGGACGTTCCGCCGCGGCTCGGCAATAGTATGTGCGGGACATCCACCGATTCGTCTCCGCCTTCGGCGATAACCTCTGCCGGTCCGCCCGGCGGGAACGGCACCGCCGAGGCGATGGCGACAGGGTGCGGAATTGCGGGCAGTTGTGGAATTGGGGTTTGGGGCACTGTGATGGTTTCGGGCAAGGTCATTCGGTTCGACGAGGTACGCGGCTACGGATTCGTCGTCCCGGACGACGGCGGAGAAGACGTCTTCGTGCATGTGAACGACCTGGAATTCGACAAGGGGCTGATGGCCCCCGGCGTCAAGGTCGAATTCCTGGTGGACGAGGGCGACCGGGGCCCCAAGGCGTCCGAGGTGCGTTTCCTGGAAGGCGCCCCCGGCCGGTCCGGCGGCACCCACCGCGCGCAGAGCGCGGCGCACGACGGGAATTTCGAGGACGGTGTCCTGTGCGACACCCTCTCCGCCCAGGAGTTCCTGGACGAGGTGACCGAACTCCTGGTGACGGGCGTGCCGAGCATGACCGGCGAGCAGATCGTCCAGGCCCGTCAGCGTCTGCTGAAGCAGGCACAGTCCCACGAATGGGTCGACGCGTAACTTTTCCCAACTTCCGGGCCCCGGGCCCGGTCGGTCGAACTCCCACCGCCGCGGGCCGTCCGTATCGCGTCTGCTGCCACTCCCCGTATCCGGCAGGTTGCGCAGAGGCGATGCGGTGCGGCGTCGCACGCACAACGCAGTGGCCGGTACACATCGTCGGCCCGCGCTTGCTCCGGAGAACGGAATTCCGATGGCGGGTCCGACTGTCTGACGAGCACCGGGGCGTGGGGACACCGGGTGCATCGGGGTTCCGGTTCAGGCCGCGTTCCAGTTCCGGGTCCGGGTCCCCTTGTTCGGGTTCCGGGACCGGAACGCGGGTTCGCGCCGTGGGTTCGGCCCGGGGGCCGGGGTGCCGGTACGGCCGGTATTCCGGTGGATAAATGCCGGTCACCCTTTCGGGCGCGTCCACCGGTCGGTCCGGTATCCGGCGAGCGCGGCGCGATGTCAGGACGCCACACGCAATACCAGCTTGCCGCGGGTACGGCCCTCCTCGCCCCGGCGGTGCGCCTCCGCGGCCTCGGCCAGCGGCAGTACGTCCTCGACCGCCACCGACACCGCCCCCTCGTCGACGAGGCCTCCGATGAGGCCGAGCGCCGCGCCGTCCGGCTCCACCAGGAAGCCCCTCGCCCGCACGCCCTGCGCACGGGCACGCTCCACCAGGTCGGGTGAGGCCCCCGAAGGGACGGCGATGAGCGTGCCACCGGACCGCAGTGTCCGCAGGGAACGGGTGCTGGTCCGCTCGTGCTCGTCCCCCACGAGGTCGAGGACGACATCGACGTCGCGTACGGCCTCCTCGAAGCGGTCCTCGGTGTAGTCGATCAGTTCGTCCGCCCCGAGTGAGCGCAGCCAGTCGTGCTTGGCGGCCCGGGCCGTACCGATGACCTGCGCGCCCAGGTGCTTGGCGAACTGCACCGCGAAGTGACCGACCCCGCCGGCCGCGGCGTGGACCAGCACCCGTTGGCCGGCCTCGACGCGCGCCGCGTCCACCAGCGACTGCCAGGCGGTGAGCGCGGCCAGCGGCACCCCGGCGGCGTGGTCGTGGTCGAGCGCGGCGGGCTTGCGGGCGAAGTGCCGGGAGGGCGCGCTCACGTACTCGCCGTACGCGCCGGCCTGTCGCGGGAACCACGGCATCCCGTACACCTCGTCCCCCACCTCCACCGTGTGCACACCGAAGCCGACCTCCTCCACGACACCGCTGACGTCCCAGCCCACGGTGAACGGCGGGTCTCCGAGGACTCCGGCCATGCCGCCGCCCTGACGGGTCTTCCAGTCGACCGGATTCACCCCGGCGGAGTGCACCCGCACGAGCACCTCGGTGGGCAGCGGCACGGGCCGCCGCGCCCGGGTCAGGTACAGCACCTCGGGGCCGCCCCAGGTGTCCTGGGTGATCGTGCGCATGGTCGGTTCGCTGCTCATGCCGTGTCTCCTGAGGGGTGCCGGGCCGCGCGCACGGCCCGGTCGGTTGATCATCGCCGTACGGGTAGTACGGGAGTAGCCGCGAACGACCGCTGACACACCTCCGCGACCGTCCGAACCCGCGGCAGGACTCTCCTTCGCCGCGAACCCCTCCTCCCGGCCGAAGCCTCCGTGCGTCGCAGCCCTCCTCAGGGCACTGCGGTCGATCACTCGTCCGGCCTTCCGCAGGGCGCGCGACCGCAGCCCGGCAGGCAATTTGGCATTACTCCCGTTTGCCTGCCGGCACCGCGGGCCCATGGAAAGGATTCGCGTGGCGACCGCCCGTATCGCGGCCCCGAACCCGGCCTCGCCGGTCCGCGCCGCCTCCCCAGCAGACCGCTGCGCCCAGCCGCCCCGCGCAGCCGGACGTGAGTGACCCCGTCGCCATGGCCGACGCGCTGCACACGGTCACCGACGCGCCGAGCAGGCCGCCTCGTACCGGCTCGCCACGATCCGCGTCGGCGGACGCGTTCATGCGGACCCTGCTCACCCGCAGCGTCGTACGCGGCTACACCGAAGCGCCCGTCGACGCCCCCGTCGTGGAGGCGCTTCTCGATGCCATGCTCGCCGCGCCCTCCGGGGGCAACGCCCAGGCGTGGTCCTTCCTCGCCGTCCAGGACCGGCGGACGATCCGGCGGCTGCGCGGCCTGTCGCCCGGCGTGATCGGACTGCCCCCGCTGATCGTCGTCGTCTGCGTGGACACCGCGCGGAGCACCGATGCCTCCGGGCGGCGGATCGCGCCGCTGTGCGCGGCCATGGCCACCCAGAACCTGCTGCTCGCCGCCCACGCGCACGGCCTCGGCGCCTGTCCGGTGCACGGATTCGTGCCCGGCGTGCTGCGGGAACTGCTCGGCCTGCCGCCCTCGCTCGACCCGCTGCTGCTGGTGCCGGTCGGGCATCCCGCGCAGGCGCCCCAACCGTCCCTCAGACGACCCAGAAGCGAGGTGATCAGCTATGAGAGGGCCGGTCGAGCCGAACCCGCCGCAGCTGAGTGAAGGGCTCGCGCTGCTGGCCGGCTTCCTGCTGAGCAGCGCGCGCGGCCTGATGGACGAACCCGGCTTCTACGGCGTCTTCCGCTGCATGGACGGCGCGCGCCGCACGCTGGAGCTGCTGGAGGCGAGCGGAGCCCACGACCCGCGGCTGGCCGCCGTCCGCGCCGAGATCGAACGGGTCGCCACCGGACCGCAGCGGCCGCTGGACGCGTCCGATCTCCTGGACGACCTCTGCCGTCGGGTGGCGCACGCCGTCCGGGAGCCCGCACCGGCCGCGGACACCTCCGTACGCCCCTGACCCGGGCGGCCCCGGCCACGCCCACCCACACCGAGGAACGTCTGTGTCGAACCCCCTGCCCCTCACCGCGGCCACGATCGCGAAGAGTTACACCGCGCTGCCGCACACGCCCAACTGCCGACGCCTGCTGTCCGGCGCCGACCACCTGCTGATCGGCGTCAGTCCGGGCAACAGCTACTACCGCATCCCCACCCTGGCCCGGATGCTGCGCTGGGCACACGCCACCTTCCAGCGGGTGGACGTCATCGTCCCGGACCGCTCCCTGGCCTCCAACTACCGTGCGCAGGGCTACCCGGAGCAGGCGGCGCACAAGAAGGCCCGTACCGAACTCTCCAGCGTCCGCCGCCGCATCCGCCGCGCCTTCGAACGCACCGGCATCCCCGAGCCGGACCAACGCACCCACCTGCTGTCCGAGTTGGCGCAGTCACCCGAGTACCGCGCACTCCACCAGCGGGTCCGGGACGCGCTGGCCTCGGACGAGCGGACCCGCCGCGTCTGCCGGGAGGTGACGGCCCGCGCTGTCACGACGGGCGGCCCGCAGCCGGTGCGGGGCGGGGCCGCCGAGAGCGACCCGACCGGCCTGGCCCTGGAGTACCTCATCGACGAGCTGCCGTTCTTCATCGACACCCCGAGCATCCTCGACGTGCCGACGTCGCTGGCCAGTTATCACGCTCCCGTCCCGTTCGCCGATCTGCTCTACATCGGGAACGGACCGCTGCGCGCCGCCGACGGCCAGGGCCTCATCCTGCTCACGGAGAACCCGGCCGAACACTGACCCTCGTCCCGCCGCCGACCGCAGCCGTTTCGGCGACGCCCGCCCCGGCGACCTGAGGTGCGGGCCGCCCACCATGGGAAAGAGCACTCACCGTGACTACCGCACACGAGTCCGCCGCACCCGCATCCGGGGCTCTCACGTATCCGTTCCACGACTGGAGCCAGCAGCTCTCCCCGCACTACACACGGCTGCGCGAAACCGGCCCGGCGGCCTGCCCGGTCGTGTCCGAATACACCGGCGACCGGCTGTGGCTGGTCACCCGTTATGCCACCGCCGTGCAGGTGCTGGAGGACCCGCGGTTCAGCTCGGCTGCCGCCATGGCGCCCGGCTGCCCACGCCAGGAGCCCGTCGAGTTGCGGGCCCCGGGCACGCGCGGCAACGCCATCGCGCTTCTCAAAGAGGCCGGACTGCGGGCCGTGCTCGCCGACGGCCTCGGGCCGCGTGCGGTCCGCCGCCACCAGGAGTGGATTCGCGAGCGGGCCGACGTCCTCATGCGCGCCCTCCTCGAACGCCGGGACACCGTCGACCTGGCACGGGAGTTCGCCCTGCCCCTGGCCCGGCAGTCGGCATCGCGGACGCTACTGGGACAGCTCGGCCCCGACGAAGAGGAGCAGCTGACCCGCTGGGCCGACCTCGGCCTGCGGTTCTGCGGCGTCACCGCACGGCAGCAGACCGCCGCCTTCGCCGACATGCACCGGTTCTTCCTCGCCCACGCCCGCCGCCTGGCCGGGACACCGGGGGAGCACCTGCTCAAGGCCGTGTCCGAGGCCCCCACGGAATCCGGCCGGCTCGGCGACGAGGACCTGGCCGAAGTCGCCGAGCTCCTCGTCGTGGCCGGATATCCGACCTCCTCCGGGTTCCTCTGCGGAGCCCTGATCACCCTGCTCGAACACCCCGAAGCCGTCACGGCACTGAACCGCGATCCGGCGCTGATTCCCGCCGCGGTCGAGGAACTGCTGCGCCACACCCCCCTGGCCACCGGGTCCGCCAAACGCCGGGCCACCGAGGACGTACAGGTGGACGGCGAGACCATCAGGGCGGGAGAGGTGGTGATGGTCTCGATGGAGGCCGTCAACCACGACCCGGAGGCGTTCGAGGACCCGGACGCCTTCCTCCTCGGCCGCCGGGGCCCCGCGCACTTCGGCTTCGGACGCGGCCTGCACTTCTGCCCCGGCAACCGGCTGGCGCGCTGCCTGATCGACGCCATGGTGCGCACCGTGTCCCGTAACCCGGGCCTGCGCCTGGCCGTGCAGCCGGAGGAGATCCGCTGGCACGAGGGCCTGTTCTTCCGCCGCCCCCTTTCGATTCCGGCGTCCTGGTGACCGAACCGGGTTTCTCACCCCTGGCGCTCCACCGCGCTCCGGTAGGCGAACCGGGGCAAGAAGAACTGGGTGACCGGGCCGACCGCGAGGGCATAGAGCACGGTGCCGGCCCCCACACTCCCGCCCAGCAGCCACCCGGCGCCCAGCACGGTGACCTCGATCAGCGTACGGACGAAGCGGAGCGAACGCCCGGTCGCGGCCGACGCGCCGGTCATCAGGCCGTCCCGGGGGCCGGGGCCGTAACGCGCGCCCACGTAGACGGCGACGGACAGGCCGTTCAGGAGAACGCCACCGGCGAGCAGGCCGATCCGCGCCTCAAGCCCGAGGTCCTGGGGGAGGAGCCGGAGCCCGAGGTCGGACGAGCACGCCAGAACGACGATGTTGGCGCCCGTGCCGAACGTCGGCCGCTGCCTGAGCGGTATCCACAGCAGCAGCACGAGCACCCCCACGACGGCACTGATCGTGCCGAAGCTCAGGGACGTGTGGCGCGCCACCCCCTCGTACAGCACACTCCACGGGTTGACGCCCAGTGAGGCCCGGACCATGACCGACAGGCTGAACCCGTACAGGGCCAGGCCGGTGAACAGCTGGGGCAGCCGCCTCAGTGGACGCTCACCGAGCGGGACGTAGGCGAGAGCGAGCGGCGGCGCGCCTGTCCGGGGGCTGACCGGCGGACGCGTCGGGTCCCGCCCTTCGTTCCGGGATCGTCCTCGCCCTGCGTGCTCGTGTCCGGCTGTTGCCGTGTGCGGGTGCGTGTGCTCGTGCTGCACGTGCCGGTCGCCTCCACCGTTCCTCGTGTGCCGGGGCCCGCGTTCGTCCGAGGCCATTGGTGTGACTCTGTACAGTGATTGGCTGACAGAACATGGCCAATACCGGGGGAGTGGTATGGCCGTGCGGCGCGACGCGGCAGGGGCGGCAGCCGGCTGACGGGCGCGGCAGAACGGAGGAGCGACATGGCGGACACCGGAGCGCCCCAACCCGTACACGGAGCAGGAGCCAGGACCGGACACTCGGACCGCACGCTGGGAAGCAGGCGACTCGCCGCGCTGCTGCCCGACCCGTCGGAGTCCCGGCCCGCCTACCGCCACCTGGCACAGGTGATCAGCGCGCTGATCCTGGACGGGCGTATCGCGCTGCACGTCAGACTCCCCGCCGAACGCGAACTCGCCACCGCCCTGAACACCAGCCGGGCCACCATCACCGCCGTCTACGACCTGCTGCGCGAGAGCGGCTACGCGCACAGCCGCCAGGGCGCCGGCACCTGGACGGCCCTGCCCGAAGGCCGCACCCCCCGCGGTGTCACACGGCTCCTCGGCCCGCGGGACACCGCGATCGACCTGGCCAGGGCCGCCCCCGGACTGCCGCACCGCACACTCGCCGACGCCCTCGCCAGGGTGTCCCCGCAGCTGGCCGAGCACGTCGACACCCCCGGCTACCACCCGTACGGCCTGCCGGAGCTGCGTGCCGCCATCGCCGAACGGTTCACCCGGCGGGGCCTGGCCACCGTGCCCGAACAGATCCTGGTCACCTCCGGGGCCCAGCACGCGCTCACGCTCGTCCTCGGGCTGCTCTGCCGCCCCGGCGACCGGGTCATGGTCGAGAACCCGTCCTACCCGAACGCCCTGGAAGCCCTGCGGCGCGCCCGGCTGCGTACGGTGCCGGTCCCCGTGACCGACACCGGCTGGGACACCGAGATCGTCGAATCGTCCCTGCGCCAGTCGGTGCCCCAACTGGCCTACCTCATTCCCGACTTCCACAACCCGACCGGCTGCCTCATGCCCGCCGGCCAGCGCGCCCGCATCCTGCGCGCCGCGCAACGCTCCGGCACGTGGCTGGTCATCGACGAGACCCTGACCGACCTCGCCCTCGACGTCCCCGCGCCACCGCCCTTCGCCTCCCTCGCCCCACCCGGCGGGACCGGCCAGGTCATCACCACCGGCTCGATGAGCAAGACCCACTGGGCGGGCCTGCGCATCGGCTGGCTGCGCGCCCCCGCGCGGCTCGTCACCGAACTCGCCGGGCAGCGGGTCGCCACCGACATGGGCGGCTCGGTCCTGGACCAGCTCCTGGCCCTGGATCTGCTGGACCGGTCGGAGGAACTGCTCCCGCCACGCCTGGAGCGGATGCGCGTCCAGCGCGCCGCCCTCGCCGCCGCGCTGACCGAACACGCCCCGCAGTGGACCTGGCGACTGCCGCCCGGCGGCCTGTCCCTCTGGGTCGATCTGGGGGAGCCGCTGGCCGCCGCGCTGGCCGAACGGGCCCTGGACTACGGGGTACGCATCGAGGGCGGCGCCTACTTCGCCACCGACCCGGGCGTCTTCGAACAGCGCCTCCGCATTCCCTACACCACCCCTTCGGACACCCTCCGCGAGGCCGTACACCGCATGGCCACCGCACTGGCGGACGGCCTCACCCCCTCGTCGACCGACCGCCGCCCACACTGGGTCGCTTGAGCCCGTCCCCGTCCCCGTGCTCGTCCTCGTTTCCGTGCTCGTCCTCCCGGGGAGCTCCCGAACTGCTGGGTCACCATCAGGTTCCCCAGGCACCGAGAAGTGCGTTCTTCCACGTCAGCGGCCACTCTCCTACGGTTTCCGAGTAACCAAGAGAAACCGGAAGCGTCGTGGCCCGCGCGCAGCGGGGCCACGGGCTCACGCCGAGGAGGCACACCCATGGCCGTCACCCTGGTGAACCCCGAAGGACTGCCGGAAATCGACGTCTACCGGCAGGTGTCGGTCGCGACCGGATCGAAACTGGTCTTCCTCGCCGGCCAGGTCGCCTGGGACGCCGAAGGAACCACGGTCGGCGAAGGTGACCTCGCCGCCCAGGTCGAGCAGTGCTACCTGAATGTCGCCACCGCCTTGGCCGGAGTCGGCGCTTCCTTCGACGACGTCGCGAAACTGACCGTCCACGTCGTCGACTGGACCCCGGACAAGATGCCCCTGCTCCTGGAAGGCATCACCCGGGCAGCCGAAAAACTGGGAACCACCCCGACCCCGCCGGCCACGTTGCTGGGTGTGGCGGCGCTGGACATCCCGGCGCATCTGGTCGAGGTGGAGGCCGTCGCCAGCATCGAGTGACGGGGAACGGCGGCGGCGGTCGCGTCCGGCCGCGTGTTCCCGTTTCTTGACTTGCCCGGCAGGAAAGTCTGCGCTAACTTTCCTAGTGGGAAAGCTGACGGTGGGGAAGTGGATCGTCCATGAACTCAGCGATGCAGCATGTCAACGTCTTGGGGAGGCGATGTGCATGAGCACACCGGTGGACGCCGAACGTGCATGGGCGGATCTGCAGCGGATCCGGGTCCCGCAGGAGCGGGTGTACGACGAGTTGGAGCGCTGCTCCGTGACGGGCCGGCGGGCGTATCTGCCGATCGCGGCGGTCATGTGGGTCTATCTGGCCGTCAGCGGGCTCGACCTGCCCGAATGGGGGGTGCTGGTGGCGTTGGCCGCGTATGTGGGCGCGCTGGGCGCCATGGGCGTGCGGGCGAGCCGCAAATCCCGTATGCGACTGCATCGTTCGCGCTATTCATGGCGTGTGTTCGCCGTGTTCCTCGCGGCGGCCGCCCTGGGCGCGGCGAGCATCGCGCTGACCGGCCGGCTGGTCGAGTGGGCCGAGCTGCCGTTCGGCAGCCTCGTGCAGGCCACGATCTGCGCGGGCCTCTTCCTGCTCGTCACCGCGCCGGCCAACCGGTGGGCCTTCGCCCCGCTGCGCAGCTACGACGGGAGCCGCCCATGAGCACCCCCACAGGTTTCGACGAACTGATCCATCCCTCGACCAGACTTTCGGTGGTCGCGCTCCTCGCCGCCACCGAATGGGCCGACTTCCCGTTCATCCGGGACAGCCTCTCGCTCAGCGACTCGGCGCTCTCCAAACAGCTGCACACGCTGGAGGAGGCCCACTACCTGGAGATCCGGAAGGAGGGCGGCGGCCGCAAGCGCCGCACGAAGGTCCGGCTCACCGACCGGGGGCGGACGGCGTTCGAGGGACATGTGGCGGCACTGCGCGCGATCGTCGAGGGCGCCACCACCGGTCCGCCTCCCGAAGCCGCCCCGGCGTCCCCGCCGGATGCGGCTGCGGCCCACGCGGGCGCGGAAAGCGCGGATTCCGCGAAGACGCGCCCGATGCGTACGGAGGCCCGCCGGTGACCCCGCCCGCCCCCGTCGTACAGGTCCGCGACCTGCGCATGTCCTACGGCTCCAGGGAAGTGCTCCAGGGCGTCGACCTGGACATCCACCGCGGCGAGATCTTCGCCCTGCTCGGCCCGAACGGCGCCGGCAAGACCACCACCGTCGAAATACTCGAAGGCTTCCGCCGACGCTCCTCCGGCGAGGTGCGCGTACTCGGTACGGACCCGGTGCGCGGTGACGACGCCTGGCGCGGACGGCTCGGTCTCGTCCTCCAGTCCTGGCGCGACCACGCCAGATGGCGGGTGGGCGAACTGCTGGGCCACTTCGCCGAGTACTACCCCTACCCGCGTGACCCGGCGGCGCTGCTCGCCCTCGTCGGCCTGAGCACGCAGGCGGACCAGCAAGTGGGCAGACTCTCCGGCGGCCAGCGCCGTCGTCTCGACGTCGCCCTCGGCATCGTCGGCCGCCCCGAACTGCTCTTCCTCGACGAGCCCACCACCGGCTTCGACCCGGAGGCGCGCTACGACTTCCACGTCCTGGTCGAGAAACTCGCCCGCGACGAGGGCGTCACGATCCTGCTCACCACCCACGATCTCATCGAGGCCGAACGCCTCGCCGACCGTATAGCCGTACTGGTCGACGGGCGGATACGCGTCAGCGGCACCCCGGCCGAACTGGCCCGGCAGGCCGCGGCCCGCGCCGAGGTGCGCTGGACGGCCGAGGACGGGACCCCGCGAAGGGAGCGGACCGAGGACCCCTCCCGGCTCGTGTGGGACCTGCACCGCGAAGCCCGGGGACCGATAGCCGACCTGGAGGTGCGCCGCCCGACGCTGGAGGACACCTACCTGCACATGGTGAACACCGAGAACCGACCCCCGGCCGACGCCGGGGACCGAAAGGACAGTGCCGCATGAGGGGGACGGGGCCGCGGAGGTATCTGCGGGCGGGGGTCCGGCGCGGAGGCATCGAACTGCGCCAGCTGCTGCGCAGCAAGAAGGAGCTGAGCGGGCATCTGCTGAACATCGTGGTGGCCGTCGTGCTCGCCGTGACCATCGGCGACTCCGTGCCGGGCACCGAGCTCCCCATGAGCCATCTGATGGTCGCCGGGTTCAGCGCCTATCTGCTCTTCCAGCTCGGCGTGCTCAACATCCCGCAGATGTTCGTCACGGAACGCGAAGAGGGCGCGCTGCTGCGACTGCGCGCCACGCCGGGCGGCATACCGGCGTACCTCGTGGCCAAGGCGCTGCTGATCCTCGGCATGGCCGTCGGCACCCTCGTGCTCCTGCTCACGGCCTGCGCGGTGCTGGCCGACGGGCCGCTGCCGGCCACCCCGGCCCAGTGGCTCACCCTGATCTGGGTCGCCGGCCTCGGACTCCTCGCGGTCGTACCGCTCGGCGCGGCCATCGGCGCCGTACTGCCCAACCCGCGCGAGGCGCTCGCCCTGATCATGCTGCCCTCCATGACACTGCTCGTGATCTCCGGGACGATGTTCCCGGTCACCCGGCTGCCCCAGATCGTGCAGCGGATAGCCGAGTTCTTTCCGCTCAAATGGATGGCGCAGGGCCTGCGGTCGGCGTTGCTGCCGGACAGTGCGCTGGCCGCGGAGGCATCGGGGGCCTGGCAGTTGCCCACGGTCGCCCTGGTGCTCACGGCCTGGGCCGTCGCCGGTTTCCTCCTCGCCGTACCGCTGCTGCGCAGGACGACCCGCCGCGAGTCCGGTTCCCGCCTGGCAGGACGCCAGCGCAAGGCGGCCATGAACGGAGCGGGGGCACAGGTGGGGTAGTACGGAGCAGGCGGACGCGGTCGGCGTGGACACCGGCCGCCGCACCGTCGCCGCGCAACCGCCGTCCCTCCGCGGGTTCCGCACCGGCCACGACACCGGCCGGGATGATTGCGCAGGCCCCCTGTGTTGAGGAAGGGTCAGGACGGTCGCGGGGGCACGGGGGGCGCCGCAGGCACCGGAAGCCCGACACGCCACACCCAACGGCCCCCCCAGAAGGCCCCGTGGCGCTGGTCGCCGGCCAAGTGGACGCGCTGAACCTCCCCCACCCGCCAAAGACGGT